>NZ_CP024190.1:1843802-2151103 GCF_003391395.1 Mycobacterium marinum
GGGGATGGGCAGGTCGGGTTCGGGGCGCTGAACTCGGGCACCGGCAATATCGGGTTGTTCAACTCCGGCACCGACAACATCGGGTTGTTCAATTCGGGGACGGGCAACTTCGGGATCGGCAACTCCGGTGACTACAACACTGGCATCGGCAACGCGGGCGCCACCAACACCGGCCTGTTGAATGCGGGTCTGGTCAACACCGGTGTGGGCAACGCGGGCAACTACAACTCCGGCGGCTTCAACGCCGGGCACACCAACACCGGCAGCTTCAACTCCGGTGACTACAACACCGGCTATCTCAACCCGGGTAACTACAACACCGGTCTGGCCAACAGCGGCGACGTCAACACCGGTGCGTTCATCTCCGGCGACTACAGCAACGGCGCCTTCTGGCGCGGCGACCACCAAGGACTGGTCGGCTTCTCCTACGCGATCAACATCCCCGAAACCCCAGGCCACGCCGAAATAAGCATTCCGATCGATATACCGATCAATGGCACGATTGGTGACATCAACACCCCGCGGGTCCGAATTCCCGAATTCCCACTCAACGTCTATGTCTTCACTCCCATACACGTCGGCGACGTCGGCCCAATAGTCCTTCCGCCGATTCGGATAACCGGACCAACGCTGACCGGAAACATCGGTGGTCCAACCACCTCGATCGACATCGGTATCGGCGGGACCCTGGGGCCGGCCAAGATCACGATCATCGATATCCCGGCGGCGCCAGGTTTCGGGAACTCGACGACGAGCCCGTCGTCGGGCTTTTTCAATTCCGGCGACGGTAGCGTCTCGGGGTTCGGCAATTTCGGCGATCACACCTCGGGCTTGGTGAATTTCGGTTCCGGAAATTCGGGTGCGCAGAATGCGGGCGCGCTGCAGTCGGGCTTGGCCAACCTGGGGGACACGGTCTCGGGTGCGTTCAACACCGGTCTGGGCGTGCCGGCGCATGTCTCGGGTGTGGGCAATCTGGGCAGTGAGCTGGCGGGATTCTTCCGCGACGTCACCGGGCACGCGCGGTTCAATCTGGGCTTGGGCAATATCGGTTTCGGCAATGTGGGTAGCGCCAATGCGGGCAACTTCAATGTGGGCTCGGGCAACATCGGCGACTACAACATCGGTCCGGGCAACCTGGGTGACTACAACATCGGCCTGGGGAACCTGGGTGACTCGAGTATTGGCTTTGCCAATGCGGGTGACCACAACCTGGGTGTGGCCAATGCCGGCTTCAACAATTTCGGTTTCGCCAATACGGGCAGCAACAACATCGGGATTGGGCTCAGTGGGGATGGGCAGGTCGGGTTCGGGGCGCTGAACTCGGGCACCGGCAATATCGGGTTGTTCAACTCCGGCACCGACAACATCGGGTTGTTCAATTCGGGGACGGGCAACTTCGGGCTCGGCAACTCCGGTGACTACAACACTGGCATCGGCAACGCGGGCGCCACCAACACCGGCCTGTTGAATGCGGGTCTGGTCAACACCGGTGTGGGCAACGCGGGCAACTACAACTCCGGTGGCTTCAACGCCGGGCACACCAACACCGGCAGCTTCAACTCCGGTGACTACAACACCGGCTACCTCAACCCGGGTAACTACAACACCGGTCTGGCCAACAGCGGCGACGTTAACACCGGTGCGTTTATCTCCGGCGACTACAGCAACGGCGCCTTCTGGCGCGGCGACCACCAAGGACTGGTCGGCTTCTCCTACGGTTTCACCATCCCGGCACTGCCCGCACAGCTCGAAGCGCAGATACCGGTCAACATCCCCGCCACCGCCACCGCCGGCGATACGACCATCCACTCGGCCACGTTCCCCGCAATTCACTTCGACACTTTCGGACTACTTCCGCAATCGAACGGTACTTTCGGGCCCGTTACCCTGCCGGACATCACCCTCAGCGGCCCTGCCTTCTCATTGCTCATGGGTGGACCCGACACTGTTGTCGGCATCAAAGCCGGCGGGGTCGCCGGCCCCGTAACGTTCTCGTTTATCGATATTCCGGCGGCTCCGGGTTTCGGGAACACCACGGCGACCCAATCGTCGGGATTCTTCAATTCCGGTGCAGGCAGTGCCTCTGGATTCGGCAACTCCGGCGCCGATAACTCGGGATTGCTGAATCTGGCCTTCGGAAGTTCGGGCTATCAGAATGTCGGTGCGCTGCAATCGGGAATCGCCAACCTGGGTAACACCATGTCGGGCGTGTACAACACTGGCCTTGCGGTGCCCGCCCACGTCTCGGGCATCGGAAACATCGGCCACAACCTCGCCGGCCTGCTACGCGGGACCGCAGGCCAGGTCCCCGTCAACGTGGGCTTCGCCAACAACGGCGCCGGCAACGTCGGATTCGGCAACGTCGGTTTCGGCAACGTCGGTAGCGGCAATATCGGCAGCTTCAATGTGGGCTCGGGCAATATCGGCGACTACAACATCGGTCCGGGCAACCTGGGTGACTACAACATCGGCCTGGGGAACCTGGGTGACTCGAGTATTGGTTTCGGCAATGCGGGTGACCACAACGTGGGTGTGGGTAATGCCGGCTTCAACAATTTCGGTTTCGCCAATACGGGCAGCAACAACATCGGGATTGGGCTCAGCGGGGATGGGCAGGTCGGGTTCGGGGCGCTGAACTCGGGCACCGGCAACATCGGGTTGTTCAACTCCGGGACCGACAACATCGGGTTGTTCAATTCGGGGACGGGCAACTTCGGGATCGGCAACTCCGGTGACTACAACACCGGCATCGGCAACGCGGGCGCCACCAACACCGGCCTGTTGAATGCGGGTCTGGTCAACACCGGTGTGGGCAACGCGGGCAACTACAACTCCGGCGGCTTCAACACGGGCAGCACCAACACCGGCAGTTTCAACCCGGGCGACTACAACACCGGCGGGCTTAACCAGGGTGACTACAACACCGGTTACCTCAACTCGGGTGACTACAACACCGGTTTTGTCAATGCCGGTGACGTCAACACGGGCGCATTCATCTCCGGAAATTACAGCAACGGATTCTTCGCCAGAGGCGATTATCAGAACTTGATCGGTTGGTCCTACTCGATCACGGTGTCCGAGTTCCCCGCATACGGCACCCTCGATATTCCCGTGTACATACCATTCACCGGCGCCATCGGACCCATCACCATACAAGAGTTCACGATTCCCAGTTTGCCCCTGGATGCGTTGGTATATATCAACGGAACCCCCATCCCGATTTTCTATGATTTTGGCCCGATCACCGTCGATGAGACCACCACCGACCCCATTGCGCTGAATTTTGTTTGGGATCAGCTCTATCACTACGAAGTGGGTCCCAGAACGTTCGGTCCCTACGAAATTCCGCTGTTCAGCTTCCCCGGCCCCGGATTCGCCAACTCGACCACCAGCCCCTCGTCGGGCTTCTTCAACTCCGGAACCGGTCCTACCTCGGGCTTCTTCAACTCCGGTGCGGGCAGCCTCTCGGGTCTGATCAACCTCGGAGCCAATAACTCCGGCTTCGCAAACACCGGTATCGGCGGCCTCGGAAACTCCGGCTTCATCAACGATGGCGCACTGCAGTCCGGCATGGCCAACGTGGGCAATACCATATCTGGCATATACAACTCGACCACGCTGGATCCGACAGCGGTGGCCAATGTTTCGGGTATTGCAAATACGGGCGTCGACCTAGCCGGCGTGTTCCGCGGGGCCAGCAGGATTCATAACTTGGGCTTCGCGAACCTTGGGTTTGCAAACCTGGGTAGCGCAAACATCGGCGACCTCAACCTGGGCGGCGCAAACTTCGGCAGTGCAAACATTGGCAGCGGAAACATCGGTTTCGGCAACGTCGGTGGCGGCAATGTGGGCAGCTTCAACCTTGGCTTCGGGAACCTGGGCGACCACAACATCGGTCCGGGCAACCTGGGTGACTACAACATCGGCCTGGGCAACCTGGGTGACTCGAATGTTGGTTTCGGCAATGCGGGTGACCACAACGTGGGTGTGGGCAATGCCGGCTTCAACAATTTCGGTTTCGCCAATACGGGCAGCAACAACATCGGGATTGGGCTCAGCGGGGATGGGCAGGTCGGGTTCGGGGCGCTGAACTCGGGCACCGGCAACATCGGGTTGTTCAACTCGGGCACCGGCAACATCGGGTTGTTCAACTCGGGCACCGGCAACATCGGGTTGTTCAACTCGGGCACCGGCAGCTTCGGGATCGGCAACTCCGGGAACTACAACACCGGCATCGGCAACGCGGGGGCCACCAACACCGGCCTGTTCAACACGGGCCTGGTCAACACCGGTGTGGGCAACGCGGGCAACTACAACTCCGGTGGATTCAACACGGGCAGCACCAACACCGGCAGCTTCAACTCCGGTGATCACAACACCGGTTACCTCAACTCGGGCGACTACAACACCGGCCTGGCCAACAGCGGCGACGTCAACACCGGCGCGTTCATTTCCGGCAACTACAGCAACGGCTTCTTCGTCGATGGCGACCACCAAGGTCTGATCGACGGGACTCCGGGCTTCTTCAACTCGACCACCAACCCATCGTCTGGTCTGCTCAACTCGGGGGAGGGCAGCGAGTCCGGGGTGGGCAACTACGGCGTCGGCAATTCAGGCTTCCTGAACTTCGCCTCGGTTACCGGTGCGGGCAGCTCCGGCCTACTCAATGTCGGCGCACTGCAGTCGGGCATCTTGAACCTGGGCAGTACTATCTCCGGGTTCGGCAACACGGGCTCGGTGACGCCGGCCTTTGTCTCCGGGGTCGCCAACGCCGGAACCAGACTCTCCGGCTTCTTCTTCAGGGGGACCGGTCCGTAGTCGCACGTAGCGCGGCCGGCGTTTGCGCCGGTGGCCCGGGCGCCAGGGGCTACGAGCGCAGCGCCGCCGGGCGGCACATCGGCGCGTTTGCTGCTGGTCGGCTCGGTGCGACTGGACCGCGCCGCTGTCGGTGGTCGGTGGTACACCATTCGTGGACGACGCGGCCGGCGGGTTTGTGATCTGCGACACGCCGTGTCGACGTCCGACACAGCCTTACGACCAGGGAATTTCAAAAATGTCATTCCGAACATCTTGTACCTCTTCTCGTTGTCACCCCCTAGGTGTAGTGTTTCGAGGACCGACAGAACCCAGGTTCACCGGTTCCCAGCAGATTCACGGGATTCGAGGAACTTCCCGGGATCGGCATCGCCAGGTCGACGGACATGGCGGCCGCGCAACGGGAATTTGGGGGCTTGCCGGGCCGCTGAAACATAGCGAAGACGCACAACCCAAATCGTTGCCAGTCCCAACAGGCCAGACTCCCCGACTTCCGCAAAGGAGCGGTACACCCATGACCATCACCGTGTACACCAAGCCCGCATGCGTGCAGTGCAGCGCCACCTACAAGGCACTGGACAAGCAGGGCATCGACTACGACAAGGTCGACATCAGCCTGGACCCGGAGGCGCGCGACTACGTGATGGCGCTGGGCTACCTGCAGGCGCCCGTCGTGGTGGCCGGCGACGACCACTGGTCCGGTTTTCGGCCCGACCGCATCAAGGCGCTCGCCAAGTCGGCGCTGAGCGCATAGCGGCGCCCGGCGCACAGCGGGGCAGACGATAGCGAAGGAGGCTGTGGTGGAGCCGTGCAACCTGGTCTATTTCTCCAGCGTCTCGGAGAACACCCACCGCTTCGTGCAGAAGCTAGGTCTTCCCGCCACGCGGATACCCCTGCACGGCCGTATCGAGGTCGACGAGCCGTACGTGCTGATACTGCCCACCTACGGGGGCGGCCGGGCTAACCCGGACCTCGATCTGGGCTCCAACGCCGGCGGCTATGTCCCCAAACAGGTCATCGCCTTTTTGAACAACGAACACAACCGATCGCTGATCCGGGGCGTGATCGCCGCCGGCAACAACAACTTCGGTGCCGAATTCGCCTATGCGGGCAACGTGGTGTCCCGCAAATGCGGTGTTCCGTATCTCTACCGCTTCGAACTGATGGGTACCGCGGACGACGTCGCCGCCGTCCGCGCGGGACTTGCCGATTTCTGGAAGGAACAGACGTGTCACCAACCGTCACTGCAGAGCCTGTAACCACCAGCGCGCACGCGCTGCCCGGGGAAACGGACTACCACGCGCTCAACGCGATGCTGAATCTGTACGACGCGGACGGCAAGATTCAGTTCGACAGGGACGTTCTTGCCGCACGTCAGTTTTTCCTGCAGCACGTCAACCAGAACACGGTCTTCTTCCACAACCAGGACGAGAAGCTCGACTATCTGATCCGCGAGAACTACTACGAGCGTGAGGTGCTCGATCAGTACTCGCGCAACTTCGTCAAGACGCTGCTCGATCGCGCCTACGCAAAGAAGTTCCGGTTCCCGACGTTCTTGGGGGCGTTCAAGTACTACACCTCCTACACGTTGAAGACCTTCGACGGCAAGCGTTACCTGGAACGCTTCGAGGACCGCGTGGTCATGGTGGCGCTGACGCTGGCCTCCGGTGATGCGACGTTGGCCGAGAAGCTCGTCGACGAAATCATCGACGGTCGGTTCCAGCCGGCGACGCCGACCTTTTTGAACTCCGGAAAGAAGCAGCGCGGCGAGCCGGTGAGCTGCTTTCTGCTGCGCATCGAGGACAACATGGAGTCGATCGGACGATCGATCAACTCCGCGTTGCAGCTATCCAAGCGGGGTGGGGGAGTAGCGCTGCTGCTGACCAACATTCGCGAGCATGGTGCGCCGATCAAAAACATCGAGAATCAGTCGTCGGGCGTCATCCCGATCATGAAGCTGCTCGAGGACTCGTTCTCCTACGCCAACCAGCTGGGGGCGCGTCAGGGTGCCGGCGCGGTGTACCTGCACGCGCACCATCCCGACATCTACCGCTTCCTGGACACCAAGCGCGAGAACGCCGACGAGAAGATCCGGATCAAGACCCTGAGCCTGGGGGTGGTGATCCCGGACATCACCTTCGAGTTGGCCAAGCGCAACGACGACATGTACCTCTTCTCGCCCTACGACGTCGAACGCGTCTACGGTGTGCCGTTCGCCGACATCTCGGTGACCGAGAAGTACTACGAGATGGTCGACGACTCGCGCATCCGCAAGACCAAGATCAAAGCGCGAGAGTTCTTTCAGACGCTGGCCGAGCTGCAGTTCGAGTCCGGCTACCCCTACATCATGTTCGAAGACACGGTGAACCGGGCCAACCCCATTGAGGGCAAGATCACCCACAGCAACTTGTGCTCGGAGATCCTGCAGGTGTCCACGCCGTCGTTGTTCAACGACGACTTGTCGTATGCCAAGGTGGGCAAGGACATTTCCTGCAACCTGGGCTCATTGAACATCGCCAGGACCATGGATTCCCCGGACTTCGCCCAGACCATCGAGGTGGCGATCCGGGCGCTGACGGCGGTCAGCGACCAGACGCACATCACCTCGGTGCCCTCAATCGAGCAGGGGAACAACGACTCCCACGCCATCGGTCTGGGACAGATGAACCTGCACGGCTACCTGGCCCGCGAACACATCTTCTACGGCTCCGAAGAAGGCGTTGACTTCACCAACATCTACTTCTATGCGGTGCTCTACCACGCGCTGCGGGCGTCCAACCGAATCGCGGTCGAACGCGGCACGCGCTTCAAGGGTTTCGACCAATCCAAGTACGCATCGGGGGAGTTCTTCGACAAGTACACCGAACGGGTTTGGGAGCCGAAAACCGAGAAGGTGCGCCAGCTCTTCGCCGACGCGGGCATCCGCATTCCCAACCAGGACGACTGGCAGCGGTTGAAGGAGTCCGTGCAAGCTCACGGCATCTACAACCAGAACCTGCAAGCGGTGCCGCCGACCGGGTCGATTTCCTACATCAACCACTCGACCTCGTCGATCCACCCCATCGTCTCCAAGGTCGAGATCCGCAAAGAAGGCAAGATCGGTCGCGTCTACTACCCGGCGCCCTACATGACCAACGAGAACCTGGACTACTACCAGGATGCCTACGAAATCGGCTACGAGAAGATCATCGACACCTATGCGGCCGCCACTGAGCATGTGGACCAAGGGCTTTCGTTGACGTTGTTCTTCAAGGACACCGCCACCACCCGCGACGTCAACAAGGCGCAGATTTACGCCTGGCGCAAAGGGATCAAAACCCTGTACTACATCAGGCTGCGGCAGATGGCGCTGGAGGGAACCGAGGTCGCCGGCTGCGTGTCCTGCATGCTCTAGGCCCGCAGAAGGTAAGTCGACCGCGGGTTCGAGGCGTCTCGAGCCGCCCTGGCAGCATGTCATGTCTGCCCAGGTCAGCAACTGCTACACGGTAAGGTATTTGACGTGCGGAGAATAAGCCGACCCCACCCCAATGCAGACGCGGGGGTGAAAGTCGACGCACGCAGCGAACGATGGCGCGAGCACCGCAAGAAGGTCCGCAACGAGATCGTCGAAGCGGCCTTTCGCGCCATCGACCGGTTGGGGCCCGAACTCAGTGTCCGCGAAATCGCTGAGGAAGCCGGCACCGCCAAGCCCAAGATCTACCGGCACTTCACCGACAAGTCCGATCTCTTCGTCGCGATCGGGGAGCGTCTGCGCGACATGTTGTGGACGTCGATCTTCCCGTCGATCAACCTGGCCACCGACTCGGCCCGCGAGGTGATCCGGCGCAGCGTCGAAGAGTACGTCAGCCTGGTCGACAAACATCCCAACGTGCTGCGCGTGTTCATCCAGGGTCGCTTCGCGACCCAATCCGAGGCGACGGTGCGGACCCTCAACGAAGGCCGAGAGATCACGCTGACCTTCGCGGAGATGTTCAACAACGAGCTGCGCGAGATGAAGCTGAACCGTGCGGCCTTCGAACTCGCCGCCTTCGCCGCCTTCGGGTCGGCGGCGTCGGCCACCGAATGGTGGTTGGGGCCGGAACCGGACAGTCCGCGGCGCATGCCGCACGATCAGTTCGTCGCGCATCTGACCACGATCATGATGGGCGTCATCGTGGGCACCGCGGAAGCGCTCGGCATTGCGATGGACCCCGACAAGCCGATTCACGACGCGGTACCTGCGCCGACTGCCGACCGCCGTTGACATCGTTGCGGCTATCGATAACACTCGTGTTATCCGATACCGGGGGTACCGGGTATTCGCGTTCAGGTGGACGCCTATCGTCGTAACTGCGCGTACTCACACAACAGGAAAGACCGCCATGACCGATGTCGTGATCCCCAGCACAGAAACAACAGCATCCGGGGAACCGCAGGCGCCCACACCGCCAGTCAAGACCCGCGCGGTCATCATCGGCACCGGGTTCTCCGGTCTCGGCATGGCCATCGCGCTCCAACAACAAGGCGTTGACTTCGTCATCTTGGAGAAATCCGATGACGTGGGTGGAACCTGGCGTGACAACAGCTATCCAGGTTGTGCCTGCGATATCCCTTCACACCTGTACTCGTTCTCGTTCGAGCCCAAGCCGGACTGGCGCAACCCGTTCTCCTATCAACCCGAGATCTGGGACTACCTCAAAGGGGTTACCGAGAAATACGGGCTGCGCCGCTACATCGAGTTCAACTCCCTGGTCGACCGCGCCTATTGGGATGACGAAGAGTGCCGTTGGCATGTGTTCACCAGCGATGGGCGCGAATATGTCGCCCAGTTCCTCATCTCGGGGGCCGGTGCGCTGCACATTCCCTCCTTGCCCGAGATCGAGGGCCGCGACGAATTCGCGGGACCGGCGTTCCATTCGGCCGAGTGGGACCACAGCGTGGATCTGACCGGCAAGCGGGTGGCGATCATCGGCACCGGCGCCAGCGCGATCCAGATCGTCCCCGAGATCGTCGAGCAGGTCGGCGAACTGCAGCTCTACCAGCGCACCCCGCCGTGGGTGGTACCGCGTTCCAATCCGGAGATTCCGCCGGCGCTGCGCCGGGCCATGGAGAACGTTCCAGGGCTTCGCGCACTGGCGCGCCTGGGGATCTACTGGGCGCAGGAGGCGTTGGCCTTCGGCATGACCAAGCGGCCGAATGTGCTCAAAGTCGGTGAGGCCTATGCCAAGTACAACATCCGCCGGTCGGTGAAGGATCGTGAGCTGCGCCGCAAACTCACCCCGCATTACCGCATCGGCTGCAAGCGAATCCTGAACTCGTCGAGCTACTACCCGGCCGTTGCGAACCCGAAGACGCGCCTGATCACCGACCGCATCGCGCGAATCACCCGCAATGGCATCGTGACCGCCGACGGTGTCGAACATCAGGCCGACGTGATCGTGTACGCCACCGGGTTTCACGTCACCGACTCCTACACCTACGTTCAGATCAAGGGGCAGCACGGCGAGGACCTGGTCGACCGGTGGAACCGGGAGGGCATCGGCGCTCACCGCGGCATCGCCGTCGCCGATGTCCCCAACCTGTTTTTCCTGCTCGGCCCGAACACCGGATTGGGGCACAATTCGGTGGTCTTCATGATCGAGTCGCAGATCCACTACGTCGCCGATGCGATCGCCAAGTGTGACAAGCGGGGTGCCCAAGCGCTGGCTCCCACTCGGGCTGCGCAGGATCGTTTCAACGAGGAGCTGCAACGCAGGCTGGCGGGCTCGGTGTGGAACAGCGGCGGATGCAGCAGCTGGTATCTCGATGAGCACGGGCGCAACACCGTGCTCTGGTGTGGCTACACCTGGCAGTACTGGCTGGCCACTCGGTCGGTCAAACCCGAGGAGTATCAGTTCTTCAAGGCCGGCGCCAAGAGCTCGGTCAACGGCTGAGTAGTTGGGCGAAGGCCCGTGCGGCCGCGTCCACGCCGGCGTCGTCGTCGGTGGCAACGAGGTCGAGCAATAGGCCACGGATGACTGCCAGCCCGAGTCGCACCAGCGCGGGATCGGCCGACCCCTCGGTGACGGCGTTGGCCTCGGCCAGCCAGCCGTAGACCGCGCGGGGAACCATCTGAGCGAATCGCTTTTCGCCCTGCGCGGCGCGGGTGTAGCACTCGAAGAACAGACGCTCGAGCTGGCGCAGCTCGGGCCGACGCACGTCGGCCCACATCGCGGTGAAACTTTCCGCCGGGCTGGTCGGCAACTCGGGCAACAGACTCATCTGTCGACGCTCGACCTCTTCGACCACGGCCACCAGCAGATTGTCTCGAGATCCAAAGTGGTGCAGCAGCATTCGATGGCTTGTGCCGACCGCCGCCGCAACGTCGCGCAGCGATCGGTCGCCGACCCCGTGCGCGGCGAAGTCCTCGACCAGAGCGTCCAGTAGCTGTCTGCGCCGCTGAAGGTCAGGCGTGCGCGCCACGGGCACGCCCGAGTTGCTCGGCTCTGCTCTTCAGGCCGCTGGCCTCCATGTCGAGGTAGCGCTTGGTCATGCTGGTCATCAGCCGGCCGACCAGGGAGCCGAATGCGCCGCGCTGGTCGATTTGCTGGCGCACCAGCGTCCGGCCGCCGGGCAGGGGGGTGACGTCGTGGCGCGCGTACGCCAGGGCACCGGGGCCGCGCTGTTCCCATGTCCACGAGACGCCCGGATCGATCTCGGTGACCTTCCAGACGAGCTTGGTCATCCGCGGTTGCTTGATCGCGAACCGTTTGCCCACGGCGAGGCCCGGTCCATCCAGTGCGGCCAGCGAGGTCACCGAGGCGGTCCATTCGGGCCAGCGTTCAACATCGCTGAAGACCGCCCAGACGGTTTCTGGTGGCGCATCGATCTCGACACTGTGCTCGGTAATCATGTACCAAACGGTACATGATTGATCGGCTTCTGGATAGGCCCTGGTAGCGCGGCCGCCCTGGATTCCGAGCCGCTTGGTTGGCGACACGCAAACACAACTTCTTGTGTTGCGCCGCCTTGTCGGCCCCTACGGGTAGTGTTTGTGGCCTAAGCAACGCGCTGGCCAATTTGGCCCAATTTGGCCCAATCGCCCTGGAGGAGTGGAGTTCCGGTGACTGGAAATGCAAAGCTGATCGACCGCGTCTCCGCGATCAACTGGAACCGCGTCCAAGACGAGAAAGACGCCGAGGTCTGGGACCGGTTGACCGGCAACTTCTGGCTGCCCGAGAAGGTCCCGGTATCCAACGACATCCCCTCCTGGGGCACGCTGACCGCCGGTGAAAAGCAGCTGACCATGCGGGTGTTCACGGGTCTGACGATGCTGGACACGATTCAGGGCACCGTGGGTGCGGTCAGCTTGATCCCCGACGCGCTGACTCCCCACGAGGAGGCGGTGCTGACCAACATCGCGTTCATGGAGTCGGTACACGCCAAGAGCTACAGCCAGATTTTCTCCACCCTGTGCTCGACCGCCGAGATTGACGACGCGTTCCGCTGGTCGGAGGAAAACTCCAACCTGCAGCGCAAGGCGGAGATCGTGCTCGAGTACTACCGGGGCGACGACCCGCTCAAGCGCAAGGTGGCCTCCACGCTGCTGGAAAGCTTCCTGTTCTACTCGGGCTTCTACCTGCCGATGTACTGGTCGAGCCGGGCCAAGCTGACCAACACGGCCGACATGATCCGGCTGATCATCCGCGATGAGGCTGTACACGGCTACTACATCGGCTACAAGTTCCAGCGCGGGCTTGCGGCCGCCGACGAGGCCCGGCGTACCGAGCTCAAGGACTACACCTACGAGCTGCTCTTCGAGCTATATGACAACGAAGTCGAGTACACCCAGGATCTCTACGACGAGGTCGGGCTGACCGAGGATGTCAAGAAGTTCTTGCGTTACAACGCAAACAAGGCGTTGATGAACCTCGGCTACGAGGCCCTGTTCCCGCGCGATGAGACCGACGTGAACCCGGCGATCCTTTCGGCGCTGTCGCCCAATGCCGACGAGAACCACGACTTCTTCTCCGGCTCGGGGTCGAGCTACGTGATCGGCAAGGCCGTGGTCACTCAAGACGAGGACTGGGACTTCTAGGGCGCCACCAGGCGCCATCATCGGGCCCGCCATATATGTGCGGTCCGTGAACGGCCGGTGAATTGTGCACACGACAGGACCCCACGGTGGCGCTGGCGAGGCGCCTACCGTGACACTGGTGGGGTGATGAAAACCTTGTCTTCTCACCCCCGGTTCGTCCGGTCAGTGGTTCGTTGGCTGCAGGCGGGCTACCCTGACGGCGTTCCGGGGCCCGATCGGGTGCCCCTGTTGGCGTTGTTGCGCAGCACACCGCTGACCGAGGACCAAATCCGGCAGGTGGTGCGCGATATCACCGCGGAGGGTTCACCCGCGACGGCCGACGGGGTGATCAACCGCGACGAGATTGCGGAATTCATTACCGACGTGACTCACCACGATGCGGGACCGGAAAACATCCAGCGGGTAGCCGGCGTGCTCGCCGCCGCCGGCTGGCCGCTGGCCGGCATCGACCTCAGTGAGACCGAGGATGGCGACGCCGAGACACCCGAAGGGCTTTCGTCACAGGCTTGATGTATCGATGACGAATCGATAGCGCACGTCGCTGGCCAGCACCCGCTCGTAGGCTTCGTTGATGTAATCGGGCTCGATGAGCTCGATTTCGGGCGTGACGCCGTGCTCGGCGCAGAAGTCCAACATCTCCTGGGTCTCGGCGATCCCGCCGATGTTCGATCCGGACAGGCTGCGCCGCATCAGCGCCAGCGCGAATGCCGGCACCTCCATGGGGTGCTCCGGGATGCCCAGCTCCACCAGCGTGCCGTCCACGTCCAGCAAGTTGAGGTACTGGCCCATGTCCAGGTTCGCCGACACGGTGTTCAGGATCAGATCGAAGCTGCCGCGCAGCTTGCGGAAGGTGTCCGGGTCCGATGTTGCGTAGTAGTGGCTGGCGCCCAGCCGCAACCCGTCTTCCATTTTCTTGAGTGACTGCGACAACACGGTCACCTCGGCGCCCATCGCGGTGGCCAGCTTCACGCCCATGTGCCCGAGCCCGCCCAGGCCGATCACCGCAATTCGCTTGCCCGGCCCGGCGTTCCAGTGCCGAAGCGGTGAAAACAGCGTGATGCCCGCGCACAACAGTGGGGCGGCCGCATCCAGCGGCAGTGCGTCGGGGATGCGCAGCACGTAACTCTCGTCGACGACGATCGCCTTGCTGTAGCCGCCCTGCGTCGGTTGGCCGTCTTTGCCGACCGAGTTGTACGTGAAGGTCGCGCCGCGCTTGCAGTATTGCTCGATGCCGCGCTCGCAACAGCTGCACTCGCGGCAGGAGTCCACGAAGCAGCCGACACCGACGTGGTCGCCCACCTTGTGCTTGGTTACCTGCGAACCCACCGCGCTCACCACGCCGGCGATCTCGTGGCCCGGAACCACGGGGTAGTTCGGCTGGCCCCACTCGGCTTTGACGGTGTGGATGTCGGAGTGACAGATGCCGGCGAACTTGATATCGATTGCCACATCGTGCGGGCCGGGGTCGCGACGGGTGATCGTGGTCTTGGTCAGCGGTTCGGTGGCTGACAGGGCGGCGTATGCGGAGACGGTGTTCATGGAAGTCCTCTTCGAATCCTCGGGAGCATCGCTTTTTGTAAAGATTAGCTAAGTTAAAGTTCTGGGGCCAGGTGAGGGCGCTCACTCACCAGCCTATGACTCGGCCCGCGGTCCGGTCTGACCGGTCGAGCGTTCAGTTGATCGGTGCGTTCACCCAGCGCAGGTCATCGACAATGCCCCGAGCGGCAACCAAACCCTCACCCGTCTGCCATATCTCGTCGTTGACGATCAGGACCCGGTTGTCGTGGTTGGCGGACAGATTGCGCCACGGACCGCTGTCCAGCACGGTAGCGGCTCGTTCGGCGGCCGCGGGGGAGGCGCAGGACACGTAGATGATGTCGGCGTCAGCGGCCGAAAAGTCCGGTCCGTTGGCAAGTTCGGCGTCGGTGGTGCCCATCTCGAGATAAGGCTTGTCGGTGAACCGCTGCGATGCGGGCCGATCCACCCCGACCGCGGCGAGCACACTGGCCGCAAAGTTGCGGGACCCATAGATCCGCATGCTGTCACGGGTCAGCTGGACGATCGACGCTTGGAAATGGGTTGCGTCATGTTTGGTCCCCACCTGTCTGGCCCGCTGGGTGAATCCGCTGAGCAGCTCCTCGACCGCGGCGCTGCGGGCGGTCGCGGCCCCGACGCCGCGCAGATTGTCCTCCCACGCCGCCCCCGGTGCCGCCGTGAACACGGTGGGGGCGATCGCCGCCAACTGCGCATACAAATTCGGTGTCAGCGCTTCTGAGCCCAGGATCAGATCCGGGTGGGCCGCATCGATCGCCTTCAGATCCGGTGCGGTCCGGCTACCGACCCCCGGCAGGTCGTGCACGGCGGTGCCGAGGTAGGAGGGCTGGCTATTGGAACCGTCCGGGAAGGCGGCACCGACCACCCGGGATTGCAGTCCCAGCGCACACAGCGCGTCGAGCTGGTCGCCGGAGAGCACCACGATGCGCTGCGGTTCTGCGGAGATCTGGGCGACATCCGGGGTGACGCCCGCGGCGTTGTGCGCCGGGCGGGTTGCCGGCCCCGGGTCGGGTGCGGCCGCCTCGCGCGCGCACGACTCATCGGCCTTGCGGTCGTTTCCCAGCACCCCGGCGCCCGCGATCTGGGTGGTAGGAGTGGCCACCGAACGCGACGCTTTGGTGGCGGGTTGGCTTGACCCGCAACCGGAGCACACCACGATTGCCACACTCAGAGATACAGCGACCAGACCCAGTCGCATCCGGCCGAATTGCACGCGTTCGACGTTAACATCTGCCCAGGTGCGGGCGATCCGCCCGAGCTCGATGGGCGCCGCCGGAACTCAATTACGACAGTTTGTAGGACCAGGCCTGCCGGCCGGCTGATAGCGGGCTAAGATTCGTATCAGTGTTGGGTAAAGCGACCCTGTCCGCGCTGGATGTTTGGAGGAGCTGTTGACAGCCGAAGCGCCCCCTTTGGGAGAACTCGAGGCCATTCGTCCGTATCCGGCCCGTACCGGTCCCAAAGGGAATCTGGTCTACAAGCTGCTGACGACGACCGATCACAAGCTGATCGGCATCATGTACGTCGTCACCTGCTTCATCTTTTTCCTGATCGGCGGGTTGCTGGCGCTGCTGATGCGAACGGAGCTGGCCACGCCGGGCCTGCAGTTCTTGTCGAATGAGCAGTTCAACCAGCTGTTCACCATGCACGGCACGGTCATGCTGCTGTTCTATGCGACCCCGATCGTGTTCGGCTTCGCGAACCTGGTGCTTCCGCTGCAGATCGGGGCGCCCGACGTCGCGTTCCCGCGGCTGAACGCCTTTTCGTTCTGGCTGTTCCTGTTCGGCGCCACGCTGGGTATGGCCGGCTTCATCACGCCCGGTGGCGCCGCCGACTTCGGCTGGACCGCCTACACCCCGTTGACCGACGCCATCCACTCACCCGGCGTCGGCGGTGACCTGTGGATCATGGGCATCGCGGTCGGTGGTCTGGGCACCATCCTGGGCGCGGTCAACATGATCACGACCGTCGTGTGCATGCGTGCGCCCGGTATGACGATGTTCCGGATGCCGATCTTCACCTGGAACATCCTGGTCACGTCGATCCTGGTGCTGATCGCGTTCCCGTTGCTGACCGCGGCGCTGTTCGGGCTGGCTGCCGATCGCCACCTGGGCGCCCACATCTACGACCCGGCCAATGGCGGGGTGCTGTTGTGGCAACACCTCTTCTGGTTCTTCGGTCACCCCGAGGTGTACATTCTCGCGCTGCCGTTCTTCGGGGTGGTCTCCGAGATCTTCCCGGTGTTCTCGCGCAAGCCGATCTTCGGCTACACCACGCTGGTCTACGCGACCTTGTCGATCGCGGCCCTGTCCGTTGCCGTGTGGGCGCACCACATGTTCGCCACCGGTGCGGTGCTGCTGCCGTTCTTCTCCTTCATGACCTTCCTCATCGCGGTACCGACCGGGATCAAGTTCTTCAACTGGGTCGGCACCATGTGGAAGGGGCAGTTGACCTTTGAGACGCCGATGCTGTTCTCGGTGGGCTTTGCCGTCACGTTCCTGCTGGGCGGTCTGAGTGGGGTGCTGCTGGCCAGCCCGCCGCTGGACTTCCACGTGACCGACAGCTACTTCGTGGTCGCGCACTTCCACTACGTGCTGTTCGGCACCATCGTGTTCTCCACCTTCGCCGGGATCTACTTCTGGTTCCCCAAGATGACCGGTCGGCTGCTGGACGAGCGGCTGGGCAAGCTGCACTTCTGGTTGACGTTCATCGGGTTCCATACCACGTTCCTGGTGCAGCACTGGCTCGGCGACGAGGGCATGCCTCGCCGGTACGCCGACTACCTGCCCACCGACGGCTTCCAGAGCCTGAACATCGTCTCGACCATCGGGGCGTTCATCCTGGGCGTGGCGATGATCCCGTTCGTGTGGAACGTGTTCAAGAGCTGGCGCTACGGCGAGGTGGTGACCGTCGACGACCCGTGGGGCTACGGCAACTCGCTGGAATGGGCGACCAGCTGCCCGCCGCCGCGGCACAACTTCACCGAGCTGCCCCGCATCCGTTCGGAGCGCCCGGCGTTCGAGTTGCACTACCCGCACATGGTGGAGCGTCTTCGGGCCGAGGCCCACGTGGGTCGTCACCACGACGAGTTGGCCAAGGCAACGTCGAGCTGATGGAAACGCACCGCCTGGGCCGGTGCTCGGCGTGGCTGGGTGGTAATCGCGAGTGAGCGTGCCCGCCAAAGTGTCGGTGTTGATCACTGTCACCGGCATCGACCAGCCGGGTGTGACCTCCGCGCTCTTCGAGGTGCTCTCCAAGCATGGCGTGGAGCTCCTCAACGTCGAACAGGTCGTCATCCGGCGCCGGCTCACGCTGGGAGTGCTGGTGTCCTGCGCACCGGAAGTCGCCGACGGCGCCGCGCTGCGCGAGGACGTCGAAGCCGCCATCCATGAGGTGGGCCTGGACGTAACGGTGGAGCGCAGCGACGACCTACCGGTCATCCGGGAACCGTCGACGCACACCATCTTCGTGCTGGGCCGCCCGGTGACCGCCGGGGCATTCGGTGCGGTGGCCAAAGAGGTGGCGGCGCTGGGCGTCAACATCGACTTCATCCGCGGCATCTCCGACTATCCGGTCACCGGCCTGGAGCTGCGGGTCTCGGTGCCGCCCGGCACCTATCGACCCTTGCAGACGGCCCTGACCAAGGTCGCCGTCGACGAGCGGGTCGATGTCGCCGTCGAAGACTACGGGCTGGCCTGGCGGACCAAGCGACTGATCGTGTTCGATGTCGATTCGACACTGGTTCAGGGTGAGGTCATCGAGATGCTCGCGGCCCGGGCCGGCGCCGAGGGCACCGTGGCGGCGATCACCGAGGCCGCCATGCGCGGGGAACTGGACTTCGCGCAGTCGCTGCAACAGCGGGTGGCCACCCTGGAGGGCTTGCCGGCCACGGTCATCGACGATGTCGCCGCACAACTGCAACTGATGCCCGGCGCGCGCACCACGCTGCGCACCTTGCAGCGGTTGGGTTTTCGCTGCGGCGTGGTCTCCGGTGGGTTCCGCCGGATCATCGAGCCACTGGCGCAAGAGCTGAACCTGGACTTCGTCGCCGCCAACGAGCTGGAGATCATCGACGGCACACTGACCGGCCGGGTCGTCGGCTCCATCGTCGATCGGCCGGGCAAGGCCGCGGCGTTGCGAGAATTCGCCGGGCGCTTCGGCGTTCCGATGGAGCAAACCGTCGCGGTGGGCGACGGAGCCAATGACATCGACATGCTGGCCGCCGCCGGCCTGGGTGTCGCGTTCAACGCCAAGCCGGCCTTGCGCGCCGTGGCCGACGCGTCGTTGAGCCATCCATACCTGGATACCGTGCTGTTTCTGCTGGGGGTGACTCGCGGCGAGATTGAAGCCGCCGACAACGTCGACGGTGTGATGCGCCGCGTCGAGATCCCCGAGGACTAAACCGCCGCGCGCAATCGCGCTGAGCAGACGCAGACTCGCAGCAAAATCACCGATTTTGTGCGAGTCTGCGTCTGCTCGCGGGTGGGGGAGCGGGTAGCGCGCGAGTCTGTCGAACACCTGATAAAGTTTTCAATTGATAAATTCACAGAAACTGAAATTGTGGAATTCTAAGCGAGGTCGGGTGACGGAGCCGCTCTACAAGCTCAAGGCCGAGTTCTTCAAGACGCTGGGGCATCCGGCCCGGGTCAGGATTCTCGAACTGCTCTCCGAGCGGGATCACACGGTAGCCGAGCTGTTGCCCGAGGTGGGCCTGGAGTCGTCCAATCTGTCTCAGCAGCTCGGCGTCCTGCGCCGGGCTGGAGTGGTGAGCGCGACCAAGGATGGCAACACGGTCATCTACTCGATCACTTCGCCATTGATCGCCGAACTGATGGCCGTGGCGCGCCGGGTGTTGACCGGGATGCTCAGCGGTCAGGTCGCCATGCTCGAGGATCTGCGGGCCGGCGTTCCGGGCGCGGACAACTAGCGGGGCGGCGGGCAATGGGTTGGATCGCCAGAATCATGCGACTGGGCCGGGTGGCCGAGAAGCTGGGGGACGAATCCACCCCGGCGGTGGCGGCGCCGGCCGGGTTGCGGGGGTCCCTTCAGGTGCGCCACGTCGATGCCGGGTCCTGCAATGGCTGCGAGGTGGAGATCTCCGGAGCGTTCGGGCCGGTCTATGACGCCGAGCGGTTTGGGGCCCGGCTGGTGGCCTCGCCGCGGCACGCGGATGCGCTGCTGGTCACCGGGGTGGTGACCAGGAACATGGCGCAACCTTTGAAGAACACCTTGGCGGCCACACCCCAACCGCGGGTGGTGATCGCGTGCGGCGACTGCGCCCTCAACCGTGGGGTGTTTGCCGACGCCTATGGGGTGGTGGGTGCGGTCAGCGAGGTCGTCCCCGTCGATGTCGAAGTCCCGGGCTGTCCACCCACGCCCGACCAGGTGGTTGCCGCGCTGCGATCGGTGACCGGCCGGTGACGGCGACACTGTCGGACGCACCGCCCGAGCATCAGGTTGCGCTGTCGGGCAACGGTTTCGGGGCGGTGCTGAGCGGCGCGACCACGGCGGGCATCGGCGCGTGCGGTACCGCCCTGGGGCTCACCGCGGTCTTCGGCGTGGTGCGGCAGGTTCACATTGCCTGGCTGGTGCCGCTGATCGGCGTCGATTTCGATATTGGGCGCCTCGGTGGGTTCTTCATTGCCCTCACGGGTGCGGTGGCCGTGGTCGCCGGCATTTACAGCATCGGGTATGCGCGCCGTGAGCACCTCGGTGCGGTCGCGCTGACCATGCTGCCGGTGTTTGTCACCGCGATGCTGCTGGTGCCCGCGGCCGGATCGGTGAGCACGTTCCTGCTGGCGTGGGAGCTGATGGCGATTTCCTCGCTGGTGCTGGTTGCGACGGATCATCGCCGCGCTCAGGTTCGTTCGGCGGCGGGCTACTACGCGGTGATGACCCAGCTGGGCTTCGCGACACTGCTGCTCGGACTGATGGTGCTGGCCGCCGCGGCCGGTACCGATCGCTTCGCCGACATGGCGGTGCCGTCGGAGGGGGTACGCACCTTCGTTTTCGTTGCGACATTGCTCGGATTCGGATCGAAGGCGGGCTTGCTGCCGTTGCATGCATGGTTGCCGCGGGCACACCCGGAGTCGCCCAGTCCGGTGTCGGCGTTGATGAGTGCCGCCATGGTCAACCTCGGCATCTATGGTCTGGTGCGGATTGATCTGCAGTTGCTCGGGCCGGGGCCCAAGTGGTGGGGCGTGACACTGCTTGTGATCGGCGCTTTTTCGGCCATGTACGGGGTGCTGCAGGCGTCGGTGGCCACCGATCTCAAGCGTCTGCTCGGGTATTCGACGATTGAAAACATGGGCCTGGTGACCCTCGGGCTGGGGGCGGCCACGCTGTTGTCGGCGGCCGGTGCCGGCCCGGCGGCCGTCATCGCGATGACCGCGGCCCTGCTACACCTGATCGCCCATGCGGCGTTCAAGAGTCTCGGATTCTTGGCCGCCGGTTCGGTTCTGGTGGCGACGCAACAGCGCGACCTGGACATGCTGGGCGGCCTTGCGCATCGGATGCGCTGCACCACCACATTCTTCGGTATCGCCGCACTCGGCGCTTCCGGATTGCCGCTCGGCGCCGGCTTCGTCAGCGAATGGCTGCTGGTGCAGTCGCTGATTCACGCCCGGCCCGAACACAACACCATCGTGGGCTTGGCCACCCCACTGGGAGTCGGTGCCGTCGCACTGACGACGGGGCTGGGGGTGGCCGCCATGGTGAAGGCATTCGGTACCGGGTTTCTGGCGCGACCCCGCTCGGGGTCGGCCGAGCGGGCGCGGGAAGCCCCGGCCACCATGCTCGTGGGCATGGCGGTCGCCGCCCTCGGGTGTGTGGTCATCGCGATCGCGCCGGCGGTCGTCACGGGACCGCTGCAATCGGTGCTGGACACCCTGCCCGCATCCAGGAATGCCGATCTGACCGACCTGGGCACGGTGTTGCGACTACCGGGGATGGACGGCTCGATCTCACCGGCACTGCTGGCCGCGGCCCTGGTGGCGGCCCTGCTGGTGGTGCTGGTGCTGGCTCGCTGGGGGTCGCGTCACCGCCCGGAGCCGGTGACCTCGCCGCTATGGGCATGCGGCGCAGACGAACTCACCGCCCGGATGGAATGCACGCCGACCTCCTTTGCGCAACCGCTGCAACGCGTCTTCGACGACGTGCTGCGGCCCGATACCGGCATCGAGGTGACTCACCTGGAAGCAACCCGCTATCACGTCGAGCAGATCGCCTATCGCGCCCATCTCAGCGATGCCATCGAAGACCGCGTCTACGCCCCGGTGTTGCGGGCACTGGCGTGGTGCGCGCAGGTGATCCGTCGCGCGCACAACGGAAGCGTGCACCTCTACCTGGGCTACGGCGCCCTGGGCGTGCTCATCGTGCTGGTGGTGGCGCGATGAACCTGATGTCGGCGATGGCCGGGGCGGCGCAGATCGGCGCCGTCATTCTCGGTGCCCCGTTGGTGATCGGGCTGATGCGACAGATCCGGGCGCGATCCGAAGGGCGCTGCGGCGCGGGAATTCTGCAGCCCTGGCGCGATCTGCGCAAGCAGTTGCGCAAGCAGCAGGTCACCCCGGAGGGGACCACGGCGGTGTTTGCCGTGGCACCGGCGGTGGTGGCGGCAACCACCCTGCTGATCGCGGCGATCGCACCGCTGGTCGCCACCGGCTCACCGCTGGACCCGGTGGGCGACTTGTTTGTGGTGGTGGGCCTGCTGTTCTTGGGTACCGTCGCGTTGACCCTGGCCGGAATCGACACCGGGACTTCCTTCGGCGGCATGGGCGCCAGCCGTGAGATCACCATCGCCGCCTTGGTTGAACCCACCATCCTGTTAGCGGTCTTCGCGCTGTCCATTCCCGCGAAATCGGCCAATCTTGGCGCCATCGTCGCCTTTAGCCTCGAGAACCCGGCCGAAGTGGTGTCGCTGGCCGGAATACTGGCCTTCGTAGCCTTGGTGATCGTCGTCATCGCGGAGACCGGCCGGCTCCCGGTCGACAACCCCGCCACCCACCTGGAGCTGACCATGGTGCACGAGGCGATGGTGCTGGAATACGCGGGACCACGGCTGGGCGTCATCGAGTGGGCCAGCGGCATGCGGCTCACCGTGCTACTGGCACTGCTGGCGAATCTCTTTGTGCCGTGGGGGATCGCGGGTGCGGACCCCAGCCTGATCGGGATTGCGGTCGGCATCGCGGCGATCAGTATCAAGGTCGCGATTGCCGCCGGTGTGCTGGCTACCGTGGAGGTGTTCATCGCCAAGCTGCGATTGTTCCGGGTGCCCGAATTGCTGGCGGGCTCGTTCCTGCTGGCGCTGCTGGCGGTCACGTCAGCCAATTTCTTTACGGCCCAGGTGTGATGCGATGACCGATCTCAACTACGCCGGTGTGCTTGACCTCGCCCCAGGAGGGCTGGTCCTGACCGCGGTGCTGATCGTGTGGCGGCGCGACCTGCGCTCGATCGTGTGGCTGCTGGCGGCGCAGGGTCTTGCGCTGGCCGCGATCCCGATGATTCTTGGTGTGCACTCCCATGACTGGGAGCTCGTTGGCATCGGTCTGGCCCTGTTCGCGCTGCGCGCAGTGGTCCTGCCGTGGCTGCTGGCCTGTGCGCTGGGAGCCGAGAAACATGAGCAACGGGAGGCGACCCCGCTGGTCAACACCACCGCGTCACTACTGATTGCGGCGGTGCTGACGGTGGTCGCGTTGGCGGTCACCCGCCCCATCGTGGACCTGGACTCCAGCGCGGCGGTCAGCGCCGTACCGGGAGGTCTGGCGGTGGTGCTGATCGCGCTGTTCGTGATGGTGACCCGGCGCCACGCCATCTCGCAGGCCGCGGGATTTCTCATGTTGGACAACGGGATCGCGGCCACGGCGTTTCTGCTGACGGCTGGGGTGCCGCTGATTGTCGAAATGGGTGCTTCGCTGGACGTGCTTTTCGCGCTGATCGTGCTGGGTGTGCTCACCGGACGACTGCGGCGGACGTTCGGCGGCACCGACCTGGACCGGCTACAGGAACTGCGAGACTGATGACTGCTTTGATTCTGGTGCCGATCGTGGCGCCACTGGTGGCGGCAGCCCTCGCACTGGCAGGTGGCTGGCGACGCGCAACCGCGGTGCTCACCGTGCTGTCGGCGGTCGCTGTGCTCGGATCGGGCATTGCGCTTGGTCTTCAGACAACGCCGCAACCACACCTGGTGCTGGGCGGCTTGCTGCGCGTCGACGCGTTGTCGGTGATCATGCTGATCGTCATCGGGGCCGTCGGCACCTTGGCGACCTGGGCGAGCATCGGCTACATCGATGCCGAACTCGAACACGGCCACACCGATCGCCGCGATGCCCGGCTGTACGGGGCGCTGATGCCGGCGTTCTTGGCGGCAATGGCGATCGCGGTGTCCGCCAACAACATCGGGTTGATCTGGGTCGCGGTGGAAGCTACCACGGTTGTCACCGCGTTTCTGGTCGGACACCGTAGGACGCGCACCGCGCTGGAAGCCACCTGGAAGTACGTGGTGATCTGCTCGGTCGGCATCGCAGTGGCATTTCTGGGCACGGTGCTGTTGTACTTCGCGGCGCAACACGCCGGCGCCGACGGTGCCAACGCGCTCAACCTCGATGTCCTGACGGCCTGTGCGGCACACCTCAACCCGGCCGTCACGCGGCTCGCCGGTGGTCTGCTGCTGATCGGGTACGGCGCCAAAGTCGGCCTGGTGCCCTTTCACGGTTGGCTGGCCGACGCGCACAGCCAGGCCCCGGCACCGGTCTCGGCATTGATGAGCGGGGTGTTGCTCTCGGTGGCCTTCTCGGTGCTGATCCGCCTACGGCCGGTCATTGATGCCGCGGTGGGGCCGGGTTACCTGCGCGCCGGGCTATTGACGGTTGGGCTCACAACGGTGCTCATCGCGGCCTTCCTGCTCACCGTGGTCACCGATCTCAAGCGGATGCTGGCCTACTCCTCGATGGAGAACATGGGCCTGATCGCGATTGCGGCCGCGGCGGGAACCAAGCTGGCGATCGCGGCCCTGCTGTTGCATGTGCTTGCGCACGGCATCGGCAAGACGGTGTTGTTCCTGGCCGGTGGGCAGCTGCAGTCCGCGCATGACTCGGCGAGCATCGCCGACATCACCGCGGTGTTGTCGCGGTCGCGGGTGGTCGGCGTCTCGTTTGCCGTCGGTGTCGTTGTGCTGCTCGGGTTGCCGCCGTTCGCAATGTTTGCCAGCGAGGTGTCGATCGCCCGGTCGCTGGCCAACTCCGGGCTGGCCTGGGTGCTCGGTGTGACGTTGCTGTTGATGGTGGTGGCTTTCGCTGCGCTGGTGGCGAATTCGCGGCGGATGCTGCTCGGCGCCGCCAGCGAGGGTGCTCCGCGGATCGCGGTGCCCGCGACGGTGGCGGCGGCCCTGGTGACCGGCGTCGTGGCCTGCATCGCGTTGGGGGTCACCGCGGGACCGCTGGGCGGGCTTTTCGATGCGGCCGCGGGTCAGTTCGGAGCGAACTGATGGCACACAAGACGGTCAGCCGCACGGTTTCGGATGCCGAACTCGCCGAATCGGTGGCGGAACTACTGGCCGAGGGCTACCGGCTTGCGTTGGTCGCGGCGCACGACGATGGCGACGCACTGCGGGTGGTCTACCTGCTGGTGGCGGGACAGCCGGATCGGCGAGTCGAGCTGACGCTGCGCACCGGCGCGGCGAATCCGTCGGTGCCGTCGCTGGCGGGGTTGTCCATCCCGGCGGGCCGCTTCGAGCGGGAAATGATGGACCTGTACGGGATTTCGCCAGTGGGGCATCCGCAGCCACGACGGCTGGTGCGCCACGCGCATTGGCCGCAGGATTGGCATCCGATGCGCCGCGACGCCGGTGACCCGCCGCCCTTCGATGCGGTGGGACGCTTTCCATTCGTGACCGTTGAGGGCCCGGGGGTCTACGAGATCCCGGTCGGGCCGGTCCATGCCGGCCTGATCGAGCCCGGGCACTTCCGGTTCTCGGTGATCGGTGAATCGATACTGCGGCTCAAGGCGCGACTATGGTTCGTACACCGGGGCGTCGAGAAGCTCTTCGAGGGGCGAAATGCGCTGGGCGCCAGGGAGGCTGTGGAACTCGCCGAACGAATCAGCGGAGACAGTTCGGCGGCGCATTCGCTGGCGCACTGCCTGGCCGTCGAGGACGCGCTGGGATTGGATGTGCCCGAACCGGTGCACCGGCTGCGCGCCCTGCTGGTGGAATTGGAGCGGCTTTACAACCACGTGACCGATCTGGGTGCGCTGGCCAACGATGTGGGTTTTGCCCTGGCCAACGCCCATGCGCAGGGCATCCGCGAGCGGGTGTTGCGGATCAACCGGCGGGTCACCGGACATCGCCTGCTGAGGGCCGCGATGGCCCCTGGAGGCGTTGTGCTGCAGGAGCTTCCGGATCCGGCGGAGCTGCACGCGGTGGCCGCAGAGGTTGCCGAGATCAGCGAGCTGACGCTGCGAAATTCGGTCGTCTACGACCGGTTCGCCGAGACCGCGGTGCTGCACAGCGAGGATGCGCGCGCGCTCGGGTGCCTCGGCTACGTTGCGCGCGCCAGCGGCATCGCTACCGATGCCCGGCTGGATCACCCGACGGCCGAGCTGCCGGTCACCGCGGTTGCGGCCCGCGGAGGTGACGTCCTGGCTCGCTACACGATTCGGCGCGACGAGTTCGCCGCATCGGTCGCGTTGGCCTGCCACCTGGTCGAGAACCACCACGGTCGAACCCGGTTCGCGCCGCCGCCGGCGGCCAACGGCGCGCGGTCGGCGGTGACATCGGGCGTGGGGATCGTCGAAGGCTGGCGCGGCGCGGTGCTGCATCGGGTCGAAGTCGACGGCGCGGGCCGCATCACCCGATGCAAGATCGTCGATCCCTCGTGGTTCAACTGGCCCGCGTTGCCGGTCGCCATGGCCGACACCATCGTCCCGGACTTTCCGTTGGCGAATAAGAGCTTCAATTTGTCCTATGCCGGCAATGACCTCTAGTGCGGTGTAGGCCCCTCGCGGGGCCCGGCCCGGCGAACCCGGGCGGGGCGAGACGACCCGGCAACGGTTGCGGTGGCGCGGTACGGCACGATGGTCGAGTGTCTGAAGCTGGGCCTGATACAGCCGATCCCGACCTGTTGATCGACTTCAGAGACGTTTCGCTGCGTCGCGGCGGACGCACCTTGGTCGGTCCGCTGGACTGGGCCGTCGAACTCGACGAGCGTTGGGTGATCCTGGGCCCCAACGGCGCCGGCAAGACCTCCTTGCTTCGGATGGCCGCCGCCTCCGAGCACCCGTCCTCGGGGGTTGCCTTCGTCCTGGGCGAACGGCTGGGCCGGGTCGACGTGTCGGAGCTGCGCGCGCGCATCGGGCTGAGTTCCTCGGCCCTGGCGCAGCGCATACCCACCGACGAAGTGGTGCGAGACCTCGTCGTATCGGCCGGCTACGCGGTGTTGGGCAGGTGGCGGGAGCGCTACGAGGACGTCGACTACCGCCGGGCCGTCGACATGCTGGAGAGCCTGGGCGCCGAGCATCTGGCCGACCGCACCTACGGAACCCTGTCCGAGGGGGAGCGCAAGCGGGTCCTGATCGCCCGTGCGTTGATGACCGACCCCGAACTGTTGCTGCTCGACGAGCCCGCGGCCGGCCTCGACTTGGGCGGCCGCGAGGAATTGGTGGCGCGGCTGGCCGATCTGGCCGCCGACCCGGATGCGCCCGCCCTGGTGCTGGTCACCCACCATGTCGAAGAGGTTCCTCCCGGCTTCAGCCACTGCCTGCTGCTGGCGGAGGGCCACGTCGTGGCATCGGGCCTATTGTCCGACGTGCTCACCGCCGAAAACCTGTCGGCCGCATTTGGCCAACAGATTGCCGTCGATTTCGTCGACGGGCGATATTTCGCCCGCCGGATCCGCGCCCGCGCAGCCCACCGGAGGCAGCAATGAATTCCCCGCCAGACCCCGTTCCATTGCAGGCCAGGCCCGCAGCAACCGTGATGCTGGTCCGCGACACCGGGCTCGACACCGGACTCTCGGTATTCCTGATGCGACGGCACGCGGCGATGGATTTCGCTGCCGGGGTGATGGTGTTTCCCGGCGGCGGCGTCGACGACCGGGACCGCAACGCCGACCTGGGCGGGCTGGGGGCCTGGGCCGGCCCGCCGCCGTTGTGGTGGGCCCAGCGCTTCGGCATCCAACCCGATCTGGCTGAGGCGCTGGTCTGCGCCGCGGCGCGCGAGACGTTCGAGGAATCCGGGGTGTTGTTCGCCGGACCGGCCGACGACCCCGACGGCATCGTCGGTGACGCCTCGATATACAGCGAGTCCCGCGCGGCGCTGGCCGACCACACGCTGTCCTTCGCGGACTTCCTGCGCCGCGAAAACCTGGTGCTGCGCGCCGATCTGCTGCGGCCCTGGGCGAACTGGATTACCCCGGAGGCGGAACGGACCCGTCGCTACGACACCTTTTTCTTCGTCGGAGCACTGCCGGAGGGGCAGCGCGCCGACGGCGAGAACACCGAATCCGATCGGGCGGAGTGGATGCTGCCCCGTGATGCCATCGCCGACTTCGCCGCGGGCCGAAACTTCCTCTTGCCGCCGACCTGGACTCAGCTGGACGCGCTGGCCGGCCATACCGTCGCCGATGTGCTCGCCGTGGAACGCAAGATCGTGCCGGTGCAACCCAACCTCGCGCTCAAGGGCGACAACTGGGAGATCGAGTTTTTCGACTCCGATCGCTACAACCAGGCGCGGATCTCCGGCGGATCGACCGTTTGGCCGTTATGAACGAGTTCGTCAGCGTCGTGGCTGACCAGGGACTGGCCACCTTGGTGGTGTCCAGGCCACCCACCAATGCGATGACCCGCCAGGTCTACCGGGAGATCGTCGCGGCCGCCGACGAGCTGGGACGCCGCGACGACATCGGCGCAGTTGTGCTCTTCGGCGGCCACGAGATTTTCTCCGCCGGCGACGACATGCCCGAACTGCGGACCCTCAACGCCCCGGAGGCCGACACCGCCGCCCGGGTCCGGCTGGAGGCCATCGATGCGGTGGCGGCGATTCCGAAACCAACCGTGGCGGCCGTCACCGGATACGCGTTGGGCGCGGGGCTGACCCTGGCGCTGGCGGCCGACTGGCGGGTCAGCGGTGACAACGTGAAGTTCGGCGCGACCGAGATCCTCGCCGGCCTGATTCCCGGCGGCGGCGGCATGGGGCGCCTGACCCGCGTGGTCGGGTCCAGCAGAGCCAAGGAGCTGGTTTTCAGCGGGCGATTCTTCGACGCCGAGGAGGCCCTCGCGTTGGGCCTGATCGACGACATGGTGGCCCCCGACGACGTCTACGACTCCGCCGTCGCGTGGGCCCGCCGCTATCTGGAATGCCCGCCGCGCGCCTTGGCCGCCGCCAAGGCGGTCATCAACGACGTCTTCGAACTGGAAGCCACCGAGCGGGCCGCCGCGGAACGGCGCCGTTATGTCGAGCTGTTTGCCGCTGGTCAGCGCGGTCCTGACGGCCGTGGGCCGGGCGGTGGTAACACGGGCGACCAAGACGGTCGTTAGGCTGCCCTGCATGACGAGGAGCTCGGAGATACCTGCCGACGCGGCGCCCAACCCGCACGCCACTGCCGAAGAGGTGGAGGCCGCCCGGCACGACAGCAAGCTCGCCCAGGTGCTCTACCACGATTGGGAAGCCGAGAACTACGACGAGAAGTGGTCGATCTCGTATGACCAGCGTTGCGTCGAGTACGCCCGGGGCCGCTTCGACGCCATCGTGCCCGCCCAAGTCCACGCCGATCTGCCGTATGAGCGGGCGTTGGAGCTTGGCTGTGGTACCGGGTTTTTTCTGCTCAACCTGATCCAGGCGGGGGTCGCCCGGCGCGGCTCGGTGACCGACCTATCCCCGGGCATGGTCAAGGTCGCCACCCGCAACGGGCAGTCACTGGGGCTCGACATCGATGGCCGAGTGGCCGACGCCGAGGGCATCCCCTACGACGACGACACGTTCGACCTGGTGGTCGGGCACGCCGTGCTACACCACATCCCCGATGTCGAGTTGTCGCTGCGTGAAGTGATGCGTGTGTTGAAACCGGGCGGCCGGTTCGTGTTCGCGGGGGAGCCCACCACGGTGGGCAACGAGTACGCCCGCACGCTGTCCACCCTGACCTGGCGAATCGCCACCAACGTCACCAAACTGCCCGGCCTGGGCGGCTGGCGGCGGCCGCAGGAAGAGCTCGACGAATCCTCGCGGGCCGCGGCCCTGGAGGCCATCGTCGACCTGCATACCTTCGCCCCCGAGGACCTGGAACGGATGGCGAAAAACGCCGGGGCGATCCGCGTCGAGACGGCCAGTGAAGAGTTCAGTGCCGCCATGTTCGGCTGGCCGGTGCGCACGTTCGAATCCTCGGTGCCGCCCGGGCGACTGGGCTGGAACTGGGCGAGGTTCGCCTTCAACGGCTGGAAGGCACTGAGCTGGATGGACGCCAACGTCTGGCGGCATGTGGCGCCCAAAGGCTGGTTCTACAACGTGATGGTCACCGGGGTTAAGCCCTCCTGAGCCCTGCGGGCACCGGCGTCGTTTTCGGCGTCGACGACGTCGCCTACCTGCGCTCCGACGCAGGTACCGCCGCCCTTCGCGCGGTCGCCGATCTGGAACTGCGGGACGCGACCCGAATCGCCGACATCACCGCGGCGCGCGCCCGCTTCGGCGAGCGCACCCCCATGCTGATCGAGACGACCCTGCTACGACGCCGGGCCGTGGCAAAACTGGGTGGGCTGTGCCCGAGTACGCCGGTGTCGGACTGGCTGTTCACCGACACCGCCTTGCAGCAGGCCACGGTGGCGGCGGTGGCCCTGCACCGGGCCAGGCGATTGGCCGATCTGACGGTGCACGACGCGACCTGCTCCATCGGCACTGAGCTGGCCGCGCTGTGCCGATCGGCGGCGACGGTGATCGGCAGCGACATCGACCCGGTACGGCTGGCGATGGCGCGCCACAACCTGGGGGGCGCGGTCGGGTTGTGCCGTGCCGACGCGCTGCGGCCGGTGACCCGGGACACGGTCGTCCTGGTCGATCCGGCGCGTCGCAGCAAGGGGCGCCGGCGCTTCAGTCCGGCCGATTATCAGCCCGGGCTGGGGCCCGTTCTCGACGTCTACCGCGATCGGCCGCTGGTGGTGAAGTGCGCGCCCGGGATCGATTTCGATCAGGTGAGTCGCCTGGGTTTCGACGGCGAAATCGAGGTGACCTCCTACCAGGGCTCGGTTCGCGAGGCGTGCCTGTGGTCGCGGGGCCTGGCCGCAGCTGGGGTGCGCCGTCGGGCCAGCATCCTCGACAGCGGCGAACAGATCACCGATTCCGAGCCCGACGACTGCGACGTGCGTCCCGCCGGGCGCTGGATCATCGATCCCGACGGAGCGGTGGTCCGGGCCGGCCTGGTGCGCCACTACGGCGCCAGGCACCGGCTGTGGCAGCTCGATCCCAATATCGCATATCTGTCCGGCGACACCCTGCCAGAAGGGATACGGGGCTTCGAGGTGCTCGAGGCGCTACCGTTCGACGAGCGGCGGCTGCGTCAGGCCCTGAACGCGCTGGACTGCGGAGCGCTGGAGATTCTGGTCCGGGGCGTACAGGTCGATCCTGACGCCCTGCGCCGGCGGCTACGGCCGCGTGGCGGCCGCGCGCTGTCGGTGGTGATCACGCGCATCGGTACGGGAAGCGCCAGCCACGTGACGGCATACGTTTGCTGTCCGTCGCGGTAGCGTCCGGGTACGCTGGCGGCGGTCACCCCTTTGCAACGCCACCGCCCGTTTTGGTCTGCGAGGAAAAATCAACGATGCGCTTAATGATTGCGGCCGCAATGCTTGTCAGTGCGGTCCTATTGGCTTGGCCGGCTGCCGCCGAGCCGCCGTCCTGTGCCAGCCTCGGCGGCAACGTCGAAGGCGCTCAGATGTGCCACATCCACGCGACGGGATCCACGTACACGTTGGACATCACGTTTCCCCAGGACTACCCGGATCAGCAGGCGCTGACCGACTACATCACCCAGAACCGGGACGGGTTCGTCAGCGTGGCGACCGGGTCCGGGCGACGTGATCAGCCCTATCAGATGGACGCCACCACCGAACAACACGCCGCCGGCCAGCCGCCGCACAACACCCGCAGCGTGGTGCTGAAGTTCTTCCAGGATCTCGGTGGCGCACACCCCTTCACCTGGTACAAGGCTTTCAACTACAACCTCGGGACCAAGCAGCCGATCACCTTCGACACCTTGTTCGCGCCGGGGACCACCCCGCTGGACGCCATCTACCCGATCGTCCAGCGCGAGCTGGCGCACCAGACCGGGCTCGGTGTGGCGATCCTGCCCTCCAATGGTCTGGACCCGACGCACTACCAGAACTTCGCCATCACCGACACCGACGTGATCTTCTATTTTGCTCAGGGTGAGCTGCTGCCGTCGTTTGCCGGCGCTACCCAGGCCCAGGTGCCGCGCAATGCCATCCCGCCCCTGGCGATCTGAGGTTCACACGGGGCCGGCCAGCGATTCCATCGCCGCGGCGCCGATGCCCAGCGTCAGCTGGGCCACACACCCGATGATCGGCACCACGAAGGCCACGTTGTGCCGTGCGAGCCGGTACACGCTGATGATGAGATCGGCGAGAAATATCACGATGCCGCCCCAAAAACCCAGCCCGATCGCTTTGTCGACCCAGGAGGGATCACCGCAGGTCTGGTAGCCGCACGGGTCGGTACCCATGACGAGCAGGCCCAACACCAACATCGTCACCACGAATAAGAAGGCGTGCAGGACCAGCAGGGCGATGGTGAGGGTGACATTTACCGCTCGATGGGCCTTGGCGCGACGGCTGCCGGCGCCGCCGGTGTGCACCGGGGCGAGATCGTCGGTAGACACCCAACAAGTATGGCCGCTAGGCCGGCGCGAAGCTGTATACCTGGCCGTCGCTGGTCGCAGTTACCACGCGGCCGTCGACGGCGATCGACACCCCGACCGGATATCCGGTCGCCGCGGGCAGCGAATAGCTGTTGATCGTGTGGCCGTCCGCCGGGTTGAACACCAGCAACGACATACCGGGTCCGCCTTCGTGGGGCGGACCCGCGACGATCGTGTAGCCGACGTTTCCGGCCGCCAGGCTGGACGTCGATAGGGGCGTGACGTCATCGCGGCGCCAGGCCTGGTCGGCATGGTCGCCCGCGTCGCGAAACGCCGCCAGCCGGGTGTCGGGGCCGCCGCCGGAAACGATCAGGCCCTCCGGGGTGACCGTCGGCGGTGTCTGAGCCAGAAATCCCAACGGCACCGACCACTTCACCTTGCCGTCCGTTGCGTGCAGGGCCCACAGCCGTTGGTCGCGGCCGTTGACGTACACGGTTTCGCCGTCGGCCGATAGCACCGGACTGGCAACCACGCCGTCTTTGACGGCGTCGCTGGTCCACTCCCGAACCAGTTGCTGCGCGTGGTATTTGAGCCCGACCAGCCCCGCCGCCGGCGCTCCGGGTTGCCAGACGCCGACCACCACCATGCCGTTGACCTTCGAGAACGCCGGGGCCGCCGCCACCGGGCAGCCCTGTCGTGCCGGAGCGCAGTCGGCCAGACCACGCGCCGGATCAGTCGGATCGACGCCCTCCACCAGATCCATCGGACTGCCCACGATCTTGCCGCGGTGGGCGTCGAACACCAGCATCTGTCCCAGATGGGTGGCCACGAGTAGCTGGCCGTTGCCCAAAAATCGCGGGGTGGACGGCATGCCGATCACCGGTTGGCGCCAGCGCGTCCACTGGGTGACAGGGAAGGCAACGATCGCGCCCGGCTGGCCGACGTAGAGGTTGTCGAATCCGTCGAACAACGGACCGGCGAAGCCGCCGCCCTGGACCAGCCGAACACACCAGCGTTGCCGGCCGTTATCGTTGTTCTCCCACTCCATCAGCGAACACCCGGCCGGGGTCTGCGAGTTGAGCGCGAGGTAGCCGCGCCCGCTCAACGCCGGCCCGGCGGCCAGACTTCCCTTGACCGAACGCGTCCACTTCAGCGCCAGCTTGCTGGAGCCGGCGGTGGTGGTGTAGCTGCTGTTGGCGGCGTCGCCGTACTGTGCGGGCCAACCTAGCGCGGGTGCGGCGTCCACCCACGAATCGGTATTGCCGCAGCCGCCCAGCCCGATCGTGAGTGCAGCCGCGAGAGCGGTCGTCAGGAGACGTCGGGCAAACACCGGATGATTTCGCAGGGTTCCCAAATCCTTCCGCTACGCGGTAGCTCACGGGGTCCGGCCCGTCTGCATGAGCAGCGATCGAGTACAGGTGAGGGTAACGCGTGGCGGTGTACTCGTGGCGATTGCCCGACGTCCCTCGGGGTGGTCAGGCCTCGGGACGCTGTGCGTCGTGCATCGGCGTCACGCTAGGCTTTCCGCCCATGACGACCATGTGGGGTGCGCCGCTTCATCGCCGCTGGCACGGGTCGCGGTTGCGGGACCCCCGCCAGGCCAAGTTCCTGACGCTGGCATCGCTGAAATGGGTGCTGGCCAACCGCGCGTACACGCCGTGGTACCTGGTGCGGTACTGGCGGCTGCTCAAGTTCAAACTCGCCAACCCGCACATCATTACCCGGGGCATGGTCTTCCTCGGGAAGGGCGTGGAAATCCATGCGACACCTGAGCTGGCGCAGCTCGAGATTGGCCGCTGGGTGCACATCGGGGACAAGAACACCATTCGTGCCCACGAGGGATCGCTGCGCTTCGGCGACAAGGTGGTGCTGGGCCGCGACAACGTCATCAACTGCTACCTCGACATCGAGTTGGGGGACTCGGCGTTGATGGCCGATTGGTGCTACGTCTGCGACTTCGATCACCGGATGGACGACATCAACGTCCCGATCAAAGACCAGGGGATCATCAAGTCGCCGGTGCGGATCGGGCCTGACACCTGGGTCGGTGTCAAAGTGACGGTGCTGCGTGGCACGTCGGTGGGGCGCGGTTGTGTGCTGGGCGCGCATGCGGTGGTCCGTGGTGACATCCCCGACTATTCGATCGCGGTGGGATCACCGGCCAAGGTGGTCAAGAACCGCCAGCTGTCCTGGGAGACCTCGGCGGCTCAGCGCGCGGAGCTGGCCGCGGCGCTGGCCGACATCGAGCGCAAGAAGGCGGCTCACTAGCCGGCGGTGCGCCTGGCGCCTCAGGCGGTGGCGAACAGCTGATTGTGTGCGATCCACTCGCTGATCCGAGCCATGGTGGCCGGTAGCACTCGCGCCGAGAACACGAGATGGTCGGAGCCGGGAATCTCGACGTAGGTGCCGTTGCGGTACCGGCTGGCCGTTTGGCGTGCAATCGCGCTCCCCACGATGCGGTCGTACTCGCCGCCTAACACCAGAACCGGACCCGTGACCGCGGGGTAGTCGACGCGCGCGACCTTGGAGCGGTCCAGCCAGGGCAGGGCCAGCTCAAAGAACAACACGCGTCCGGATTCGCAGACCAGATCATCGAACATTTCGCGGGCCGCGCCGGCCGACTGGGCTCCGGCAATACCGGTCCGAAACCGGGGCCACGACGGGGGCGCTACTGGCTTGGTCCATGGCCGCGGCCGCAGCGCGTGCCGCATCGAAAGGCCCGCCGTTGTGCGGTTCAGACCAACGGGTCCGACCGGCGAGGGGCAGGCGGCGACCACGCCGATGTGGCGGGTTCGCGCTGCGACCAGCTGGACCAGCAGGCCGCCCAGGGAGTGTCCGACCAGCAGGGGCGCGGAGTCGAGCGAGGCCACCAGCTCGACCAGGTCATCGGCGTAGTCACGCAGGCTCAGCGTGGCAATGCGGGCCGCGCCGTCGGGCAACGGCAATTCGTGATGGCGCAACGTCGGAGTGTGGACCGTGAAGCCGTGGTGTTCGAAAGCGGACCGGGCGTCGGCCAGCTGCCTGCCGCGGCTCCATGCGCCATGAATCAGGACGACATGTTTGCGCACTCCTGCAGTATTGCCGTCGCGGTCATCGTGCTGCGCGATTATCGGGCGTCTCGCGCGGCCTGCGGCTGGCGCGGTCCTACTCGGGGTGGTCGTCGACCTTGAAGTCGAACCGGACATCGCCGGCGTCGATGCTGGTCACGGTCACATTGACGCCATAGGTCTTGCTGCCGTCGATGAGCTGACACCGCAGTGTCGCGCCCACCACGCCCTTGAGGTTGTCGGGGCAGCTCACCGAGTCGGGTCGTTGGCCCACCTTCTGATACAGCTTGTTGCTGATGATGTGTGCGACCTTGTCCTTGTCGACGGTCTCCACCATGTCGAACTTGACGTCTTTGCCGTCGACGCTGGTCACGGTGACGTTGACGTTGTATGTGGAGTCTTTGACCTTCATTTCGCAGTTGAGCTGAGCCCCGACCTTGGCCGGGAGATCTCCCGGGCAGGTCACCGACTCGGGCTTGTTGCCGGAAGCGTCGGTCATCTTGGCCTTGATCTGCTCGGCCACATCGCTTTTGCTCACCGAATGCGATCCGGTTCCGATCGAACAGGAACAGGCGCCGGCGCTGGCCATCAGGCCCACCGCGGCGCCTGAGACCAGAAACGTCCGCACGATCGAATGAGCCATATCGCCTCCCTGGCGTCGACAACTGGGAATCGGCTGATAATTACATGTCAAACAGCTCCGGAAAGGCGAATCAGCCAAACACCAAGCAAACGCTACTGTTTGGCAAAGAGATCCGGCGCCCGCAGGTCAGCCGATGTCGTGATAGCGGCGCAACGCCTCGGCGCGCTCGGTGCCGTGATCCACGATCGGCGCCGGATATGTTGACGGGCATGGGCCGCCGCGCCGCTGAATCCGATGCACGTTGTCGACATCGCGCAGTTCGGGGACCCAACGTCGAATGTAATCGCCCGCAGGATCGAACTTTTCGGCTTGTGCGCTCGGATTGAAGATCCGAAAGTACGGCGCGGCGTCGGTGCCGCATCCCGCCGACCACTGCCAGCCGTGCTGATTGCTGGCCAGGTCACCGTCGGTGAGTTGGTCAAGGAACCAGGCGGCCCCCCATTGCCAGGGCAGGTGCAGGTCTTTGACCAGGAAGGATGCGGCGATCATCCGGACCCGGTTGTGCATGAACCCGGTTTCGCGCAACTGACGCATCCCCGCATCGACCAATGGATATCCGGTTTCTCCGGCCTTCCAGCACTCGAAAAGGCGTCTGGCGTCGGCGTCGGTGTCGGTCACGATGCCGTCGAAGTTGCTGTTCCAGTTGTGCCAGGCGCTGGCCGGCCAGTGGTGCAGGACGGCGCCATAAAAGTCCCGGAACGCCAACTCACGTAGGTAACTACGCGCTCCCGTGCCGGTCAGGTCCATGCCCGCGACCATGGTCCGGGGATGGATGGTGCCGAACTTCAGGTGCGCCGACATCCGGCTGGTGCCCTCGATGTCCGGCCGGTCGCGGTCATGCTCATAGCGGTCCAGCTTGGCGGTGCGGAATGCTGTCCATTCCCGGATGGCCGCGGCCTCACCGGCGGCCAGGTCAAGCTCAGTGCCCGGATCGGGGATCTCGCACTGCTCGATGTCGGTCTGCGCCGGATCCAGCCAACACGCCGATCCGGGCCCCGTGCCAGCCGGTGCTCGCCATCGCGCGTCCTGCCATTTGTGGAAGAACGGTGTGAACACCTGGTAGGGGCTGCCATCGTTTTTGACGACTCGACCCGGTGAAACCAGATACGGCGAGCCCGTCGCTACCAGTGGCACGCGGCCCAGCCCCGCCGCAACCCGTTCGTCGCGACGCCGCCCAAACGGCGCGAAATCGCCGGTAACGTGCACCGATGATGCGTCGATTGCTTTGGCTATCAGCGGAATCCGCTGCTCGGGCCGACCGCGTGTCACCAGTAGGCGGCCCTGCAGTGCATCGTTGAGTTGGCGAAGTGAGTCGCCGAGGAACTGGAGGCGGCGCAGGCCTGCGGAAGCTTCCAGGCGCGGGTCGACCACGAAGCAGGCGAGCACTTCCTCGCTATCGGCGGCAGCGGCCAGTGCCGGATGATCGCCAAGCCGCAGATCGCGGCGAAACCACAACAGCGCCCTTGTCATTGGGTGGTTCAGCGGTTGAGTCGCCAGACGTGGGTGGCCAGCACGGTGGCGAACGCGCACCACACGGCGTAGGGGAGCATCGCCAGCCCGGCGCGCCGATCGGCGTCGGCGGTTCGCCGCACCAGGTCGGCGCTGCTGGTCGCCAGGACCGCGGCACCGAGCGCTGACGCTCCCAGCCGGTGGAACCGGAAGAACAGCCAACTCCACCCGGCGTTGAGTACCAAGTTGATGCTCAACGCGCCGATGTAGCGGCGTGCCTTGTCGCGCTGGCCAGTTGCGTTCAACCGGTCGATGGCCACTGCCGAACTGGCGGCGATATCGCCGTAGAGCGCGGTCCACACCATGGGGAAGGCGACCGAAGGTGGCTGGTAGGACGGTTTGCGCAGTCGCGCGTACCAGTCTGAGGTTCGTGGCGGGCTGGCAATGCTTCCGCTGCCGGCCGCCGCGGTCACCGCAAGTGCGGTGCCGGCCAGTGTCGATTTGTTCATTCTGATCCTCCGTCCGCGTGCGAATACGCTAAATCAGGTTGGTGAGCAGTGGTTTTGGGATCACTGGGCCACCAGATGCGATCGCCGATCAAGGTGAACAGCGCCGGAATTACCAGGGTACGTACGACGAAGGTGTCCAACAGAATTCCCAGGCCGACGATGATGCCCAACTGGGTCAGCACGATCAGGGGCAGCACAGCGAGCACGCAGAAGACGGCGGCCAGAACGATTCCCGCGCTGGTGATGACCCCGCCGGTGGCGGACACCGCCCGGACCATCCCGGCGCGCGCGCCATTTCGTGCCGACTCCTCACGGGCTCGGGTGACCAGGAATATCGTGTAGTCCACCCCGAGGGCGGCCAGGAACAGGAACGCGAACAGTGGGGTGCTGTTGTCCAGGGCGGGAAAGCCGAATACGTGGATGCTGGCCCAGCCGCCGAGTCCCAACGCGGCCAGCGCGCCGAGAATGGTGGCGGCCAGCAGGATCAGCGGAGCCAACGCGGAGCGCAGCAGCGCGTAGAGCACCACCAAGATGACGGCAAGGATGGCCGGAATCAGCAGGGCACGGTCGTGTTCGGCCGCGTCGCGTACGTCAAGTGCCTGCGCATCCGGCCCGCCGACCAACGCGGAGGGGGACGCTTGGCTGGCCGAATGTCGAAGCGCTGCAATCGTTGTGAACGCCCGTTCGGAGGATGGTGGGGCGTCGATCACCACCGACCACTTGGTCAGTCCGGCCCCGAACTTGCCGGAGCGGCCCGACTCGGTAACCGAGACCACGCCCGGTGTTGCGCTAATGGCTTGCCGCACTTGCGTCGCCTGCGCCGAGGGGGCTACCACCAGTGTGGGGTTAACCAGGCCGGCGGGGAAGTGTTGGGCCACGATGTCGTAGCCGGAAACCGAATCAGCTTTGACCCGGAACTGCTCGGTCTGAGACAGCCCGATGCGGGTGCCGAGTAGCCCGGTAGCCAACCCGATCAACAGGGCGACGGTGACCAGGGCGACCGGAGCGGGTCGGCGAGCCACCCGTTGGGCGACCGCATGCCAAAAGCCGGAATCGAGCGCCGTGGTGTCCTCGGCGCGGGGAATGAAGGGCCAGAACAGTCTTCGCCCACACAGCGCCAGCAGCGGTGGCAGCACCACTAGCACCGATACCGCCGCGACGACCAGCCCGCACGCCGCCAGGGCGCCCAGGCTGCGGGTGCTGGGGGTTGCCGCGAAGACCAGCGTGAGCAGCGCCAGCACCACGGTGGCATTGCTGGCGGCGATCGCCGGTCCGGCCATGCGCACCGCCCGGGCCAGCGCGTCGCGGTGATCGCGGTGAACCGGAAGTTCCTGCCGGTATCGAGAAATCAGCAGCAGCGCGTAGTTGGTCCCGGCGCCGAAGACCAGCACACTGGTGATCCCCGAGGTGGATCCGTCGAAGTTCAGCCCGGTGAGGGCGGCGACCGCGGTCCCGACTGTGGTCGCGACCCGATCGGCGAAGGCGATCACCAGCAATGGCAGCAGCCATAGCACCGGCGAGCGGTAGGTGAGGATGAGCAGCAGCGCTACCACCGATGCCGTCACCGCCAGCAGGGTGATGTTGGCGTTGGTGAATGCATTGGCGATGTCGGCGCCGAAGGCCGGTCCTCCGGTGACATGGGCGTCCAGGTCCGCCGGCAGTCCCTGGTGCGCCGCCTCGCGCAACGCCTTGACAGCGTCGTTGAGGGCCAGGCCCGACAGGTTCGCGCTGATGGGCACCACCGAGATTGCCGCTTTTGTGTCGGCCGAGATCAACGGTGCTGCCGGTCGCGGGTTCGCGCCGGGGTGTGCCGCGGCCTGCATGCGCTGTGCCGCCTGTTGTGCCGCGCGGCGATCGGCGGCGTCCAGCGTGGTCCCGTCCGAGCGGGTGACGACCAGAATCAGTGGGGCCCGGTCGCCGCCGGGGAAGCGGCCCAGCTCGGATTCGACTTTCGCCGACTCCGCGTCGGCGGGTACCGACTGCGGTGCTTGCCCGGCCGTGGAGTTTCCTCCTACCAACACCATGAACACCGTGGCCAGTGCGACGACACCCACCGAGATCAGCCACGACCTCTTGGCCGCTAGTGCCGCCACAAGTCTGTCCCAAACCACGTGCGCAAGTATTTCAGTTATTTAAGTAATTTTCAATAAAGGGTGCACCCGGTGTGCTCCGCTGGTGCCGCACCAAATGCCAAAAGCTATGGGGAATAGCGTAATTCATGCAGATCGTCTGATCGCATGCCGGTCGGCGCCGGGTAGCGCCGCTCGAGGCGCCGGTGCTGACCGCCGGGTTTGGCCAGTAGTGTCGTCGGCTTAGCGGGCAGTCATGCCTGGTAAGGGCATTCGGGCCGGCGAAGGGACTCCGTTGGGCATCATCACCAGGGCGGCCACACCGCTAATCCTGGCCATCGCCTCGCTGTGCGCGCTGGTCGCCACCCCGGCGGTAGGGGCGCCCGATGCGCTGTCCGCGGCCGTGGACAGCGCGTTTCGACCGCTGCTGGTCCAGTACGACATACCCGGTATGGCCGTAGCGGTGACGGTCAACGGCCAACAGCGCTACTTCAACTATGGAGTTGCCGCCAAGCAAAGCGGTGCCCCCGTGACGGCGGACACCATCTTCGAGATCGGTTCGGTGAGCAAGACGTTCACCGCAACGCTGGCCTGCTACGCGCAGGAACTCGGCAGAATATCGCTGGCGGGGCACCCCTCCGCGTACATGCCGCAGCTCGCGGGCAGTGCCATCGACAAGGCCACCCTGCTGAACTTGGGTACCTACACCGCCGGCGGACTGCCCCTGCAATTTCCGCCCGAGATCACCGACGACGCCCAGATGCAGGCCTACTTTCAGCAATGGACACCCGATGACGCCCCGGGCCAACAGCGGCGCTACTCCAACCCGAGCATCGGGCTGCTGGGCCACCTCACCGCGCTGGCGATGAACAGCGATTTCGCCGATCTGGTCCAAACCCGGGTCTTTCCCAAGCTGGGGCTGTCCCACAGCTTCATCCGGGTGCCGCAAGCCCAGATGGACGACTACGCGTGGGGGTACAACGCCAGCAACGAACCGGTTCGGGTGAACCCGGGGGTTTTTGCTGCCGAAGCCTACGGCGTCAAGGCATCTGCACCTGACATGCTGCGCTTTGTCGAGGCCAACATCTCACCCGAGGGCCTACCGGTGTCGATGCGCCGTGCCGTGGAAGCAACCCACCTCGGATACTTCAATGTCACTGACATGGTCCAGGGGCTTGGCTGGGAGCAGTATTCCTACCCGGTCACCCTCGATCAGCTGCTGGCCGGCAACTCCAACACCATCGCCATGCAGCCAAACCCGGTTACCCCGGTCACCGGGGCACCCCCGTCCGGCCCGCGGCTGTTCAACAAGACCGGTTCCACCGACGGGTTCGGCGCCTATGCCGCGTTCGTGCCCGACAAACGGATCGGCATTGTGATGCTGGCGAACAAGAACTTCCCCAACGCCGCGCGCATCACGGCGGCCCATGCGGTGCTCGAAAAACTCGCGGCCGAGTCGCGATAAACCGGATCAACGGTCGAGCCCGCACCGGACTTCGCGAACCGGCGCCCGCCTCCGTCAGCTACTTCAACTGGTTAAAGATTAATGAACTGAAATTAATTGCCGATGCGGATATGCTGCACATTGCCATGGATGCGGATGAACAGGCCTGCAGCCGCCAGGGGCTCGAGTCGGCGATTTCGGCCGATCTGCGGGAGTTATCGACCGAATCCGATCAGATCGGCCACTTGTTTGCGGTGTCACACAGCGTGCGCCCCAACGATTTTCGGGCGCTGCTACACATCATGGTCGCCGAAACCGGCGGTCGGCCGCTGACCTCGGGTCAACTCGGGGAGCGGATGGGTTTATCGGCCGCCGCGATTACCTATTTGGTGGGTCGGCTCATCGAATCCGGCCACATTCGCCGCGATAATCACCCCGACGACCGTCGCAAGGTCGTCCTGCGGTATTCCGAACCCGGCCTGGCGACCGCCCGGTCTTTCTTCACTCCGCTGGGAATGCACACCCATGCCGCGCTGGACGGCGTTCCCGACCCGGATCTGGTGGCGGCGCATCGAGTCTTTACCGCCCTTATCGCCGCGATGCGCCTGTTTCGGACCGATCTGAGCTCGCCGTAGCGCTAGGGCGCGCTCTGGCCGATCTTCTTCAGGGCGGCCACAAGGCCCGCGGGATCGGCGACGGTCACGGTCAGTGCCGAGTGATCCCGCAAACCCAACACCCGGTGGATCCGCGGCTCGAAGTGGACACACGCCCCGGCCTGCGCATTGGTGCCAAAGGTAAGACCGTCGTCGACCATCGACAGTCGCGGGCCTACCGCGGTCCACCATCGGTATGGCCCGGTGACGTGGGAGTCGGTCACGCTCGACAGTGGCGCTTCGGCATGAAAGGGCCCATAGCGGGCCACGAAACGGCCGTCGTCGGTCAGCGTGACGCCTTGGCGGCCCGGCCACCGGAACGGGAGCCACATGGGGGCCAGGCGGGCGTCGTAGCGGTAGGGAAAGTACTCGCCCCGGTCTTGCGGCGTCATTGCATGGCTCCGATCGTTGGCGCCCCACCTGCCTGTGTCTCCTCAAGGCTACTGGTCGCACCGCATGGTTTCGACGTGGTGGTTGGGTCGGTGGCTGTTCCACAATTGACGGGCCGGCGGGCTCGACTTGCCGGGGCGTAGCGTCGACAGACACACGAAAGGTAGATCCCCAGATGCTGGGATGCATTGTGCCGCGTTTGGCCCAACTCCTGGAGGCGGTCGGTCTCGTCGTTGGGGTGCGGGTTACCGAAGAACCGGCCCACACCGTCGAACAACTCGGCAAGGGCCTAGAGGTCCGTCGTTATGGTCCGCGCGTTGCGGCCGAAACCGTGGTCGACGACACCGAGGAAGGCGCCCGAAATCGCGGATTCCGCGTCCTGGCCGGCTATATTTTCGGCGCCAACCACGCCAAGTCGAAACTGGCGATGACGGCTCCCGTGAGCCAACACCGCGATCAGACCGGCGCGGGCGAACCCATCGCGATGACAGCGCCGGTGGCGCAGCAAGCCGGCGACGGCGGCATGTGGACGATACGGTTTTTCATGCCGGCCAAGTGGACCCTGGATACCCTGCCGGTGCCGAACGACGACGCCGTCGCCCTGGTAGCGGTGCCGGCGGAGACCTACGCGGTGCTGCGCTTCAGCGGTGATCGCGGCCCGGGCGCGGTGGCGGCACGCACCACGGAGCTACTCGGCTTGCTCGACGGCACCGATCTGCAACCGGTTGGTTCGCCGGTGGCATGGTTCTACGATCCGCCGTGGACAATTCCGTGCCTTCGTCGCAACGAGATCGCCGTTCCGGTGACCAGGCGCTGACCAGGCCTTCGGTAGAGTCATAACTTCTGCATCGAGCGTGGCTTTTGCACTGTGGTGATCGACCGAGCTGCGATTGAGCAGTAGTGTTTGACCACGCCAAGAATGGGTAACCGGTTTCCGCCGGATAATGTCGTTGCCAATAGAAGTGGGGTTGGTCGCGGCTGGATTGCCGTGACCGGTTGGAAATCATGTATCACCGATGGTGTCGCGCAGCGATCGCGGTCGTTTTCGTGCTGGTGAGCGTTGAGACGCCGGCACTGGGGCGGGCCGCCGTCGGAGTGACGGCATATCCCGGATTGGAAATTCATCAGGGCTCGGTGGTGTGCGTGATTGGATTCGTGGAACCGCAGATGCGGATAGCCTTCAGTGCCGGTCGATGCAATGGCGATCCGATGGTGACCGACCGCTACGGCAATGCGGTCGGTGCCGTGACGCTGGCCGGCCAGGCGACGGTCAATGAAGTGGCGGTCGACGGTGCGGCTGCCGGTGTCGACTATGAAGTCATCACCTTGGCCCCCGAAGTGGCCGCTACCGACCTGCTGCCTACCGGACTTCGATTGCAGTCGAAACCAGGGTTTCGGGTCCAGCCCGGTGCACGGGTGTGTGAGGCCACCGCGGCGAGGCAAAGCTGCGGCCGCGTCGACACCGTCACCGAGAGCCGCTTCGTCATTGCCGGCATGGACTCGGATCAGCACGAGATTGGTGCACCCGTATACGTGCTGGACGACGACAACCACGCCTTGATCGCCGGCTTGCTCGACGGTGTGCGTGGCTCGACATCCGAAGCCCAGTCCTGGCCGGCGGTCATGCGGCAGGTCTACCTCGATTCACGCTCGGTGGACTCCACGCAGCCACCCCCGCAGGGGCGCACGATCGGCAGCTAGCTGATCACCGATGACGCCCCAGCAAGTGGCGCAGGGCCGTGTCGAGGTCGGGCTGGCGGAACCGGTGCTCAGCCAGCGCCAGCCGCGCCGGCAGGACGCGCTGACTGGCACACGCGAGTTCGCGGGCGCCCTGATCGCCCAGCAATAGCCGCGGTCCCAGTGCCGGGACCGGCAACACCGCGGGTCGGTGCAAGACCTGAGCCAGGGTGCGCGTGTACTCGGCGTTACGCACCGGTTGTGGTGCAACAGCGTTCACCGGACCCGATAGCGCGGTGTCCCACAAGGCGCGGTGATAGATGTCGACCAGGTCGTCGATCCCGATCCAGGACAGCCACTGACGACCGTCGCCAAGGCGGCCGCCCAGCCCGGCGCTGAACAGGGGGCGCAGCAACTGCAGGGTGCCGCCGCGGGGAGACTGCACGATGCCGGTGCGTACCAGCACCACTCGCACGCCGTCTTGTCGGGCGGGGCCGGTCGCCGCTTCCCACTCGGCGACGACATCGGCGAGAAACCCCTCACCGCGACCGCTTTCCTCGGTCAGCATCTCGTCGGCACGGTCGTAGCCGTAATACCCGACAGCCGAGGCCGAGATCAGCACGCGAGGCCCGTCAGCGCCGCGGCCCAGTAACTCGGCAAGCCGACGCGTCGGACCAATTCGGCTCTCGCGTATAGCTTTTCGATGCGCTGAGGTGAACCGCCCGGCGATTGAGGCGCCGGCCAGATGAATCACCGCGTCGATCCCCGTCAGTAACTCGGGGTCAGGATCGTGCGGGTCCCAGTGCCGCTCGTCGGCGCCGCGTGGGGTGCCCCGAACCAAGCGCACGACCCGGTGCCCGCCAGTGCTCAAAAAGGCGGTCAGCGCCGAACCGACCAGCCCGGAGGACCCCGTGACCGCAATCGTTGTGGAACCCAGGCCAGCAGCGGCGGCCAGTTTGTGCGCGGCCAGATCATCGGCAAGCTGTTGGTGGCGGTATACGAACATCGGCCGCAATGCCGATGCCGGTATCGGGGTGTCGACCCGGTCGATCACCCGGGTCCGGCCCGCGCCGGCGTCCTCGAAGTCGTGAGTGTGCCGCCACCGCACCGCGATTCGGGCCGGCAGCGAAGCCAGCCCGTCGCTTGCGATGGTGTCGACGAAACGCCTTGGGGGATCGTAGGAATCGGGCTGGTGCTGGGCCAACCAGCGCAGGCCGCCGGGAAGCGCCAGCGTCGCGCGACCATCTTCGAGTGATCGGGCCTCGGTCACCAACCGCATGGGTTGCCAGGGCGGTGACAGTCGGCTGAATGCTCCAGGCCTGCTGTGCCACTCGAATACCTCATCGCGTGGCGCGTCGACCACGCTGGAATACACCACACCCATCGTTGCACGTTACCGCCGCGGGCGGCCGCGCGGCGACGGCGTGCCCGATAGCGGATAGTGATCAGCATGAGCGTTGTCGATGGCATCCGTTCTTTGCTGGATACCACCCTGGATCGGGCACTCGATCGCACCATCGTTGGGGGATACACCCGTGTCGGCTATCAGCTTCGCCATTCGGGCTGGTCCGACGATCCCTCACCGGCAGCCCTGCGGGGCCGCACCGCGATGGTCACCGGCGCAAATCGCGGCCTGGGTAAGGCCATTGCCGCCGGGTTGGCCGAGCTGGGAGCCACCGTTGTGTTGACCGTGCGCGATCGCGACAGTGGGCAGCGCGCACGCGACGAGATCGCCGCGGCCTCCGGCGCCGACGTGCGGGTGGAGGTCTGCGATGTCTCCAGCCTCAGTGCCGTTCGGGCCTTCGCGGCAGACCTGCGCACCCGGGTGTCCCGGCTGGACGTGCTGGTCCACAATGCCGGGTTGCTGCCCGCGGCCCGCGCCGAGACCGACGAGGGCCATGAGATCACGCTGGCCACCCACGTCTTCGGGCCGATACTGCTGACCGAACTGCTGGTTCCGATGCTGGCCGAGTCCGACGACCCGAGAGTGATCCTGATGTCTTCGGGCGGCATGTACACCCAATCGCTGCCGATCGGGGATCCCGAATACCGTGCCGGTGGCTACCGCGGGGCCGTCGCATACGCCCGCACCAAGCGCATGCAGGTGGCATTCACACCGCTGCTTGCCCGGCGCTGGGGCGGCGAGCGCATCCGCGTCTACTCCATGCATCCCGGCTGGGCCGACACTCCGGGGGTGGCCACATCACTGCCGGGTTTTCGCGCGGTCACCGGGCCGCTACTGCGCACCGCCGAGCAGGGCGCCGACACCGCGGTGTGGTTGGCGGCCACCAGACCGGCACCGCTGAGCGGCACCTTCTGGCATGACCGTCGGACTCGCCCGGAGCACTACCTGCCGTGGACCCGATACAGCGACGATGACCGCCAACGGCTGTGGCGGTACTGCGCGGACGCGATCGGCATCGACTAGCGATCAGGCAGCGCGTGCTCGACGATCGGCAACCGGGGCAGCGGCTGCCGTTCTCCGCGCTTGGCCGCCAGGTACACCTGCGCGGTCTGCTCGGCCACGGTCTGCCAATCGAAGTCGGAGTTGAGCCGTTCCCGCGCGGCCCGGGCACGTTGCTGCGCGGCGGCCGGATCGTCGAGCACACCGCACACCGCGGCGGCCAGCGCCGCCACGTCGCGGGGTGGGCACGATACCCCGGTGACCCCGTCGATCACCGCTTCGCCCAACCCGCCGATATTCGACGTCACCAACGGTGTTCCGGCCGCGGCGGCCTCCAGCGCGACCAGTCCGAACGGCTCGTAGTGGCTGGGGAACACCGCGGCGTCGGCCCGATGAAGCAGGGTCAGCAGTTCGGCGTGCTCGAGGTGGCCCAGGAACTTGGTGGCCTTGAGCACCCGGTGTTTGCGTGCCTGCTCGACCAGCCAATCCTGTTGGGTGCCTTCGCCGGCGATGGTAAGTGTGGTGCCTGGGTGCGCGCGCCTGATCCGCGGCAGTGCGGCAATGGCATTGTGCACACCCTTCTCGTACTCCAGCCGGCCGACGTAGAGCAGTTCCGGTGGCCCGGTGCGTGGTTTACGGACCGCAAAAGGCCAGCGCGCCGCGTCGATACCGTTGCGAATCACCGCCGTTTCGGCCAGCCCTGGGCCGAACAGCTCGGTGATCTCGTCGCTCATCGATCCCGAACATGTGATCAGCGAATCGGATTCACGCACCAGCCAGGATTCGACCGCGTGCACCTGACGACTCAGATCTCCCGAAACCCAACCGGAATGCCGCCCGGCTTCGGTCGCATGAATCGTGGAAACCATTGGCACGTCGTAGTAGTCGGCGAGCGCAATCGCCGGATGTGCCACCAGCCAGTCGTGCGCGTGCACGATGTCGGGTTGCCAGGGTTGCTCCGCGCCGGGACCGCTGAGGGTAAGACCGGCCCGGACCATGGCGTGACCCATGGCCAGGGTCCAAGCCATCATGTCGCTACCGAAGCTGAATTCGTGCGGATCCTGCGCGGCCGCGATCACCCGGACTCCCTCGCTGATCAGATCAGACGATGGGTGGGTGCTGGGGTCGGTGCCCGAGGGCCGGCGGGACAGCACCACGACTTCGTGGCCGGCCGCGACCAATGCGGTGGCGAGGTGGTGGACATGGCGGCCGAGCCCGCCGATCACCACCGGTGGGTACTCCCACGACACCATCAGGATCTTCATGAACGTGGCCCCCTCCACGAACCTGCACAAAATGCCGGCCCCAGCGGCGCGCTCACTTGGGCAGCCTTCGTGCGTCCAGAGCCCCGAACAGGCCATCGGCGCGGTTCCAGCCTTGGGCCAGTCGCTGGGCGTTGTCGCGCCGGCCCGACGCCAGCGCCCCGGCGATCTCTCGGGTGGCGTGCGCATGCAAGTGCGCGCGATAGCGCGCATAGTCGGCGGCGGAGTCCTTGCTCACCATGAACGGCCAGTCGCTCGAGACGGTCAGCAGCGTCTCACGCAGGATCTGATCGGCGACGTGATCGCGGGGGATCGGGCCATCCAGGGACGCGGTCTGGGCCAGCGCCTTGTCGACGGTGGTCAGCGCGGTGTCGACCACCTCGGAGTTGAGCTGGACCAGATCGGACACCTTGGGGCCGTTCCAGACTTGCCAGTCCTTGCCGGAACCCCAAGAGCTGGGGGGCAATTCGACCGGAGCGCCCACGAATCCGTTGACCATGGCATCGTGCAGCGTCCCCACCCCCACGCCAGCGGCAGGCAGGGCGCGTAGCACCCGCTGCAACCAGGTCGGCCCCTCGTACCACCAATGGCCGAACAACTCGGTGTCGAACGCGGCGACCACGTGCGCGGGCCGGCCGATGCGCTGTGACTCGGCAATCAGCCGGCCGCGCACCACCTCGACGAAGTCGGCTACGTGGACGTCGATCGCGCGGTCGGCGCGCTGCGGGTCGTAGGGGGCTTTGGCCTCCGATGCCACATTGCGGCCGGTGACGCGGGCCGGTTTGAGGCCGGTCAGGTGATCGTAGGTGTGGAAATCGCGGTATGCGGCATGCCCGGGGTAGCCGGATTTCGGTGACCACACCCGGTAGCTGACCTGCAGATCACGCCCGAACGCGACCACGTCGGTGTCGCCGACCGGTCGGCCCAGTGCGGTGTCGCCGTGCAGGGATGGGCCGTCCACCATGAAATGGCTGACCGCGGCGGCCGCGTAGTCGTGCTCCATGCCGGGGGCGTATGCGCATTCGGGTGCCCAGATCCCCGATGGGCTGTGTGCCATCCGCAGCCGTGCATCGGCCAAACCTTCGCGCAGCGCGAATTCCCGCAGCCGCGGATTCAGCAGTGGTTGGAACGGGTGGGCCAGTGGGCCGCCGAGCAACTCGACGGTGCCGGCGTCGATCAGGGCGCGCAGCAGCGGGCTTGCGCCATGGCGCCAGGCGGTGGCGAAGTCGTCAAGCGCCTGATCGGCCTCGGCGCACTCGCGGGTTCCGAAGTCGCGTAGGGCCTCCGGTGTGCAGGAGAGGTGTTTGGCCGACTTCGATGCGGGCGCAGACCGGACGCTGGTGGCCTCGGCCGCGCGCAGCCGCCAATTGGCCAACCAGTGGTGCATCCCGTCCAGGCAATAGGGGTCATCGAGTTGGGCGTTGACTACCGGAGTCATCCCCAGCGTGATGAGCCCGCGGCGCCCCTCGTCGGCGAGGGTGCGCAGCACGCGGAACAACGGCAGGTAGGCGGCCGACCAGGACTGGTAGAGCCACTCCTCGCCGACCGGCCATCGGCCGTGGTGGGCAAGCCAGGGCAGATGGGTGTGCAGCACCAGGGTGAACAACCCGGGCACCCGGTCTGGCGAATTGGTGTTGTCCCAATTGGTCAATGCCGCACCGCGATCGCAATCAGATCCAGGCTGTCGTCAATTTCGTGGGCGGGTTCCAGCCCCGCCACGATGATGTCGAAGTCCGCGGTGGTCACCGCCGCGACATCGGCGGCCAGTTCGGGTGACCACGGTTGTTCGGCGACCGCGCGGGCGATCTGGGCGTCGATGATCGAGCCGCCATGGCGCTCATCTATCGCACGCAGCTGCGGCGCGTGAAACAACCCGTACATCGTCACCTCGGCAAAACCCGCTTCTAGCAGCAATTCGGTGAGTTCGGCGGCGTTGAGTTCGCGGGTGTGGAAGGGGTTGATCGGGGTGTCGCGGCCGGGGGAGAAGGTGATCCGGTTCGGCGTGGACACCATCAATACGCCCGACGGGCGCAGCACCCGCGCGCATTCGCGGACGAATTGCCCCTGGTCCCATAGGTGCTCAATGACCTGGAAGTTGACCACCACGTCCATCGATGCGTCGGGAAGCGGCAAGTCCGCCAGGTTTGCCTGCATCACCTCGACCCGGGGGTAGCGGTGGCGGACATGCGCCACAGCGGCCTCGTCGTAGTCCACGGCCACAACGCGGCGCGCGACACCGGCGATCATGTCGGCGCCGTAGCCTTCGCCGCAGCCCGCTTCCAGCACGTCGCGCCCCGCGCAACGAGGCGCCAAGCGTTCGTATACGACCTCGTGGCGACGGAACCAGTAGTTCTCGATGTCCAGATCGGGGATGGTGCGTTCGCCCGTCAGCATCAACACCGCATCGACCGGCGGCGCACTGGCGGTCGGGATCTGGTCGGGAACGTCGGGGACGAATGAGCTCATTGCTAACGCAGGCTAGTGCCTAGCGCCCGATTCGCGAACCGTAGCCAGAAATGCCCGGAATGCTCGAGCCCCCGACGCGGGGGTCTGGCGGGGTGGGATAGCCGCGGGTTATGGGGGGTGAGCGGGCAATTGAGCAACTGCCACCCGCTAAGGTGTGAGGGCAGACCGCGAGAAGTTACCGCCTAGTAACATGCCGTGCGGTTGCGAACCGCGTGACCGAAGTCCTGCAGTCGACGGCTGCGGGACTCCTTCGAGGAGGACGAGCCACACCCATGACAAACATTGTGGTCCTGATCAAGCAGGTCCCAGACACCTGGTCGGAGCGCAAGCTGACCGAGGGCGACTGGACGCTAGACCGCGAGGCCGCCGATGCGGTCCTGGACGAGATCAACGAACGAGCGGTGGAAGAAGCGCTGCAGATCCGCGAGCGCGAAGGCGGCGAGGGTTCGGTGACCGTGCTGACCGCGGGTCCCGAGCGCGCCACCGAGGCGATCCGCAAGGCCCTGTCCATGGGTGCGGACAAGGCCGTCCACCTCAAGGACGACGGCATGCACGGCTCGGACGTCATCCAGACCGGGTGGGCGCTGGCACGTGCGCTGGGCGCCATCGAGGGCACCGAGCTGGTGATCGCGGGCAACGAGTCCACCGATGGCGTGGGCGGCGCGGTGCCGGCCATCATCGCCGAGTACCTGGGCCTGCCGCAGCTCACCCACGTGCGCAAACTGTCGGTCGAGGGTGGCAAGGTCACCGGCGAGCGTGAGACCGACGAGGGCCTGTTCACCCTGGAAGCCTCTCTTCCGGCTGTGGTCAGCGTCAACGAGAAGATCAACGAGCCGCGCTTCCCGTCCTTCAAGGGCATCATGGCCGCCAAGAAGAAGGAAGTCACCGTGCTGACCCTCGCCGAGATCGGGGTTGAAGCCGACGAGGTGGGCCTGGCCAACGCCGGGTCGACGGTGCTGTCGTCGACCCCGAAGCCTGCCAAGACTGCCGGTGAAAAGGTCACCGACGAAGGTGAAGGCGGCAACCAGATCGTGCAGTACCTGGTTGCGCAGAAAATCATCTAGCGAGTGCCCTGCATTTCAGGCCCAATGACGAAAGAGCGATAAACCCCATGGCTGAAGTATTGGTGCTCGTTGAGCACGCGGAAGGCGCGCTGAAGAAGGTCAGCGCCGAATTGATCACCGCCGCCCGTGCGTTGGGCGAGCCGGCCGCCGTTGTGATCGGCGCCCCCGGCACCGCCGCGCCGCTGGTCGACGGACTGAAGGCGGCCGGTGCCGCCAAGATTTACGTCGCTGAGTCCGACGTCGTCGACCAGTACCTGATCACCCCGTTCGTCGACGTGCTGGCGGGACTGGCCGAATCCTCGGCCCCGGCGGCCGTGCTGGTGGCTGCCACTGCCGACGGCAAGGAGATCGCCGGGCGGCTTGCTGCCCGGATCGGGTCGGGTCTGCTCGTCGACGTGGTGGGGATCAACGACGGTGGCAAGGCCGTCCACTCCATCTTCGGTGGCGCGTTCACCGTCGAGGCCCAGGCCACCGGTGACACCCCGGTGATTTCGGTGCGCGCCGGTGCGATCGAGGCCGAGCCGACCGATGGCGCCGGTGAGCAGGTCAGCGTGGACGTCCCGGCCCCTGCCGAGAACGCCACCAAGATCACCTCGCGTGAGCCGGCGGTCGCCGGCGACCGCCCCGAGCTGACGGAAGCCACGGTGGTGGTGTCCGGTGGCCGTGGTGTCGGCAGTGCCGAGAACTTCAGCGTGGTCGAGGCGCTGGCCGACTCGCTGGGGGGTGCGGTCGGTGCTTCGCGTGCCGCGGTCGACTCCGGCTACTACCCGGGTCAGTTCCAGGTGGGGCAGACCGGCAAGACGGTTTCGCCGCAGCTCTACATCGCGCTGGGTATCTCCGGGGCGATCCAGCACCGCGCGGGCATGCAGACGTCCAAGACCATCGTTGCGGTCAACAAGGACGAAGAGGCGCCGATTTTCGAGATCGCCGACTACGGCGTGATCGGCGACCTGTTCAAGGTTGCCCCGCAATTGACCGAGGGGGTCAAGGCTCGCAAGGGCTGATCGGCCGATTCAGTAGTAGTAACGGCCCCGCAGGCTTGCCTGCGGGGCCGTTATCGTCGGCTGCGACATTTCGTCATCTGACGTGCACCGACATGTCACAGCGCTGATGCCGGTTAGCTGACCGGTTAGGCCACGTTGGTGGCATGAGCATCGCTTCTGTCCTCATACCCAGCGACAAGCTGCGTGGCCCGGCGACCGATGCGGGTGCCGGCCCACGCTATTCCCTATTGCTGTCCACCGATTCCGCGCTGATCGAGGCCGCTCAGCGCCTGCGCTATGACGTGTTCGCCGCCACGCCGGGCTTCGCGCTACCGGCGGCCGACGACCGCAGGGATGTCGACCGGTTCGACGAGTACTGCGATCACCTGCTGGTCCGCGACGACGACACCGGTGAGCTGGTGGGGTGCTACCGGATGTTGCCACCGGCAGGGGCCATCGCCGCGGGAGGCCTCTATACCGCTACCGAGTTCGACGTGGGTGCCTTCGACCCGCTGCGGCCGTCGCTGGTGGAAATGGGTCGCGCCGCGGTGCGTGACGGGCACCGCAATGGCGCGGTGGTGCTGTTGATGTGGGCGGGAATTCTTGCCTACCTGGACCGCTGTGACTACGACTACGTAACCGGCTGCGTGTCGGTGCCGATCGTCGAGCCAACCGGCCGGGACGGCATCACGCCGGGCCGCGAGCTGCGGGGCGTGCGTGACTTCGTGCTGAGGCGCCACCCGGCTTCCTACCGGGTGGACCCCTACCGGCCGGTGCGCATCGACGGCAAGAGCCTGGATGACATCGCCCCACCGCCGCGGCCGGCGATCCCGCCGTTGCTGCGTGGCTATCTGCGGCTGGGCGCGCAGGCCTGCGGCGAGCCCGCCCACGATCCGGACTTCGGGGTGGGGGATTTCTGTGTGCTGCTCGGCAAGCGTGACGCCGACATCCGCTACCTCAAGCGGCTCAGATCGGTGTCCGCGGCCGCGGAAATGGCGGGCGAGCTGGCGGGCGGAGCGGCCTGATGAACGCTGAGGCCGGGCACTCCTGGCTGCCTCGCACCTCGTGCGACATCAGCTGCGTCAGCCTCGGCCACCCGGCGGTGCCCCGCCGGGTACCGGCCACCCTGCGGGTGGCGTTGCGCATCGTCTGGGCGCTGCTGCTGATGCCGGGGCTGCCGCTGCTCGGCGTGCCGGTGCCCGGCCGCAGCCACGCACAACGCGCATACTGCCGGCTGGTCCTGCGTTGTTTCGGTGTCCGGATCACGGTGTCGGGCAGCCCGATCCGCAACCTGCGCGGGGTTCTGGTGGTCAGCAACCACATCTCCTGGCTGGACGTCTTTGCCATCGGCGCGGTACTGCCAGGTTCATTTGTGGCCCGCGCGGACATGTTCACCGGACCCGGGGTCGAGATTGTGGCCCGACTGCTGAAAATCATTCCGATCGAGCGGACCAGCCTGCGCCGGCTGCCCGGCGTGGTCGACACCGTCGCCCGCCGGCTGCGCGCAGGACAGACCGTGGTGGCCTTTCCGGAAGGAACCACCTGGTGCGGGCTGGCGTCGGGCAGCTTCTATCCCGCGATGTTTCAGGCCGCGATTGACGCCGGCCGTCCGGTGCAGCCGCTGCGGCTGACATATCACCACGTCAACGGTGCCATCTCGACCATCCCGGCCTTCGTCGGAGACGACACCCTGGCGCGCTCGGTTCGCCGGGTGCTCGCCGTGCGTCGCATCGTGGCGTCGGTGCATGTCGATTCCCTGCAACTGCCGGGCCGCGATCGCCGGGCCCTGGCCAGCCGCTGCCAGTCCGCAGTGCACGCTGGGGCGGCGCACCCGGCACACCGGCCCGCGCTGGTGGCCTGAAAAGCCTCTCACCCTGCGGCAACGTGTCTGTGGACAATGGGTGACAGGGACCGTCAGCCCAGCGTGCAGGAGGCCGTCATGACAACATGGCCAACACCCGATCCGCCCGCCGGCGGCCAGGAGTCGGTGTGGGACTATCCCCGGCCGCCGCGGTTGGAGCCGTTCGCCGGTTCGATCACCATCGAGCTGGGCGGCCAGACGATTGCGTCGGCGACCCGAGCCTGGCGCGTGCTGGAGACCAGTCACCCACCCACGTACTACCTGCCCGAAGATGCGTTCGGCGACGGTGTGCTGCGCCCGGCGGCGGGCGGTTCATGGTGCGAGTGGAAGGGCCGGGCGAGCTACTTCGACCTGGTAACCCCGGCGCGACAGGCCGCGCGCGCGGCATGGACCTACCCAAACCCCACCCACCCCTTCCAGCCCATCGCTGGTGCGATCGCGGTGATGGCGGCCCAGGTGGACCGCTGCACGGTCAATGGCGAGCCGGTGGTGCCCCAACCCGGCGGTTTTTACGGCGGATGGATCACCAGCTGGATTGTCGGCCCGTTCAAGGGCATTCCTGGATCGATGGGGTGGTAGGCGCGGCCACCGGCTCAGGAGTTTGGGGTCGCTGACCTGGCCGGTATCGTGGGGCGAGTCATGGTCTACCTCGATCACGCCGCCACCACCCCGATGCATCCAACCGCCATCGAGGCGATGACGGCTGTGCTGGCCACCGTGGGCAACGCGTCGTCGCTGCACACCACCGGGCGGGCTGCGCGCCGGCGCCTCGAGGAATCCCGCGAGCTGATCGCGGCCAAGCTGGGGGCACGCCCCTCGGAGGTGATTTTCACCGCGGGGGGCACCGAGAGCGACAACCTGGCCGTCAAGGGAATGTACTGGGCGCGCCGGGACGCGCAGCCCGCCCGTCGGCGCATCGTCACGACGCGGGTGGAGCACCACGCCGTTTTGGACACGGTGGACTGGCTGGTTGAGCACGAAGGCGCCGAGGTGACCTGGCTGCCCACCGACGCCGATGGCTCGGTGTCGGCCAGCGCGTTGCGCGATGCGCTGGAGAGCCATGACGATGTCGCGTTGGTATCGGTGATGTGGGCCAACAACGAGGTCGGCACGATCATGCCGATCGCCGAACTGGCCGGGGTTGCCGCCGAGTTCGGTGTCCCCATGCACAGTGACGCCGTGCAGGCCGTCGGCCAGATACCGGTGGACTTCGGTGCCTGTGGCCTGGCGGCGATGAGTGTGACGGCACACAAGTTCGGCGGCCCGCCCGGAGCCGGGGCGCTGCTGATGCGACGCGACGTCAGTTGTGTGCCGCTGCTGCACGGTGGTGGCCAAGAGCGCGATATCCGGTCCGGCACTCCCGACGTCGCCAGTGCGGTCGGTATGGCGGCGGCGGCGCGGATCGCGGTGGACGGGCTGGAAGCCAACTGTGCGCGGCTGCAGACGTTGCGGGACCGCCTCGTTGCCGGGGTGCTCGCCGAAATCGACGACGTTCGTCTCAATGGTGCCCGCGATCCGCTACGGCTGCCCGGCAACGCGCACTTCACCTTCCGCGGTTGCGAAGGTGATGCGCTGCTGATGCTGCTGGACGCCAACGGAATCGAGTGCTCGACCGGATCCGCCTGCACCGCCGGTGTCGCGCAGCCGTCGCATGTGCTGATCGCGATGGGCGCCGATCCGGCCAGCGCGCGCGGCTCGCTTCGTCTTTCGCTGGGGCACACGACAGTCGAGGCGGACGTCGATGCGGCGCTGCAGGTGCTGCCCGCAGCGGTGGCTCGCGCCCGCTCTGCCGCCGTGGCTGCCGCGGGAGCGGCCTGGTGAAAGTTCTAGCCGCAATGAGCGGAGGCGTCGACTCATCGGTGGCGGCCGCCCGCATGGTCGATGCCGGCCACGACGTCGTCGGCGTGCATCTGGCGCTGTCGACCGCGCCGGGCGCGCTGCGTACCGGCTCCCGGGGTTGTTGCTCCAAAGAGGACGCATCCGACGCGCGCCGGGTCGCCGATGTGCTTGGAATCCCGTTCTATGTATGGGATTTCGCCGAGAGGTTCAAAGAGGATGTGATCGACGACTTCGTGTCCTCCTACGCCCGCGGTGAGACCCCCAACCCCTGCATTCGCTGCAATCAGCGCATCAAGTTCTCGGCGCTGTATGCCAAAGCGTTAGCTCTGGGCTTTGACGTGGTGGTTACCGGCCACTATGCCCGGCTATCCGAGGGGCGGCTGCGCCGCGCTGTGGACCAGGACAAGGACCAGTCCTACGTGCTGGCGGTGCTGACCGCCGAGCAGCTGCGCCACGCGATGTTCCCGATCGGGGACACCCCCAAGCCGCAGATTCGGGAAGAGGCGTCCCGGCGCGGCCTGGCGGTGGCCGACAAGCCGGATAGCCACGACATCTGTTTCATTCCGTCGGGCAACACCCAGACGTTTCTGGGCGAGCGGATAGGGGTTCGTCGCGGCACCGTGGTGGACGCGGCCGGTGCGGTGCTGGCCACCCATGACGGCGTGCACGGTTTCACCATCGGGCAACGAAAGGGCCTGGGAATCCCCGGGCCGGGACCCGACGGCCGCCCGCGCTACGTGACGGCGATCGACGCCGAAACCGGCACGGTTCGGGTCGGTGACGTGGCCGATCTGCAGGTGCACGCGCTGACGGGGCGGGCGCCCATCTTCACCGCGGGGACCGCTCCGACGGGCCCGCTCGAGTGTGCGGTTCAAGTGCGTGCGCACGGTGAAACCACCAGTGCGGTAGCCGAATTGGTCGGCGACGAACTGTCGGTTCGGTTACATTCCCCGCTGCGGGGGGTGGCACGGGGTCAGACGCTGGTGTTGTACCGCCCCGATCCGGACGGCGATGAGGTGCTGGGCAGTGCCACCATCACCGCAACCTCGGCGTGCTCGCCGGTGTCCTAGCCCGGCACGTTGGCGGCGATGTTGGTCAGCACGATGTCAGAGACCGAATCCGGGAACCCGCAGAAGGTGACTTCCAGCAGGGCCACCGAAAGCACCCGGTAGTCGCGGCCGCAGTCACCGGGGCGCATGCGCAGCGAGTCGGCGTCGGCTTTCCAGCTGCTGACAAACAACCAGCCGCTGGAACTGTCTGCGCAACTTCCGACGGCGCCCACCAGATCGTCGAAGGCTCGTCGGGCGATGTCGGCATCCGGATACACCGCCGCGGCTTCGGAGATCAGAGCGCTATCTGGCGGATCTTGGAAGGTGGTCTTGTGGAACCCCGCGATGTCGGGTCCAAAGGTGGTGCTCTCGGAGAAGATGAACCGGCATTCCACCGGCGCGGTCTTTGCCAGGGCATCGATATCCACCGGATAGCTGCCGTCCATCGCCGGAATGATCGTCAGGTCCTCGCCGGCGCCGGTGATCGCGCGCATCCGGGATTGGTCCAACAGCAGGGCGCCGGCCTGCCGCGCCTCCGGGGCAGACGCGCCGAACGCGGGCAGCGCTTCGCCGTCCACCACTCGCGTACACGCCGCTGCCAGGAGCGTGGCGCAACACATCGACAGCGGTCGAATCAGTCTGGCCATCTGCCACCCCTTTGTGCTTGCAACCTACCCCGGCGGTCCGTCGGTAAACACCCCTGGCTGTGTGCCACCGATGTGATGTCGAATACGGTTGGCAAGTGAGTGTTTTCGCAACGGCGACCGGCGTCGGGTCCTGGCCGGGCATCCTTGCGCGGCCGGCCGCCGAGGTCGTCGTTGGCGAGTTGGCGGATGCGCTGGCTTATCTGGTGGAGTTGCCCGCCAGGGGAGTGGGTGCCGACATGCTCGGGCGGGCGGGCGCGCTGCTGGTCGACTTGGCCCTGGACACGGTGCCGCGCGGCTACCGCATTGTGTCGCGGCCCGGCGCGGTGACCCGCAGGGCCATCAGCATGCTCAACGAGGACATGGACGCCCTGGAAGAAGCCTGGGAGACCGCGGGCCTTCGGGGCGGCGGGCGGGTGGTCAAGGTGCAGGCTCCCGGGCCGATCACCCTGGCGGCCGGGGTGGAGTTGAGCAACGGGCATCGGGCCATCACCGACCCCGGGGCCGTGCGTGATCTGGCCGCCTCGCTCGGCGAGGGAGTGGCCGCCCACCGGGCGGAATTGGCGCGCCGTCTCGATACACCGGTGGTGGTGCAGTTCGACGAGCCGACGCTACCGGCGGCCCTGGAGGGGCGGCTGACGGGCGTGACTTCGCTGGCCCCGGTCGCCGCACTCGACGAGGCGGTGGCGCTGGGGCTGCTCGATACCTGCGTCGAGGCCGCCGGCGCCGACGTGGCGCTGCATAGCTGCGCGGCGGCGCTGCCGTGGGATCTTTTGCAGCGCAGTGGTATCAGCGCGGTGTCGGTGGATGTCGCAACACTGCGTGCCGCGGACTTGGACAGCATCGCGGCGTTCATCGACTCGGGCCGCACGGTGGTGCTCGGCGTCGTGCCCGCCAGCGTTCCCGACCGCCGGCCTTCGGCCGAAGAGGTCGCCGCCGACGTGGTCGCGGTGACCGACCGGCTTGGCTTCGGCCGCGCGGTGCTGCGCGACCGTGTTGGGGTCGCGCCGGGCTGCGGTCTGGCCGGCGCGACGCCGCAATGGGCCCGCACCGCGATCGGCCTCGCCCGCAAGGCCGCCGAAGGCCTGGCTCGAGACCCCGATGCCATCTGAGGGTGCGATGTTCGGGGCCTGTGGCCCTGGCGGAGACCTCACCCTGTTCCGCTGATTGGTGGACATGCGGGTCGACGGGTGTATGCATCCGATTGGCGGACAGACCGCACTCGTTCGCGTGAGTAGGGTTCGGAAATATCCCATACGGAACGGAATGGGTGAGTGATCGATTCGCGAGACAACGGCGATTCTGCGAGCCGAAAGCCATTCCTGATTGTTTTCGCGAGTGTGGGTTAAGCTCGCGCGAAGTCTGTTGGTTCGGGCCATGCAGACCGTGAGTGAAAATCAGGTTATCAACTGCTGATTTCGGTCGTGGGGTCCAGAAGTGACGATATTGCTTGTCAATCCTCCCGGTGCCCGCCGTAATGGGCGCTCCTATTTGAGCGAGCAGAAGCTTGGCGACCCGTGGGTGTATTCCACCATGCCGATGGAGCACCTCGGCATGATGTCGATCAAGGCTTACGCCAAGACCCAGGGGATCGAGATTGCCACCGTCAACGGGCTCGTTGCCGGGCACAGTTCGGTACAGGAAACGTGGTCGGCCATCGAGAACGCCGTGCGTTGCAGCGGTAAGCCCCGGCTGGTCGGCTTTTCGTGCATCGACACCCTTCCTGAGGTGCTGTGGCTAGCGCAGCGCGTCCGCGAGACCTGGGACGATGTGCAGATCGCTCTGGGAAATGCGATCGCGACATTGAATTACGAGCGGATTTTGCGCCAGCATGACTGCTTTGACTTCGTGATCGTTGGAGACGCCGAGGTCGGATTCACCAAGCTTGCCAATGCCGTGGCCAATGGCGCTGCGCTCGACGACGTTCCCGGGTTGGCCCGCCGGGACGATCGCGGGCAGATCATCTGCTCGCCGTCGCGCCTGATCGACCTCGACGAGCTGCCCCGTCCGGCCCGCGACGAGTTGCCGAGCGTTCTTGCCGATGGCTTTTCCGCCGCGGTCTTTTCGACCCGTGGCTGCCCCTACCGCTGCACGTTCTGCGGCACCGGAGCCATGTCGGCGATGCTCGGGCGCAACAGCTACCGGGCCAAGTCGGTTGACGCGGTGGTCGACGAGATCGCGTACCTGAAATCCGATTTCGACATTGGCTTTCTCTGCATCACCGACGACCTGTTCATCTCCAAGCATCCCAGCTCGCAACAACGCGCGGCCGAGTTTGCTGACGCCATGATCAACAGCGGCGTTGACGTCAAGTTCATGATGGATATCCGCCTGGACTCCGTGGTGGATCTAGAACTGTTCAAACACCTGCACAAAGCGGGTTTGCGCCGGGTTTTCGTCGGCTTGGAAACCGGTTCTTATGATCAACTCCGCGCGTACCGCAAACAGATCATCAATCGCGGACAAGATGCCGCCGACACGATCAACGCACTGCAGCAGGTGGGCGTTGACGTAATACCGGGCACCATCATGTTTCATCCCACGGTGCAGCCGGATGAATTGCGCGAGACCGCGCGGCTGCTACGGGCCACAAAATTCATCTCCACCTATAAGTTCATGGGCAAGATCACCCCGTATCCGGGAACACCCCTATACCAGGAGTATTCGGATCTGGGCTATCTACGCGAGGAATGGCCGCTGGGTGAATGGGATTTCGTGGACCCGGAGGCCGCGCGTGTTTATGCCGATGTCTGTTCGCTCATCGCGCCACGCCCGGACCTGCCCTACGACGAGGCCGAGAAGTTCTTCCTGGCGCGCCTTGACGAATGGGACGACGTCATTGCCGCCCGAATTGAGCAAACGGCAGCCGACGGCACCGGCACGCTCGAGGCTCCCGGCGACCCTCAGACGCCGGAACTGCTGTCGTTGACCTAGCCACCCCGGGCCGTCGCGGGCCATTCTGGGCCGATTGGCGTGCGAACCGGGCCGGGGCCACGTCCCCGAATCGACAGCTACGTATTGTGGCTGCGTTGCGCCTGATAATTGAGATGTCGGCGGTCCGGGTGGACGTCGCAAGGCCGTGTGCGGCGAGGCCGCACGCACGGATGGGAAGGGGGATGGGGCGCCGGGTCCGCCGCGCGGACGTCGTGCCCCTGATCGCCAATGACTCCTGAGGTGTTGCGGCAGTGGCAGGAACTGGCCGAGCAGGTGCGTGCACACCAGTTTCGCTACTACGTGCGCGACGCGCCGGTGATCACCGACGCGGAATTCGACGAATTGCTGCGCCGGCTGGAGGCGCTCGAAGAACAGTATCCCGAGCTACGCACACCCGATTCGCCCACTCAGCTGGTCGGTGGCGCCGGTTTCGCGACCGAGTTCGAACCCGTCGAGCATCTGGAAAGAATGCTCAGCCTCGACAACGCGTTCAACACCGAGGAACTCACCGCCTGGGCCGGCCGCATCCACGCCGATGTCGGCGACAGGGCGGCCTACTTGTGTGAGCTCAAGATCGACGGCGTGGCGCTGTCGCTGGTGTACGAAGGGGGGCGGCTGACCCGGGCCTCCACCCGGGGCGACGGCCGAACCGGCGAAGATGTCACGCTCAATGCCCGCACCATCGAGGACGTTCCGGAACGGCTTTCCCACAGCGAGGACCACCGCATGCCCGAGGTGCTCGAGGTCCGCGGTGAGGTGTTCTTTCGGGTGGCTGATTTCCAGGCGCTCAACGCGAGCTTGGTCGAGGAGGGCAAGGCACCGTTCGCCAACCCCCGCAACAGCGCGGCCGGGTCGTTGCGGCAAAAGGACCCGGCGGTCACGGCCCGGCGCAGATTGCGGATGATCTGCCATGGGCTGGGCCACACCGAAGGCTTTCGCCCGGCGACGCTGCACCAGGCCTACCTGGCGTTGCAGGCCTGGGGGCTGCCGGTTTCCCAGCACACCACGTTGGTCGCCGACCTGGCCGGGGTACAGGAGCGCATCGACTACTGGGGCGAGCATCGCCACGAGGTCGACCACGAAATCGACGGCGTGGTGGTCAAAGTCGACGATGTCGCCCTGCAGCGGCGGCTCGGTTCCACCTCACGGGCACCGCGCTGGGCGATCGCGTACAAGTACCCGCCCGAGGAAGCCCAGACCAAGCTGCTCGATATTCGCGTCAACGTCGGCCGAACCGGGCGAGTCACGCCGTTTGCGTTCATGACGCCGGTGAAGGTCGCGGGCTCGACGGTGGCACAAGCCACCTTGCACAACGCGTCGGAGGTCAAGCGCAAGGGCGTGCTGATCGGCGACACGGTGGTGATCCGCAAGGCCGGTGACGTGATCCCCGAAGTGTTGGGTCCGGTGGTCGACCTTCGTGATGGGTCCGAACGCGAATTCGTCATGCCCACAACGTGTCCGGAGTGCGGCACGCCGCTGGCTCCGGAGAAGGAGGGCGACGCCGACATCCGTTGTCCGAATACCCGCAGCTGTCCGGGGCAGTTGCGGGAGCGGGTTTTCCATGTCTCCAGCCGCAATGCCCTCGACATCGAGATGCTGGGCTATGAGGCTGGCGCCGCGCTGCTTTCGGCGCAGGTGATCGGCGATGAAGGCGACCTGTTCGGACTCACCGAGGAAGAGCTGCTGCGCACCGACCTGTTCCGCACCAAGGCCGGTGACTTGTCCGCCAACGGCCGGCGGCTACTGGCCAATCTGGACAAGGCGAAGGCGGCGCCGCTATGGCGCGTGCTGGTGGCGTTGTCCATCCGCCATGTCGGACCGACAGCGGCACGCGCACTAGCCACCGAGTTCGGCAGCATCGATGCGATCGTCGCCGCGACCACCGAACAGTTGGCCGCCGTTGAGGGAGTGGGACCGACGATCGCCTCCGCCGTTTCGGAGTGGTTCACCGTCGACTGGCACCGCGAGATCGTCGAGAAGTGGCGGGCCGCCGGTGTGCGGATGGCCGATGAGCGCGACGACAGTGTGCCGCGCACACTGGCCGGGGTAACCGTGGTGGTCACCGGCTCGTTGCCCGGATTCTCACGGGACGAGGCCAAGGAGGCGATCGTGACCCGTGGCGGCAAAGCCGCCGGTTCGGTATCGAAAAAGACCTCCTACGTCGTCGCCGGTGACGCACCCGGCTCGAAGTACGACAAGGCGGTCGAACTCGGCGTGCCCATCCTCGACGAAGATGGGTTTCGAAAGTTGTTGGAGCAGGGCCCCCCGGCCGAAGTGGGGGAGCCGACCTAGCGGTCGCAACCCCCGACGACCGGGCCGCGACGATTGTGGCTACCACCGGCGAGTTCTATCGTGGGCGCTATGACGCAGACTGCCGACCGGTCCGCGCAGGTATCACCGTGGTCGCCGCGTGAGGCGGAGTTGCTTGCGGTGACGTTGCAGTTGCTGCAAGAACATGGCTACGACCGGTTGACGATAGACGCCGTTGCCAACACCGCCCGGGCCAGCAAAGCCACCGTGTACCGGCGCTGGCCGTCGAAGGCCGAATTGGTGCTGGCGGCATTCATCGAGGGGGTGCGACAGGTCGCCGTCGCGCCGAATACCGGCTCGCTGCGCGACGATCTAGTGAAGATCGGCGAGGGCATTTGCGGCCAGGCCCACCAACAAGCCAGCACCATCCGCGCGGTGCTCGTCGAGGTGTCGCGGCACCCCGCGCTCAGTGACGCGCTGCAGCGTCAATTCGTGGATCAGCGCAAGGCGTTGATCCAGCAAGTGCTGCAACAGGCGGTCGACCGGGGTGAGATCACCCAGGCGGCCATCACCGACGAACTCTGGGACCTGTTGCCCGGCTATCTCATCTTCCGGTCCATCATCCCCAACCGGCCGCCGACCCCTCACACGGTGCAGCTTCTGGTTGACGACTTCATCATGCCCGGCCTGACCCAAGCCACCGGGTGACCGTTGAGCCCCGGCGAGATCCGCGCGCACCAGGAGGATACAGGCACGTTTCTTGTGCAGTACGGTCCAGTACCGTACTGTCATAGCAGTCAAACTCACTTGAAGTGCACCGCCACCCGGGCACGGGTGCTTCGGCCCCTCGTCGAAAGGCCAACGAGTGAAGGAGATTTCAATGGCAGCCCTCGTCAGGAGGGGGTGGATGATGATTGTCGCGGTGGCCGTCGTCGTGATCGCGGGATTTGCGATCTATCGTTTGCACGGGATTTTCGGGTCGCACAACAACGCTTCGGGCGCCAACGGCATCTCGAATGAAATCGTCCCCTTCAACCCCAAACAGGTAGTTCTGGATGTGTTCGGCGCCCCGGGGGCCGTGGCGACCATCAACTACCTCGACGTGAACGCTCAACCCCAGCAAGTCGTGGATGCGCCGCTGCCCTGGTCCTTCACCATCACCACGACGGAGCCGGCGGTTCTGGGCAACGTGGTGGCGCAGGGCAACGGCGGCACCATTGGCTGCCGGATCACGGTCAACGGTGAAGTCAAGGACGAGCGGATCGTCAACACCCCCGATGCCTACACCTTCTGTCTGGACAAGTCCGGATGAGTGACCAGCAGCCCACGCCGCCTCGCATCCCGCACGCCATCCGCCGGCTCGCGGTTCCCATCGTGCTGCTGTGGCTGGCCCTTGCCGCGATAACCAACGCTTCGGTGCCACAGCTGGAGGACGTCGGCAAGACCCACAACGTGGCGATGAATTCCCCCGATGCGCCGTCGTTGCAGGCGACCAAGCGAATCGGCAAGGTGTTCGGTGAGTTCGACTCCGACAGCTCGGCCATGGTGGTGCTCGAAGGCGACAATCCGCTCGGCGCCGACGCCCACAAGTTCTACGACACCCTGATTCACAAGCTCGAACAAGACACCAAGCACGTCGAGCATGTACAAGACTTCTGGGGCGACACGCTCACCGCGGCGGGCGCGCAGAGCACCGACGGCAAGGCGGCCTACGTGCAGGTCTACCTCACGGGAAACCTCGGTTCGGCGCAGGCCAACGAGTCGGTGGACGCGGTCCGTGACATCGTCGAGCACACCCAGGCGCCGCCGGGTATCAAGGCATATGTCACCGGCCCCGCGCCCCTGATTGCGGATCAGTTCGAGGTGGGCAGCAAGGGGACCGCCAAGGTCACCGCGATCACCGTCGGGGTGATCGCGGTGATGCTGTTCTTCGTATACCGCTCCGTCCTCACCACGCTGCTGGTGCTGCTCACCGTGCTCATCGAGATGGCCGCCGCCCGCGGCATCGTCGCCGTGCTGGGAAATGCCGGAATCATCGGGCTCTCAACCTACGCAACGAATCTGCTCACGCTGCTGGTCATCGCCGCCGGAACCGACTACGCGATCTTCGTGGTCGGCCGCTATCAGGAGGCCCGCTCTGCCGGCGAGGAACGAGATACCGCGTTCTACACGATGTTTCGCGGTACCGCCCACGTCGTTCTGGGCTCGGGCCTGACCGTTGCCGGTGCCGTGGCATGTCTGAGCTTCACCCGGTTGCCCTATTTCCACAGCCTGGGTATCCCAGCCGCACTGGGCATTCTGGTTGCGCTGCTGGCCGCGCTGACCCTGGGTCCTGCGGTGCTGACGCTGGGCTCGGCGGTGGGCGTCTTCGAGCCCAAACGCGCGATGCGAACCCGCGGCTGGCGGCGGATCGGCACCGCGATCGTCCGGTGGCCCGGCCCCGTTCTGGTGGTGGCATGCGCGTTGGCGCTGGTGGGTCTGCTGGCCCTGCCGGGATACAAGACCAGCTATGACACGCGCCCCTACATGCCCTCCAGCGCCGCGGCCAACGTCGGATACGCGGCCGCCGAGCGGCACTTTTCCCGCTCCCGGTTGGAGCCCGAGCTGCTGATGATCGAAACCGATCACGACCTGCGCAACCCGGCCGACATGCTCATCCTGGACCGGGTGGCCAAGGCGGTTTTTCATGTACCCGGCATCGCCCAGGTGCAGTCGATCACCCGGCCGTTGGGCACCCCGCTTGATCACAGTTCGCTGGCGTTTCAGATGAGCGCGCAAAGCGCCAATCAGATCGAAAACCTCACCTACCAAAGAGATCGCGCGAACGACTTGCTCAAGCAGGCCGGCGAACTATCGACCACGATCGACCTGCTGAACAAGCAATACGCCCTGCAGCAGGAACTCGCGGCACGACGCACGGCGAGGCCGAGAACTTCCACGACACCATCGCGACGATGAAAGAGCTGCGCGACAAGATCGCGAATTTTGACGACTTCTTCCGGCCGATACGCAGCTACTTCTATTGGGAGAAGCATTGTTATGACATCCCGGTCTGCTTTGCGCTGCGGTCGATCTATGACGCGCTCGACGGGATCGACCAGCTCACATCGAAATTCGAGGACCTCACGGCGACCCTGGACCGGCTCGACGCGCTGCAGCCCAAACTGGTGGGCTTGATCCCACCCCAGATCGCCAGCCAGGAGACCAATCGCGAACTGCTGATGGCGAACTACGCGACCCTGTCGGGCATCTATGCGCAGACGGCGGCAGCGATCGAAAACGCCACGGCACTGGGCCGGGCTTTCGATATGGCCAAAAACGACGACACCTTCTACCTGCCGCCCGAGGTCTTCAACAATCCCGACTTCAAACGCGGTCTGAAGCTTTTCCTTTCGCCTGACGGCAAGGCGGCCCGCATGATCATCACCCACGAAGGCGATCCCGCCACCCCCGAGGGCATCTCGCACATCGACCCGATCAAGAAGGCCGCCCACGAAGCCGTCAAGGGCACCCCGTTGGCCGGGGCGCAGTTTTTCCTCGGCGGCACCGCGGCCACCTACTACGACATCCAAGACGGCGCCAAGTACGACCTGATGATCGCCGGGATCGCGGCGCTGAGCCTGATCTTGCTGATCATGATGTTTCTCACCCGAAGCCTGGTTGCCGCGCTGGTCATCGTAGGCACGGTTGCGCTGTCGCTGGGGGCCTCATTCGGCCTGTCGGTGCTGGTGTGGGAGTACCTCTTTGGCATCAAGCTGTATTGGGTGGTGCTTGCCCTGGCCGTGATCCTGCTCTTGGCCGTGGGGTCCGACTACAACCTGCTACTCATCTCACGGTTTAAAGAGGAGATCGGTGCCGGACTCAAGACCGGGATCATCCGTGCCATGGCGGGCTCCGGCTCGGTGGTCACCTCGGCCGGCCTGGTGTTCGCCGTCACCATGTGCGCCTTCGTGTTCAGCGGTTTTCAGGTGCTCGGTCAGATAGGAACCACCATCGGTCTTGGCCTGTTGTTCGACACCCTGATCGTGCGCTCGTTCATGACACCGTCGGTCGCCACGCTGCTCGGGCGCTGGTTCTGGTGGCCGTTGCGGGTGCGCCCCCGTCCGGCCAGCCAGATGCTGCGCCCCTACGGTCCACGGACGGCCGTTCGTCAACTGCTGCTATGGGAAGACGACGACCCGGTGGTTGCCAAAGAATCGCACTAGCCGCGCCGCGCTAGCGCAGCATGGTGGCCACGATCCCGGCCAGATAGCCCAGCCGAGCCACCTCCGAGGGCCGAAATTCCGGGCCGGGCCGCCCCAGCACGACCGCAGTGTGCTGGTCGCCCAGCGGCGCGGCCACCATCCTGGTGTCCATATCGCGCCAGACCTTTGGCACCCACTCGGCGCTTCCGTCCAGCGGTGTGGCTTGCTCGATCGGAAGCCACGGTGCCGAAGCGGCACGCGTCTCCGGGGCGCCCGGGCTTCCGGCCAACCGCTGCAACTCGCCCTCGACGCTGCGCAGCACCGTGCACCAGCTGACCCGCAGCACTCGGGGCGCCTCGTTGGCCAGAACCTGCAGCCGGGACGTGTTGTCCCGCGCCGTGGCGACGTGGTCAAGAAGCTCCAGCTCACGGTGGGCTTCCAAGAGGCCGGTATGCGGACGCACGCTGTCCACTCGGACGCCGTTGAGGGATTCCGCGGCGGTGATCAATGCGTCCGGCATGGCCCCCGGAGCAAGCTCGACGACCAGATCATCGATTGCATATCCACAGCCGCGCTCGACGACGTCGAGCGACAAGATGTCAGCACCTACCGAACCGAGTGCGACCGCGAGCGACCCCAGGCTGCCTGGACGGTCCAGCAGTTCGATGCGCAACAGATACGAAGGCACGCGCATCACTGTTGCACAGCGATGCGCGTGGGGCATTTCGGCAGGACACGATCGGGCCGCATCACGGCCGCCTCGAACTGCTCGGGAGACGGGCATCGCGTCGCATTCGGTGACGGGCGTGAAACCGGCCCGACGGGCGCGGTTAGGCTTTTCGCTCGTGTCCCAGATCTCCCGCGACGAGGTGGCCCACTTGGCCCGGCTTGCCCGTCTGGCGTTGACCGAAGATGAGCTTGACAGCTTCGCTGGTCAACTCGACGCCATCCTGACGCACGTCAGCCAGATCCAGGCCGTCGACGTCACCGGCGTCGAAGCCACCGATAATCCGCTCAAAGACGTCAACGTGATGCGCGCAGACCAGACGGCGCCGTGTCTGACGCAGGAAGAGGCGCTGGCCGAGGCGCCCGCAGCGGTTGACGGCCGCTTCGCCGTTCCGCAGATTCTGGGGGATAGCGAATGACCGACCTCATCCGATCCGACGCCGCCACGCTGGCCGCCAAGATTGCCGCAAAAGAGGTGTCCGCGACCGAGCTGACTCAGGCCTGCCTGGACCAGATCGAGGCGACCGATGACAGGTACCACGCCTTCCTGCACATCGGGGCGCACGAGGCGCTGTCTGCGGCGGCGGCCGTCGATACCGCCCTGGCCGCGGGGGAGCGGCTGCCGTCGGCGCTGGCCGGGGTGCCGCTGGCGCTCAAAGACGTGTTCACCACCGTCGACATGCCCACCACCTGCGGGTCCAAGATCCTCGAAGGCTGGCGCTCCCCGTACGACGCCACGCTCACCCTGCGGCTCCGCGCGGCCGGAATCCCGATTCTGGGCAAGACCAACATGGACGAGTTCGCGATGGGCTCCTCGACGGAGAACTCCGCCTATGGCCCGACCCGCAACCCGTGGAACCTCGACCGGGTACCCGGCGGCTCCGGCGGTGGTAGCGCCGCGGCCTTGGCCGCCTACCAGGCTCCACTGGCCATCGGCTCGGACACCGGCGGGTCGATCCGCCAGCCGGCCGCGCTGACCGCGACAGTCGGTGTCAAACCCACCTACGGCACCGTTTCCCGATACGGGCTGGTGGCCTGTGCCTCCTCCCTGGATCAAGGGGGGCCGTGCGCGCGCACCGTGCTGGACACCGCCATGCTGCACCAGGTGATCGCCGGTCACGACGCCAAGGACTCCACCTCTTTGGAAACCGAGATACCCGATGTGGTCGGCGCGGCCAAGGCCGGCGCGTCCGGTGACCTGCGCGGCGTGCGCATCGGGGTGGTCAAGCAGCTGCGGGGCGACGGCTACCAGCCCGGAGTGCTGGCCTCGTTCGAGGCCGCGGTAGCGCAGCTGACCGCGCTTGGCGCCGAGGTGAGCGAGGTCGACTGCCCGCACTTCGACCATGCGCTGGCCGCCTACTACCTCATCCTGCCGTCGGAAGTGTCGAGCAACCTGGCGCGCTTCGACGCGATGCGCTACGGGCTTCGGATCGGCGATGACGGGACCCACAGCGCCGAAGAGGTGATGGCCATGACGCGGGCCGCCGGGTTCGGGCCCGAGGTCAAACGCCGCATCATGATCGGCGCGTACGCGTTGTCGGCGGGCTACTACGACGCCTACTACAACCAGGCGCAGAAGGTTCGCACCCTGATCGCCCGCGATCTGGACGAGGCCTATCGATCGGTCGACGTGTTGGTTTCGCCGGCGACCCCGACCACCGCGTTTCCGCTCGGGGAGAAGGTCGACGATCCGCTGGCGATGTACCTGTTCGACCTGTGCACGCTGCCGCTGAACCTGGCGGGGCACTGCGGCATGTCGGTGCCGTCGGGATTGTCTCCGGATGACGGGCTGCCGGTGGGGCTGCAGATCATGGCGCCGGCGTTGGCCGACGACCGGCTCTACCGGGTGGGCGCGGCCTACGAGGCCGCCCGAGGCCCGCTACCCAGCGCCATCTGATTCCGCGCGAGCAGACACAGAATCGCGCCAATCCAGCCTATTTCGGCCGATTTTGCGTCTGCTCGCGCCAATGGTCGCCGCCCCAGGCAAGATGAAGGCATGCGGATTGGAGTTCTCACGGGAGGCGGCGACTGTCCAGGGCTGAATGCGGTGATCCGGGCGGTGGTGCGTACTTGCGACGCCCGGTACGGCTCATCGGTGGTCGGATTTCAGGACGGATGGCGCGGGCTGCTGGAGAACCGGCGGCTGCAGTTGCGCAACGACGACCGCAACGACCGGCTGCTGGCCAAGGGCGGAACGATGCTCGGCACCGCCCGCGTACACCCCGACAAACTGCGGGCCGGTTTGCCCCAGATCAAACAGACGTTAGACGACAACGGCATTGACGTGCTCATCCCGATCGGCGGCGAAGGCACGCTGACCGCGGCGCACTGGCTGTCCGAAGAGAACGTTCCGGTGGTCGGCGTGCCCAAGACGATCGACAACGACATCGACTGCACCGATGTGACTTTCGGCCACGACACGGCCTTGATGGTGGCAACCGAGGCCATCGACAGGCTGCACAGCACCGCGGAGTCCCACCAGCGGGTGATGCTGGTCGAGGTGATGGGTAGGCATGCGGGCTGGATCGCGCTGAACTCCGGGCTGGCATCTGGCGCACACATGACGCTCATCCCTGAGCAGCCCTTCGACATCGAAGAGGTGTGTCGTCTGGTCAAACAGCGCTTCCAGCGAGGCGATTCGCACTTCATCTGTGTGGTCGCCGAGGGCGCCAAGCCCGTTTCGGGCTCGATGCAGTTGCGCGAGGGCGGACTCGACGAATTCGGTCACGAACGATTCACCGGTGTCGCCGCTCAGCTCGGCTGGGAAGTGGAAAAGCGCATCAACAAGGATGTCCGGGTGACCGTGCTGGGCCACGTGCAACGGGGCGGACAGCCGACGGCCTACGACCGGGTGCTGGCCACCCGGTTCGGCGTCAATGCCGCTGACGCCGCACATGCGGGCGAATACGGCCAGATGGTGTCGCTGCGCGGTCAGGACATCGGCCGCGTACCCCTGGCCGACGCCGTTCGACAGCTCAAGCTGGTACCGCAGAGCCGCTACGACGACGCCGCTGAGTTCTTCGGCTGAGGCCGGCCCGCTTCGCCCGGCTTCGCCGGTTTCGCGACCACCACGGGGCGGGTCGGTGGTGGCCCGCTTCGCCCGGCTTCGCCGGTTTCGCGACCACCACGGGGCGGGTCGGTGGTGGCCCGCTTCGCCCGGCTTCGCCGGTTTCGCGACCACCACTAGGATCGAACGACATGACGGTCACTAGCGCTGAGCTGCTCGATTACGACGAGGTCATTGCACGCTTCGATCCGGTGCTAGGCCTCGAGGTACACGTGGAGCTGTCCACCGCGACGAAGATGTTCTGCGGCTGCGCGACCACGTTCGGCGCCGAGCCCAACACGCAAGTTTGCCCGGTCTGCCTGGGTCTGCCCGGATCGTTGCCGGTGCTCAACCAGGTCGCTGTCGAGTCGGCGATTCGCATCGGGTTGGCGCTCAACTGCGAGATCGTTCCCTGGTGTCGCTTCGCGCGGAAGAACTACTTCTACCCGGACATGCCCAAGAACTACCAGATTTCGCAGTACGACGAGCCGATCGCCATCAACGGCTACCTTGAAGCGCCGCTCGAAGACGGCAGCACCTGGCGGGTAGAGATCGAACGTGCCCACATGGAAGAGGACACCGGCAAACTCACCCACCTCGGCAGCGAGACGGGCCGTATCCACGGAGCGACGACCTCGCTCATCGACTACAACCGCGCCGGTGTGCCGCTCATCGAAATCGTCACCAAGCCCATCGAAGGTGCCGGTGCGCGGGCACCACAGGTCGCGCGGGCCTATGTGACGGCGTTGCGAGACCTATTGCGGGCATTGGACGTATCCGACGTGAGAATGGATCAGGGTTCGATGCGCTGCGATGCGAATGTGTCGCTAAAGCCTTCAGGCGCAGCGGAATTCGGTACTCGGACCGAGACCAAGAATGTCAACTCGCTCAAGAGCGTTGAAGTTGCCGTCCGCTACGAAATGCAGCGCCAAGCTGCCGTCCTGGAGGCCGGTGGGCAAATCACCCAGGAGACGCGGCACTTTCACGAGGCCGGCTACACGAGCCCGGGACGGGTCAAGGAGACGGCGGAGGACTATCGGTACTTCCCCGAGCCCGACCTGGAGCCCGTCGCACCCAGCCGCGAATTGGTGGAGCAATTGCGCCACACCATTCCCGAATTGCCGTGGTTGAGCCGCAAGCGAATTCAGCAAGAGTGGGGCATCTCCGACGAGGTGATGCGCGATCTGGTCAATGCTGGCGCGGTGGACCTGGTGGCCGCGACCATTGCGCATGGCGCTTCGAGCAAGGAGGCGCGCTCGTGGTGGGGCAACTTCCTTGTGCAAAAGGCCAATGAGGCCGGCATCGGCCTGGACGAATTGGCCATCACCCCGGCTCAGGTCGCGGCCGTCGTGGCATTGGTGGAAGCGGGCAAGTTGTCCAACAAGCTGGCCCGCGAGGTCGTGGAGGGCGTGCTGGCCGGGGAAGGTGAGCCCGACCAGGTGATGTCCGCCCGTGGCCTGGAACTGGTCCGCGACGATTCGTTGACCCAGGCGGCGGTTGATGAGGCCCTGGCCGCCAATCCGGAAGTGGCGGAAAAGATTCGCGCCGGCAAGGTCGCGGCCGCCGGCGCGATCGTCGGGGCGGTGATGAAGGCCACCCGCGGCCAGGCCGATGCGGCTCGGGTGCGGGAGTTGGTGCTGGTGGCCTGCGGCCAGGCCTAGCCTCGCTGAGTGTTCGCTGACCAATCGTGAGAAAGAGTGTCACAACCGGCGTTGTGCATCCATGATGTTGATGTGGTCGGTGAACCGTTCGAAGACATGATGGCGATGCTGGACGCGCCGGTGTTTGTGGTGACAACCCAGGCCGACGCGGTCCCGTCGGGTTGTCTGGTCAGTTTTGCCACCCAGACCAGCGTGCAGCCACCAAGTTTCATGATCGGGATGCCCACCACCAGCCGCATGGTGGAGCCGGCGAGCCGCTCCGACTGTGTCGCGGTGCACGTGCTGGCCCGTCGGCACCAGGCCCTGGCCGAACTCTTCGGCAGCCAAGCGGGCGAGGAGGCTGACAAATTCGAACGTTGCTCGTGGCGCGCCGGTCCCTACGGCATGCCGATTCTCGACGATGCTGCCGCGTGGTTCGTCGGCAGGATCTTGAGCCGCAGCGACGTTGGCGACCACGTGGCCTACCTGCTGGAGCCGATTGCTGTCTGGGCTCCCGATGCCCCGGAAGAACTGCTCTACCTGTCCGACCTCGATGTTGAAGACTTCGAACCCGGCCAGGAGGAGCCGACCCGGTTCCACAAACCCGCTGAGGTGACGCGCCGATACGGCGTGCGATTCACCCTCGATTATCCTTAGTCGCGCCCTAGTAGGGGCCCGATCGTCAGGTCTTGTCGTCGTTGTTGCGGGGGAATCCGCCGCCCTGCGGGAACAGCGGAAACACCACGTCATCAAGCTTCTCGGCATCGCCGGCGGTCCTGTTGACCGTGGCGCCCCAGACGTTGCCGTCCGGTGACATGCGCAATGCCCAGGCATGTGCGTGCGTGTCTTTGCGCACCACATCCGGCTCACCGGTGACTGCCCCGGTCGACGCCGCGAGCCGGACCGCCACCGTCAGCTTGGTTTCAATCAGGTTGACCAGCACGGTCCCGTCCATCGCCGCGCACCCGGCCACGCCGGGTTTGTCCGGCCAGGTCCACACCGTGGAAACCTCTGAGTTCTTGGTAATGCGCTGCAACCGATCCGCGGTCGGCGTGCGATCGGCGATGTAGAGCGAGCCGTCGACGGGGTCGATGCACATGCCGCCCCCCGAGCCGATGCCGGCCAGCGCCGTGGTGGGCGGGGCTTGCCCGATCGTGGTGGGCTGCTCGATCCGCAGCACCTTGCCCGCCAGCGAATTGGGATCGGCGGCCATCTCTGGGCTACCCGCGTCTCCGGTCATGACGACCAGCGTGGTGGGGCTGGTGAAGATCAACGCGCCGGTATTGCCGGTGGGGCCCTTGGGGATACCGGTCAGGATGTCCTTGGGGACGTCGCCGTCGGCGATGCGGATCACCCGGTTGTCGGTGGGCGTGCTGATGTAGGCGTACATCAACCGGTCCTGCGAATAGGTCGGCGAGAGCACGATATCCATCAAGCCGCCATCACCGGCCGGGTCGACCGGGATGACCACCTTCACCTTGGGTTCTGCGCTGACCGACACCTCCTTGACGGCGCCGGTGGTGCGCTCGGCCACCAGTGCGGACTTGCTGTCCAAGCCCATGATCAAGCCGCTGGTGCTGTCCAGGCAGCCCTGCATCACTCCGGGGGCCGGGCATTCCTTGGGGAATGGTGTCGGAGGCAGCGGCGGCGGGGGAGGAGGCGTCGAACTGGGCTGAGGCCGCAGTTCGGGGTTGGTGGTGAACGGCTGGGATTGGGCGTCGTTGAACCGCGCGCAGCCGCTCGATACCAACGTCACCGCGCACAACGCAGCGAGCGCGTACCGAATCGACCGCCGTATCCGCATGACCGACAGGCTACGGACATTGTCTGCGGCGCCGCCACCGGCCGCCACCGTGCGCCGTCGAGGCGGTTGTGCTCAGAGGCCCGCCGCACTGGTTTGGATGACCGCGGTCCCTCGGCTGAGGGCCGATTTGAGGGTACCGGCGGACCCGTCGGGTACGAAGTGCGGATTTAACAGGCGAAAGCGCCGCTCAAATCCCCAATTCAGGTCTAGTTGCCCTTACCCTGGCACGAGTGACCAGTTCGAATGACTCACGTTGGCAACGACCGGACGATTCCCCTGGACCGATCCCGGGACGCCCCGTCACGGCGAGCCTGGTCGACCCCGAAGACGACTTAACCCCTGCGAAGTACTCGAGTGACTTTGGCAGCGCCGGAACCACCACCGTCATCCCGCCCTACGACCCGACTAACTCCGGAGCTGTGCCTTCGGGATACAACCTGATGGACGCGCAGGAACCGTTGCCCTACGTCCAGCCCCAGCCGGGCGCGCGCCACATCCCGGCGACGCCCGCAGCTCTGGACATGGACGAGGACGACGAGCGGATACGCGCCGCCAGCCGGCGCGGGACCCAAAACTTCGGCCTTCTGATCCTGCGGGTTGGGCTGGGGGCGGTGCTGATCGCGCATGGATTGCAGAAGTTGTTCGGCTGGTGGGGCGGCTCCGGGGTGACCGCGTTCAAGAACTCGCTCTCAGATGTGGGCTTTCAGCATGCCGACATCCTGGCCTACGTAGGCGCCGGCGGCGAGATCGTCGTGGGAGTGCTGCTGGTTCTGGGCCTGTTCACGCCGCTGGCCGGGGCGGGCGCACTGGCCTTCCTGATCAACGGCACGCTCGCCAACGTTTCGGCGCGGCCGTATTCACAGTTCTCCTACTTCCTGCCCGACGGCCATGAGTACCAGATCACCCTGGTTGTGATGGCCGTCGCCGTCATCCTGAGCGGTCCCGGCCGCTATGGCCTCGACGCGGGCCGCGGCTGGGCGCACCGGCCGTTCATCGGGTCCTTCGTCGCCCTGCTAACGGGCATCGCCGCCGGTATCGCGATATGGGTGTTGCTCAACGGCGTGAATCCAGTCGCCTGAGCCCGGCCTCACCGGTACGGATTGGGGACGCGCCCTGAGCTGGCTTCGGTCAGCTGCGGCAGAGTCGCGAAGGTAACCGCGGGCAACCGCAGTTCACCGCCATTTCTGAGTTGGGCCCGCGCCCAGGAACCGCGGTTAAACCGCAAACCTTCGATGTCATCCCAGGCCACGGTGGTACTGCCCAGCAATGTCCGCGCGGTCACCCCGTTCTCGTCGGCGACCGTCCGCAGCCGGATGATCAGCGCCGAAACCAGCACCGGGAGAAGGAGCAGCGGAGCGCTTGGCGGCCAGGCCAGCACCGGTATCAGCAGACCCAGCGTCGCAAAGCCAACCGCAAGGTGCGCAATGGGCGACACCCTGATCACCACCGCCGTTTGAGTAGTCACCCTCGTATCATTCCATCGCCGCGCAATCGGGTCCGTCTGGCCATGTCGGGGCGGTGGCGCCGGTGCGGACCGGCGCCGAAGCCGACGGTGAGCACCAGCTCGAGGCCTCGGATTTGACGGTTGAGCTGTGCGAAGGCTACCGTCAGACGCTATGGATACCGCCGGAACCCCCGGAAAGCTTGTAGTACTTGGTCGGCGCGTTGTTGCCTGACTAGGTCAATCGAGCACCAACGCGCAACCCTCGTGCAGCAGCTGAGCTGACGGGGGTTTTTTGTTGCCTAACCAACGAGACTTCGACAGCGAAGCGGGACAAAGGACTAGAAGGACAGTGAGCGCACCAACCAAGCGACACTCCCCGACATCAGAGCCGCAGCAGCGCGGCGTGGCAGCTGGCGTGAACTCCTCGCCGGTTCACTCGAAACATGTTGCACCGGAGCAGCTTACCGGCGCCCAGTCGGTCATCCGGTCGCTGGAAGAACTCGACGTCGAGATCATCTTCGGGATTCCCGGCGGTGCCGTCCTGCCGGTGTATGACCCGCTGTTCGACTCGCAGAAGCTACGTCACGTGCTGGTCCGTCACGAACAGGGCGCCGGTCACGCGGCCAGCGGCTACGCGCATGCCACCGGCAAGGTCGGGGTGTGCATGGCGACCTCGGGCCCGGGCGCGACGAACCTGGTGACTCCGCTGGCCGACGCCCAGATGGACTCGATCCCGGTGGTCGCCATCACCGGTCAGGTTGGCCGCGGGTTGATCGGCACCGACGCCTTCCAGGAAGCCGACATCTCTGGCATCACGATGCCGATCACCAAGCACAACTTCCTGGTTCGCACCGGTGACGACATCCCTCGGGTGCTGGCCGAGGCCTTCCACATCGCGGCCTCGGGGCGCCCCGGCGCCGTGCTGGTCGACATCCCCAAGGACGTGTTGCAGGCCCAGTGCACGTTCAGCTGGCCGCCGCAGATGGATCTGCCGGGTTACAAGCCGAACACCAAGCCGCACAACCGGCAGATCCGTGAGGCCGCCAAGCTGATCGGGGCCGCGCGCAAGCCCGTGCTGTACGTGGGCGGCGGCGTCATTCGTGGCGAGGCGACCGAGCAGCTGGCCGAGTTGGCCGAACTGACCGGCATTCCGGTGGTCACCACCCTGATGGCGCGTGGCGCGTTTCCTGACAGCCACCGCCAGAACATGGGCATGCCGGGTATGCACGGCACGGTGGCCGCGGTGGCGGCCCTGCAGCGCAGCGACCTGCTGATCGCCCTGGGCACCCGCTTCGACGACCGGGTCACCGGAAAGCTCGACTCCTTCGCCCCCGAGGCCAAGGTGATCCACGCCGACATCGACCCTGCCGAGATCGGCAAGAACCGCAACGCCGATGTTCCGATCGTGGGTGACGTTCAGGCCGTTATCACCGAGCTGATCGCGATGCTGCGCCACTACGACATTCCGGGCAACATCGAGATGTCCGAATGGCTGGCGTACCTGGAGGGTGTGCGGGCGACGTATCCGCTGAGCTACGGACCTCAAAGTGACGGCAGCCTGGGCCCGGAATACGTGATCGAGAAGCTGGGCGAGATCGCCGGCCCGGACGCCATCTATGTCGCCGGAGTCGGGCAGCACCAGATGTGGGCGGCGCAGTTCATCAAGTACGAGAAGCCGCGCACCTGGCTCAACTCCGGCGGGCTGGGCACGATGGGCTTCGCCATCCCGGCGGCCATGGGTGCCAAGATCGCGCTGCCCGACACCGAGGTCTGGGCGATCGACGGCGACGGATGCTTCCAGATGACCAATCAGGAACTGGCCACCTGCGCGATCGAGGGCATCCCGATCAAGGTCGCACTGATCAACAACGGCAACCTGGGCATGGTGCGGCAGTGGCAGAGTCTGTTCTACGAGGAGCGCTACTCACAAACCGACCTCGCCACCCACTCACACCGCATCCCAGACTTCGTCAAGCTGGCCGAGGCCCTGGGCTGTGTGGGATTGCGTTGCGAGCGAGAAGAAGATGTCGCCGACGTGATCAACCAGGCCAGGGAGATCAGTGACCGGCCAGTGGTCATCGACTTCATCGTCGGTGCCGATGCGCAGGTCTGGCCGATGGTTGCCGCCGGAACCAGCAACGACGAGATCCAGGCGGCCCGCGGCATCCGCCCGCTGTTCGACGACGAGAGCGAAGGGCACGCCTGATGAGCACGAAGACTCACACCTTGTCGGTGCTGGTCGAAGACAAGCCCGGTGTGTTGGCGCGCGTCGCGGCGCTGTTCTCGCGGCGTGGTTTCAACATCGAGTCGTTGGCTGTGGGTGCTACCGAGCAGAAGGACATGTCACGGATGACCATCGTGGTCTCCGCCGAGGCGACTCCGCTCGAGCAGATCACCAAGCAGCTCAACAAGTTGATCAACGTCATCAAGATCATCGAGCAGGATGACGACCACTCGGTGGCCCGGGAACTGGCGCTGATCAAGGTTCGGGCGGATGCGGGCACCCGCAGTCAGGTGATTGAAGCGGTAAATCTGTTCCGTGGCAAGATCATTGACGTATCGCCGGAATCGCTGACCATCGAGGCCACTGGTGACCGCGGCAAGCTGGAAGCGTTGCTTCGAGTACTGGAGCCGTTCGGCATCCGCGAAATCGCCCAGTCCGGAATGGTGGCGTTGTCCCGCGGTCCGCGCGGCATCGGCACCGCCGCCAAGTAAATTCGTACGTTTCGAAAAGACAAGTAAGAAGGAGATATTCACGTGGCAGACGTGTCATCCCAGGCATTGGAGATGTTCTACGACGATGACGCCGACCTTTCGATCATCCAGGGCCGCAAGGTCGGTGTGATCGGCTACGGCAGCCAGGGACATGCGCACTCGCTGAGTCTGCGCGACTCGGGTGTCCAGGTGCGGGTCGGGCTCAAAGAGGGCTCGAAGTCGCGGGCCAAGGTCGAGGAGCAGGGCATCGAGGTCGATACGCCGGCCAAGGTGGCCGAGTGGGCTGACGTCATCATGGTGCTGGCACCCGACACCGCCCAGGCCGAGATCTTTGCCAACGACATCGAGCCCAACCTCAAGCCTGGTGACGCCTTGTTCTTCGGTCACGGCCTCAACGTCCACTTCGGCCTGATCAAGCCGCCGGCCGACGTCACCGTGGCCATGGTGGCCCCGAAGGGGCCCGGCCACCTGGTGCGCCGTCAGTTCGTCGACGGCAAGGGCGTGCCGTGTCTGATCGCGGTCGACCAGGACCCGACCGGCAAGGGTGAGGCGCTGGCGTTGTCCTATGCCAAGGCGATCGGCGGCACTCGGGCCGGCGTCATCAAGACCACCTTCAAAGACGAGACCGAGACCGACCTGTTCGGCGAACAGGCCGTGTTATGCGGTGGCACAGAGGAACTGGTGAAGACCGGTTTCGATGTGATGGTCGAGGCGGGCTACCCGCCGGAGATGGCCTACTTCGAGGTGCTGCACGAGCTCAAGCTGATCGTCGACCTGATGTACGAGGGCGGCATCGCCCGGATGAACTACTCGGTGTCGGACACCGCGGAGTTCGGCGGCTACCTGTCCGGTCCGCGCGTGATCGACGCGGGCACCAAGGAGCGGATGCGCGCCATCCTGCGCGACATCCAGAACGGCGACTTCGTCAAGAAGCTGGTCGCCAACGTCGAGGGCGGCAACAAGCAACTCGAGGCGCTGCGCAAGGAGAACGCCGAGCACCCGATCGAGGTCACCGGTAAGAAGCTGCGCGACCTGATGAGCTGGGTGGACCGCCCGATCACCGAGACGGCCTAGCCCTTTGCGGCTCACGGCGCCGAGCGTCACACCAGCGTGGCGCTCGGCGTCGACCGTCACCCTGGCGTGACGCTCGGCGTCCGGGCTTAGCCGGAGGCGAGCCGATCGGCGGTGCGCACCACGCGGCGCGCCAGGTGGTCCAAAGCGTTGGCGGTCGGCTCGTCGATGTCGGTGATGTTGTCGTGGGTGGCCACCAGGCTCGCTCCGTAGGGATTGCCGTCGACGAACTTGAGCGCGTCGGTGTATCCCGGCGCCACGATGATGCCCCCGAAATGCATCAGCGTGACGTACAGCGTGAGCAGGGTGGTCTCTTGGCCGCCGTGGGCGGTGTTGGTTGAGGTGTAGGCCGCGTAGATCTTGTCGGCCAGCTTGCCTTCGGCCCACAGCCCGCCGAGTGAGTCGAGGAACTCGCGCAGCTGTGCCGCGACCGATCCGAAACGGGTGGGTGAACCGAAAATGACCGCGTCGGCCCACACGATGTCGTCTCCGGTGGCAGCCGGAAGGCCTTTGGTCGCTTCGTAGTTGGCCGACCACGCGGGATTGTGGGCGAACGAATCGGGGTCGCGGGTTTCGGCGACGTGTCGCACCCGTACCTCGGCGCCGGCGGACTCGGCCGCGGCGGCGACGTGCCGCGCCATCGTTGTCCCGTGGCCGGTGGCCGAGTAGTAAATGACCGCGAGTTTTGTCATAGCGATAGCTTAGGCATTTCGGCAATCCCAAACTCGCGACGCAAGAGCGTGCGCGCACAGTAGTAGCCGGCCATGCCATGGACCCCGGCGCCGGGTGGGGTTGCGGCCGAACACAGGTACACCTTCGGAATCGGCGTGCGCCAAGGATTTAGCCGTGGGGTGGGGCCAGCCATCGCTCGCCAGACGGAGTTTGCCCCCACCGCGATGTCGCCGCCCACGTAGTTGGCGTTGTGCGCGGCCATCGCGGCCGCGGGCACGCTGCGAGCCGCCACCACGACGTCACGGAAGCCGGGCGCGAACCGTTCGACGACACGACACACCGCCTCGGTGGCATCGACGGAAGACCCCGCCGGCACATGGGCGTAGGTCCAAAATGGTCGGTGGCCGCCGTCGTCGACGCGGCCGGGATCGGACGTGTGGGGCGAGGACGCCAGCACCATCGGCCAATCGGCGTGGCGCCCGGCGGCGATTTCTGCTTCGGCGTGCGCCATCTGCTCGCGGGTACCGCCGAGGTGAAATGTCGGGGCCGTCGCGATCCGGTAATCCGACCACGGGATGTCGCCGTTGAGCACGAAGTCGACCTTGGCTACCCCGGATCCAAATCGGTACCGGCGCAATGCGGTCGCGTACCGGTTGGGGATCGTGTCCCGATACACCTGCAGCAATGCCGTGGGTGCGGTGTCGAAGACGGCGACGCCCTGGGGCGGTTCGGTCACCTCGATCCCGGCGGTCAGCTCGCTGCCGTGCGCGCGCAGATCGGCGATCAGCGCGTCGGTAATCACCTGGCTGCCGCCGATCGGGATGGGCCAGCCGACCCTATGGGCCAGGGTGGCCAGCATCAGCCCCGCGCCGGCCGACACCAGCGAAGGCAGCGGCGAAATAGCGTGGGCAGCAACGCCGGTGAACAATGCGCGGGCATCTTCGCCAGCGAGTCCGCGCCATGCTGGGGTGCCCTGCGCCAGCACGCGTAGACCCAGATGCATGGCGGGGCGCAGCGCGGTGGGTACCGACCGCTTGTCGCCGAGTAGCAAATCGACCGCGGCGTCGCAGTTCTCTACGAGCGGGCCCAGCAAGCGCTCCCAGGATGGGCCATGCTCGAGTTCGGCGCAGGTTTGCCGCAGATCGCGGTAGGCGATCGCCGCTGGGCGGTCCGGCAGCGGGTTGGCATAGGAGATGTGCGGCACGGCCAGCCGCACGCCCCGGGCGGCCAGATCGAACTCGACAAAAAACGGCGACGCCAGCGCCAGTGGGTGCACCGCTGAGCACACGTCGTGCAGGACTCCGGGAAATTCGAAGTCAGCTGCCGTGCGGGCGCCGCCACCGAAGGTCTGTTGGGCCTCTATGACCTGCACTCTTAGACCTGCACGAGCACAGATCACCGCTGCGGTCAACCCGTTGGGCCCGCTGCCGACGACGGTGACGTCCACCCCATGATTACAGCCGACTACGCTGGCCGCGTGAACCTCCCTGTTGTGTTAATAGCCGACAAACTTGCTCAATCAACAGTCGCTGCCCTGGGAGACCAGGTCGAGGTGCGCTGGGTGGACGGTCCTGACCGGGAAAAGCTGCTGGCCGCGGTGCCCGAGGCCGACGCGTTGTTGGTGCGTTCGGCCACCACGGTCGACGCCGAGGTACTTGCCGCGGCGACCAAGCTCAAGATCGTCGCGCGCGCCGGCGTGGGGCTGGATAACGTCGACGTGGATGCGGCTACCACGCGCGGTGTGCTGGTGGTCAACGCTCCCACCTCCAACATTCACAGCGCCGCCGAGCACGCGATGGCGCTGCTGCTGGCCGCCGCTCGCCAGATCCCGGCCGCCGACGCCTCATTGCGCGAGCACACCTGGAAGCGGTCATCGTTTTCCGGTGCGGAGATCTTCGGCAAGACCGTCGGGGTGGTGGGTCTGGGCCGGATCGGGCAGTTGGTCGCACAGCGCGTCGAGGCGTTCGGTGCCCATGTGGTCGCCTACGACCCCTACGTGTCGCCCGCGCGCGCGGCTCAGCTGGGCATTGAGCTGCTGCCCCTGGACGACCTGCTGGCCCGTGCCGACTTCATCTCGGTGCACCTGCCCAAGACGCCCGAGACGGCCGGCCTGCTCGGCAAGGAGGCGCTGGCCAAGACCAAGCCCGGCGTCATCATCGTCAACGCCGCACGCGGTGGATTGATCGACGAGTCAGCGCTGGCGGAGGCCATCACCAGCGGCCACGTCCGTGGGGCCGGGCTCGACGTGTTCGCCACCGAACCGTGCACCGACAGCCCGCTGTTCGAGCTACCGCAGGTCGTGGTCACACCGCATTTGGGGGCCTCCACCGCCGAGGCCCAGGACCGGGCCGGAACCGACGTCGCCGCCAGCGTGAAGCTGGCGCTGGCCGGTGAGTTCGTTCCCGACGCGGTGAACATCGCCGGTGGTGCGGTCAACGAGGAGGTGGCCCCGTGGCTGGATCTGGCCTGCAAACTCGGGGTACTGGCCGCCGCGCTGTCCGATGAACCACCGGTGTCGCTGTCGGTTCAGGCCCGTGGCGAGCTGGCGTCTGAAGACGTCGAGGTGCTCAAGCTGTCGGCACTGCGCGGTCTGTTCTCGGCGGTCGTCGAAGGCCCGGTGACCTTCGTCAATGCGCCGGCGCTGGCCGCCGAACGCGGTGTTTCCGTCGAGATCAGCAAGGCCTCCGAGAGCCCCAACCACCGCAGCGTCGTCGACGTGCGTGTCGTCGGGGCGGACGGCTCGGTGGTGAGCGTCTCGGGCACGTTGTACGGCGCGCAGTTGACCCACAAGATCGTTCAGATCAACGGCCGGCACTTCGACCTGCGGGCCGAGGGGACCAACCTGATCGTCAACTACGTCGACCAGCCGGGGGCTTTGGGCAAGATCGGCACGCTGCTGGGTGCGGCCGGGGTGAACATCCATGCCGCGCAGCTCTCCGAGGACGTGGAGGGCCCGGGCGCCACCGTTCTGCTGCGCCTGGACCAGGATGTGCCTGAGGACGTGCGTTCGGCCATCGCCGCCGCGGTGGGCGCCAACAGGCTTGAAGTGGTCGATCTCTCGTGAGCCGCAGCGGTGACGGCGTGGCGCGAAACGACGTGGGGGCAGGAGAGCGATACCGATGAAATTAGCGATCGTTGCCGGTGACGGGATCGGTCCCGAGGTGGTGGCCCAAGCGGTCAAGGTCCTCGACGTGGTCCAGCCGGGTGTCGAGAAGACGAACTATGACCTGGGTGCACGGCGTTTTCATGCCACCGGCGAGATATTGCCGGATTCGGTGATCGCGGAGTTACGCGAGCACGATGCCATCTTGTTGGGCGCGATCGGTGACCCGTCGGTGCCCAGCGGCGTGCTCGAGCGGGGTCTGCTACTACGGCTTCGATTCGAGCTGGACCACCACATCAATCTTCGTCCGGGTCGGCTGTATCCGGGAGTGAAGAGCCCGTTGGCGTTGGAGCCGGGCAATCCCGAGATCGACTTCGTGGTGGTGCGTGAGGGAACGGAAGGCCCTTACACCGGAAACGGCGGCGCGATTCGGGTCGGCACGGCCAATGAGGTTGCCACCGAGGTCAGCGTGAACACCGCCTTCGGGGTGCGCAGAGTGGTGCGGGACGCCTTCGAACGAGCCATGCGGCGGCGCAAGCACCTGACCCTGGTGCACAAGAACAACGTGCTGACCTTTGCGGGCTCGCTGTGGTGGCGGACCGTGCAGGAGATCGGCGAAGAGTATCCCGATATCGAGTTGGCCTACCAGCACGTCGATGCGGCGACCATCCACATGGTTACCGATCCCGGCCGCTTTGACGTGATCGTCACCGACAACTTGTTCGGCGACATCATCACCGACCTGGCGGCGGCCGTGTGCGGTGGAATCGGCCTGGCCGCCAGCGGAAACATCGATGCGACCCGGACCAACCCGTCGATGTTCGAGCCGGTGCACGGAAGTGCGCCCGATATCGCCGGTCAGGGCATCGCCGATCCGACCGCGGCCATCATGTCGGTGTCGCTGCTGCTTGCCCACCTGGGCCTGGACGACGCGGCTAGCCGGGTGGATCGGGCGGTCGAGGGTTACTTGGCAACTCGCGGGAACGAACGGCTTGCCACCGCCGCAGTCGGCGAGCGGATTGCGGCCGCTCTCTAGGCTCCAACCCGGGCGGACGTAGCCGGGTGGGAACCAGCGGTATCGCTGCCAGCGGGAACAACCCGCACAGTCCCCAGGCCAGTGGGTAGGCAGCCGTGGTGATCAGCGCACCGAAGATGGGAGGCCCGGCGGCCGCCATCAGGCGCTGAGTGGTGTTTTGAACGCCCAATGCGCGTCCGCTCCAGTACGGCCCGGCGTATTCCGTGATCGCGGTTGCCTGCAGCCCATTGTCGAGCACTGCGATCACCGTGATCGTGATCATCAGTAGGACGTCATACCGGGAGCCCTCGTCGTCGACGAGCGCGAGCAGGAACAGGGCGGCGGCCGACGCGATCGCGATGACGCGCACCGGTCGCATCCGCGAACCCACGCGGTCGGACCAGCGGCCTACCGCGATGCGGCCCAGCGCGCCCAGCAGCTGCGAGACGGTCACCAGGATTCCGGCAGTGGCAACCGGCCAGCCGTGATGATTCATCAGCCAAACCAGCATGAACGTGACGGTCACGGTCTGGGGCATCATCAGCAGCGCCGAGGACGCATGAATTCGCCACAACACCACCGAACCCCGATACGGGCTGGCAAGTTCTTCCTTGCTGGCCACCTTGCGGGACTTGCGGGGCGGGTCGACCACGCCGACCAGGCTGGCTACCGCGGCGATCGTGCAAAAGGCAGCGGGAAACATCAACGCGTTGTGAATGCTGTGTTCGGCCAGCTCGGGGATCACCAGCGCACCTAGGGCGATTCCCAGTGGTTGCGCCGTCTGACGGATACCCATCGCCAACCCACGTTGATGGGGCGGAAACCAGCCCGACACCAACCGGCCGCCGGCGCTGTTACAGCTGGCGGCCGCCATGCCGCCGAGGAACAGATAGATGCCCATCAACAACAGCGAATCCACCGATGCCGCGGCATAGGCGGCGATCGCGGTGAGCGCCGAGCCCACGGTCATCACGATCTGCTCGCCGACGTGGTCCAACACATAGCCCCAGGCGACCAGCGTTACCACCATGCCCCAGCTGGGCATCGAGGCCAGCAGACCCGCCTCGGCCAGCGGGGTGTCGCGCGCGTTTTCCAACCGGGGGATCAGGAAGGCGACACCGTTGATGAATAGAAATGAGCTTGCTGTGACGATCAGCGAGACGATCACAATCCACCACCGCGCGGAAAGACTCAGTTCCTGTGTGGCGCTCGACTCATCAGGCACTAGCTAATGCTTGCACACCTCTGCGCTGTCGGGTGGCGCAGCGGGATCGGCGGACTCGGCGCAGGGCGCCATCGAATCGCTTTCCAGTAGGATCGCCGGGCCGCAGCGCGCCCAGGCCCGCTAGGTGGGATTGCGGGGCTTCTCATCGGGCCGTGCCAGCCCGAATCGTCGCCCCGCTAGGTGGGATTGCGGGGCTTCTCATCGGGCCGTGCCAGCCCGAATCGTCGCCCCGCTAGGCTCATCCGAATGCGCCTTGGACGTATTGCCAGCCCTGACGGGGTCGCCTTCGCCAGCATCGAAGGCGAGTTAGACAATCCGGGTGCGATGACCGCCCGGGAGATCGCGGAGCACCCTTTCGGGACGCCGAACTTCACCGGCCGCTCGTGGCCGTTGGCCGATGTGCGGCTGCTGGCCCCGATACTTGCCAGCAAGGTGGTCTGTGTCGGCAAGAATTACACCGATCACATCGCGGAGATGGGCGGCCAAACCGGTCCGACGCCGGCGGATCCGGTGATATTCCTCAAGCCCAACACGGCGATCGTCGGTCCGAACGTGCCGATTCGGTTGCCCGCCAACGCATCACCAGTCCACTTCGAAGGCGAACTGGCGATTGTGATCGGCCGGCCGTGTAAGGACGTGTCGGCCGCGCAGGCGGTCGACAACATCCTCGGCTACACCATCGGCAATGACGTGTCCGCCCGCGATCAGCAGAAATCCGACGGGCAATGGACCCGGGCCAAAGGCCATGACACATTCTGTCCGGTCGGGCCATGGATCGTTACCGATGTCGACCCTGCCGACCTCGAACTGCGCACCGAAGTCAATGGTGCGGTCAAGCAGCACGCGCGTACCTCGCTGATGATCCACGATGTGGGTGCCATCGTGGAGTGGATCTCGGCGGTAATGACATTGCTGCCCGGTGATCTCATCCTCACCGGAACACCCGCGGGGGTCGGTCCCATCGAAGACGGTGACACCGTCTCCATCACCATCGAGGGGATCGGCACCCTGACCAACCCCGTAGTCCGTAAAGGAAAGTCGTGACTTCATCCAGCGTCCGGGTCCGATTCTGCCCGTCGCCCACCGGTATCCCTCATGTTGGAATGGTTCGCACCGCGCTGTTCAACTGGGCCTATGCCCGGCACACCGGTGGCACCTTTGTTTTTCGCATCGAGGACACCGATGCCGCACGCGATAGTGAGGAAAGCTATCTCGCCCTGCTCGACGCGTTGCGCTGGCTGGGCTTGGACTGGGATGAGGGGCCCGAGGTGGACGGGCCCTACGGGCCCTATCGGCAGTCGCAGCGCACCGAGATCTATCACGACGTGGTGGCCAAGCTGTTGACGGCGGGTGAGGCCTATTACGCCTTCTCGACGCCCGAGGAGGTCGAAGCCCGCCACATCGCCGCCGGCCGCAACCCCAAGTTGGGTTACGACAACTTCGACCGTCAGCTGACCGATTCCCAGCGCGCGGCCTACCTGGCCGAAGGCCGTAAGCCAGTGGTGCGGCTGCGGATGCCCGATGCCGATCTGGCTTGGCATGACCTGGTGCGTGGGCCGACCACCTTCGCGGCGGGCTCGGTGCCCGACTTCGCGTTGACCCGGGCAACCGGAGATCCGTTGTACACCTTGGTCAACCCCTGCGACGACGCGCTAATGAAGATCACCCACGTGCTGCGCGGCGAGGACCTGCTGCCGTCCACGCCGCGCCAGATCGCCCTATACCAGGCGCTGATGCGCATCGGGATTGCCGAGCGCGTTCCGGAATTCGCGCACTTGCCAACGGTATTGGGGGAGGGGACCAAAAAGCTCTCCAAGCGGGACCCGCAGTCCAATCTGTTTGCCCACCGCGACCGGGGCTTCATTCCCGAAGGCTTGCTCAACTACCTTGCGCTGCTCGGCTGGGCCATCGCCGATGACCACGATCTGTTCAGCCTGGATGAGATGGTGGCCGCGTTCGATGTGGCCGACGTGAATTCCAACCCGGCGCGCTTCGATCAGAAGAAGGCTGACGCGATCAATGCCGAGCACATCCGGATGCTCGACGTCGCGGATTTCACCGCCAGATTGCGCGCGTACCTGGATACCCACGGCCATCAGCTCGCGCTGGACGACGCGGCGTTCGCCGTCGCCGCGGAGTTGGTGCAGACCCGCATCGTGGTACTCGAGGATGCGTGGGCATTGCTGAAGTTCCTCAATGACGACCGGTACGCGATCGACCCCAAAGCCGCGGCCAAGGAGCTGGGGCCCGACGCCGGCCCAGTGCTAGACGCCGCTATCGCGGCGCTTGACGGTGCGGCCGACTGGACCACTGCTGACATCGAGGCGGCCCTCAAGACCGCGTTGATCGAGGGTATGGCCCTCAAACCGCGCAAGGCGTTCGGCCCGATCCGGGTTGCCGCCACCGGCACCACGGTTAGCCCGCCGCTGTTTGAATCAATGGAACTGCTCGGCCGCGAACGCAGTTTGGGCAGGCTCCGATCGGCGCGCGATCAGGTCGGTTCGCCCTAGTGTGACGAGAATCGAAGGCGCCATGCGCAATACCGGCTGAGTCTTTGGTAGTGTGCACGTCGGCCGACAATGGTTGGCAGTAGTGGGGTCGCGATGCGGGTAAATCTCGCAGATCCGCTCTGACCAGCTGTTTTAGGCCAAAATGGGGTATGGTGTAATTGGCAACACAGCTGATTCTGGTTCAGCCATTCTAGGTTCGAGTCCTGGTACCCCAGCAAAAGCCCACCAGTGCAAGCGATTAGGTGGGCTTATCCGGGTGAGCTATGCTGACTGCTCGGATTGGTTCTGGCCCCGTCGTCTAGCGGCCTAGGACGCCGCCCTCTCACGGCGGTAGCGTGGGTTCGAATCCCATCGGGGCTACAACAGAACAAGTGCGTTACCGGTCGGTCCGACCGGTACCCAGCACAGCCGGCGCGGTGCTGCCTCCGACCGGCATGGGCGGCAGTCCGAGCTTGCGGTGGTCCCAGGATCGGGTTCGGTGGCTGAGGATCCGAACGCCGACGCGTTTGTTCATCATCTGGTCGACCATGGGCTTCACGTCGTCGGTGTAGGGCCCGGTGTAGCGTTCCCACACGCTGACCCCCACCCGGTGCAGCGCCTCGGGATCGTCGATTATCTCGGCGACACCCTCGAAGGAAACCCCGCGCAACGTGTCATAGGTATTGCCGTCTTCGAGCAGGAAGCTCACCCGCGGATCCCGTTTGAGATTGACGGCCTTTTGTGACTTGGCCTTGGTCTCCAGCCAGATCTCGCCGTCGACCACGGCGTACCACATCGCGGTCAGGTGGGGCTGGCCGTCCGGCCCGATCGTGGCCAGTGTGCCGGTGCGACTGGTGGTGACGAAGTTGGCGATTTCAGACTCGGACATGACGATGTCTGCGCGCTGCTTTGTTCCCATTCGGTCAGTGTGGCAGGCACGGGCTCGATCCCTACCGGCGGACGGCCTGCCAGCAGCGACCGCGGCGCCGCGAACTTCGGTGACCGCCCCGGCCACGGGCCATGGTAGAAAGCCGAAACAGCAGCTCAACAATTCTCTGAAGGGGGCTAGCGGTGTCGCTGAATACCCGTCTCACAGAATTCCTCGGAGTCCAACACCCGATCCTGCTGGCACCGATGGCAATGACGTCGGGGGGCCGGCTCGCTGCGGCGGTGACCGCCGCGGGTGGCCTGGGCCTGATCGGTGGAGGCTATGGCGAGGCCGAGTGGCTGCAGCGCCAGTTGGAGCAGGCGCAGGGGCAACGGGTCGGATGTGGGTTCATTACCTGGAGCCTCGCCCGCAATCCCGAGCTCCTCGACCTGATCCTGGCCGCGAACCCGGCGGCGATCATGTTGTCGTTCGGTGATCCACACAACTTCGCCGGCCCCATCCACGATGCCGGCATTCCGTTGATCTGCCAGATACATACCCGCGAGCAGGCGCTGCGTGTGCTGGAAGTCGGTCCGGACATCATCGTGGCCCAGGGCAGCGAGTCAGGTGGACACGGAATGAGTGTGCGCTCCACTTTCACGCTGGTTCCCGACGTGGTGGACCTGGTTGCCCAACGCTCGGCCGAAACGCTGGTCGTGGCGGCCGGGGGGATCGCCGATGGCCGCGGGCTGGCAGCAGCGCTGGCGCTGGGCGCAGACGGCGCCCTGGTGGGTACCAGATTCTGGGCTTGCCCAGAGGCGCTGGTATCGCCGCGAGCCCACCAGCGGGCGGTGGAGGCCAGCGGGGACGACACCATCCGTACCCGCGTCTACGACATTGTGCGGCAGCGGGATTGGCCGGCGGAATACGATCTGCGGTTGCTCAGCAACTCGTTGATCCAGGCATGGCATGGCAACGAATCCGAACTGATACGGCGACTGCCGGACCTGCTGGGCGCCTTCGAAAACGCAGTCGCGGCAGAGGACTTCGAGATCGCCACGGTGCTGGTTGGCGAGGCGGTAGGTCTGATCACGAGAGTTGGCCCCGCCGCTGACATCGTGTCCGAGATGGTCTGCGATGCCACCCGGATACTGAACCGGTCGGGTTAGCCGCCGGCGGCGGGCACGTTCGACGTCAAGCCAGCACAGACGTCGCGGCCGCACCGGGATTGGCCGTAACGGCCGGCGGCGAAGCGGCGTGCGTGGGTACCCGGCGCGGCCACCAGAACCAGCGGCCGAGCAGGGCCGCGATGGCGGGCATCATGAAAGAGCGGACAACCAGGGTGTCGAACAACAGTCCGATCATGATGGTGGTGCCGACCTGGCCGACCACGCGCAGGTCGCTGGTGAGCATGGAGCCCATAGTGAAGGCAAACACCAGTCCGGCGATGGTGACGACGCGGCCGGTGCTGGCCATGGCTCGGATCATGCCGGTCTTGAGGCCGGCGCCGATCTCTTCCTGGAATCGGGCGACCAGCAGCAGGTTGTAGTCCGATCCGACGGCCAGCATGACGATCACGGCCATGGGCAGCACCAGCCAGTGCAGCGGCATGTGCAAGATGTGCTGCCACAACAGGACCGAGAGTCCAAAGGCGGCGCCCAGCGAGAGTGCCACCGTGCCGACGATGACCGCGGAGGCCACAACGCTTCTGGTGATGGCCAGCATGACCACGAAGATCAGACATAGGGTGGCCACCACCGCGATCAGTAGGTCATAGGTGCTGCCCTCGCTGATGTCCTTGTAGGTGGCCGCGGTGCCGGCCAGGTAGATGTTGGCGGTTGCCAGTGGGGTTCCTTTCACCGCCTCGCTCGCGGCCAGCAGGATCGGGTCGATGTGGGCGATTCCCTCGGCGGTGGCGGGATCGCCCTTGTGGGTGATGATGAACCGGGCCGCGGTGCCGTCGGGGGATAGGAACAGGGTCAGACCCCGTTGAAAGTCGGGATTGTCGAAGGCTTCCGGCGGCAGATAGAAGGAGTCGTCGTTCTTAGAGGCGTCGAGGGCCTGCCCCATGGCGGTGGCGTTGCGGGTCATGTCGTCCATTTGGGTGATCAGTGCCGAGAAGGTGCTGGCCGTGGTTTGGGTGAGGCTCTTCACGGTTTGCATGGTGGCGATCATCGGGGGCAGCAGGGCGAGCAGTTTGGGTTGGAGTTCGTCGATGCGATCGAGGTCGTCGGTGAGCGTGCCGACGTCTTCGCTGAGCTTGTCGACGCCGTCGATCGCGTCGAACAGGGACCGCAGTGACCAACAGATCGGGATGTCCGAACAGTGGCGTTCCCAGTAGAAGTAGCTTCTGATGGGTCGCCACAGGTCGTCGAATTCGGCGATCTGATCACGCAGTTGGTCGGTGTTGGCCTGCATCTGCTTGTTGTGGGTGAGCATGTCGTGGCTGGCGTCGTTGAGCTGTTGGGTCAGTTCTTGTTGGCGCGCCGCGATATCGATCATGTGTTGCAGCTCATCGATCATGGTGTACATGTCGGCGACGCGGGCTTTGAGGTAACCCATGTTCTCGATGGTCATGGCGTTTTGCATGTTGAGCTGAAACGGGATCGAACTGTGGTCGAGCGGTGAGCCCAGTGGCCTGGTGATGCCTTGGACACGTGCGATGCCGGGAAGGTGGAACACGCCTTTGGCGATCCGGTCCAGCAGCATCATGTCGGTGGGATTGCGCAGATCGTGGTCGGCCTCGATCATCAGCACTTCGGGTTCCATGCGGGCCGGGGGGAAGTGGCGGTCCGATGCGCGGTAGCCGATGTTGGAGGGGGCGCCGGCCGGGATGTAATGGCGCTCGTTGTAGTTGGTTTGGTACTTGGGCAGGGCGAGCAGTCCGATCAGCGAGATCAGTGCCGCGGCGACCAGGACCGGGCCCGGCCAGCGCACCACGATGGTGCCGATGCGGCGCCAACGCCGGGTTGTGGTGGCGCGTTTGGGTTCGAATACGCCGAATTTGGTTGTTAGGGCGATGACTGCCGGCGCCAGGGTCAATGAGGCCAGGATCACCGCCAGCAGACCGATCGAGCATGGTGACCCGAGGGTTTGGAAGTAGGGGAGCCTGGTGAAGCTCAGGCAGTACATCGCTCCGGCGACGGTCAGCCCGGATCCCAAGACGACGTGACTTGTCCCGCGGAACATGGTGTAGTACGCGAGCTCTCGGTCCTGGCCGGCCATCCGGGCCTCTTGGTAGCGGCCGACCAGAAAGATGATGTAGTCCGTCGACGCCGCGATCGTCAGTGCCGTCAAGACATTGATGGCGAAGGTCGATAGGCCAATCAGGTCGTTGGCGGCCAGCGCAGCGATCACGCCGCGTGCCGCAAGCAGCTCGATCCCGACTGTGAGCAGCATCACCACAACGGCCGCAATCGATCGATAGGCGATCAACAGCACGATGGTGATCACCGCAATCGTGACCGCGGTCAACCGTTGCAGACTGCTGTTGCCGGACGTGTCTTGATCGGCGCCGAGTGCACCGGGGCCGGTCAGGTAGGCCTTGATTCCGGGTGGCGGCGGCACATCGTCGAGGATCCGCGCAACTGCGGCAACGGAATCGTTGGCTCTGGCACTGCCCAGGCCACCGGTGAGGTACAGCTGCACATAGGCGGCCTTGCCGTCGACGCTTTGCGAACTCGCGGCCGTGAGCCTGTCGCCCCAGAAATTGTCGATGTGTTGGATGTTCGTCTTGTCCTGCGACAGCTTGGCAATTAGTGCGTCGTAGTAGCGGTGGGCTTCGTCGCCGAGTTTGGCATTGCTCTCCAGCACGATCATCGTGGTGTTGTCGGAGTCGAACTGCTGAAAGTCTTTGCCGATGCGCCGCATCGCGATCAGTGACGGAGCATCACTGGGGCTCAACGACACCGAATGCTCTTTGGCGACCTCTTCTAGTTGTGGTGCCAGCAGGTTGGCGCCGACGGTGAGCGCGATCCAGAGCAAAATGACCGGTAGCGAAAATTTTTGGATAGTCCGGGCGATAAAGGGGCGCCCCGCGCTGTGTTCGGGCGTCACGCAGATTTCACTAGGCAGCTAGTCGCGGCATCGTGGGCATCGGCCGTGCGCTCGGCGCGGACCACGCCGTTGACGGTGATGCGACAGCTCAGGGTTGCGCTGTTGCCCTGCGCCACGAGGTGGGCAACCACCGAGGTCAGTGTGGTCACGATGGTCAACGACCATGGGATCGCGGCGTTGGCGACTTCGTGTGGTTCGGCCTGGGCATCGAGGTAATTGACCGTGACGACCGTTCCCGGAGGACCAAGAACCTCGTAGCGAACGTACTTCGGGTTGAACGCGACAATGGCGTCGGAGTTGCCCGCATCCGGCACATATCGATGTGAGCCGAAGACGCCATGCAAGCGCATTACCACCGATGCCCCGACAATTGCGACGAGGATCATCACGATCGGCACCCACATCCGCCGAAAAAGGCTGACCATTGAACCCCCGTTCGGTATCGCCCGGTCGTCGCGTTATGCGACGAACCCATCGTGACCATGAGGGCACCGTGATTGCGCCGCGAGGCGGGTAAATTCTTGCATTTCATCGGACCGGCTCGCGCCCGAATCCTGGGAACAAAGCGGGTGAAATTACGCGCCGGGGCGGGTCCGCCGCCGAGAGGGCGTCATCGGGTCGCGGTGCCCGGAGGCGACATCGCTCAGGTGGGCGCATCATCGAGCTGCGGGATGGTCTGGTTTCCGGTCAATTCCTTGTAGACGGCCGCGATGGCTTTTACCGTCGGCTCGACATCAGCGATGTCGTGGCCCGCGGTTGAGATCAAGCGCAGTTGAACGATCCCGGGCGGTACCACCGGATAGGTCACCGCCGAGCAGAATGTTCCGTGCTTATGGCGCAATTCGGTCAAGAATGCGAGAGCCGACAGCGGGTCCATCGGCAGGTACACCGGCGTGATGAGAGAGTTCGCTTTCCCGATGTTGAGACTTTCTTCGGTCAGCGAGGCCTGAAGTTTGCCGGCCACCGCGTGCGCTCGTCGGCGCAGGTCGTCGCTACGCCGCAGCAACCCCAAACGCACCCGGTTACCCGCGACGATCGGCCAGGGCAAGCCGCGGGAGAAGATCTGGGACCGCATCGTGTAGCGAAGCTTCCAAATGACATCGGCCTGTGATGCGACGAATGCTCCGGCGCCCGCGGCGGCCTTGGTGAAGGTGCCGAAATAGAGGTCGATATCGTCCTGGACGCCCTGTTGTTCCCCGGTGCCGCCGCCGTTGGGGCCGAGAACGCCGAATCCATGTGCGTCGTCAACGAGCAACCGGAAGTCGTACTGCTGCTTGAGTGCCGCGATTTCGCGCAATGCGCCCTGATCGCCGGACATTCCGAAGACGCCCTCTGTGACCACCAACACCCCGGAGTCGGGGCTCCGCACCCGGTTGATTTCGGCCAGGTGTGTCTCGAGTTGGTCAATGTCGTTGTGGGCGAACATTCGGGTCCGTTCACCGCGTTTACGGTGCAATCGAATCCCATCGATGATGCAGGCATGGTTTTCCGCATCCGACACGATCCAGTCCACCTCGGTGGTCAGGGAGTCAATCAGCGAGATCATGCCTTGATAGCCATAGTTGAGGACCAGTGCTGCCGGCTTTTGCGCATAGTCGGCCAGTTCGCTTTCGAGTAGCTCGAGATCGTCGGTTTCGCCGGACATCATTCTCGAGCCCATGGGAGTCGCCAGTCCGTAGCGGCCTGCGAACTCGGCATCGGCCGCCCGGACTTCGGGATGGTCGGCCAGCCCAAGGTAGTTGTTGAGGTTCCAGATGATGTATTCATCGTCGCGCCACGTCATTCGCGTGCCGGCGGCTCCGCCTAACTTGGGAAATGTCGCTATCCCGTGGATGGCACGTGAAAGTTGAAACAGCGGATCCTGATCTGCGACAAGTTTGGCGAATAGATCCATGGTTCCCCCATGATTGGTTGGCTCTGCGAGCTACGAGGATGTCGAGGAGACAGCGGCTTGGCGCCCGGCGGTAACGGATCAGGTTGCCGACGGTGGAGCCGGGTAATGCTTGGTGGTTGCGGCCCGACGGGGTCGGGGATTGCTCACCGCCCAGCGCCCGAACCGTGCCGCGTCAGGGGAGCGTGGCCGGTAAGCCGCTCGCGTTTCGCCAAAGCGCGGATTCGGCAAAATTGTGCGCACCCGAGCGTCGTTGCAGCGCCGGCACTCCGGCGCAGATGGCGCCGCATCCTGGATCGCCGCTACGAGGATCGAGCGCATCTGATTGGTCCTGACCTAATGTGCGAACGGTCGGCGAGCGCGGCCGTGTGGTTCCGGTTACAGACAGGATTACGGTAACGACAATAACCTAGCGCGCCCGGGGCTGCGGCGTTTCGGGAATGAATCGATTGCCGCAGGCAGGGGCGCGGCGATCGCCACCAGGCCTCGACGCGCGGGCGGCTGAACCGGGTGGTGTGTCACAAGATTGGGGCCGCCGGCCAAACGGGTAGCGCTACAGCCGGCGCGCGAGTTCGTCGGCCGCGGCCAACAGGTCGGCGGCCCAACGCGCCCCGGGCCGTCGACCGATCCGGTCGATCGGACCGGATACCGATATGGCGGCGACGACGACACCGCGGCTATCGCGCACCGGCGCCGAGACGCTTGCCACTCCGGGTTCGCGCTCGGCCACGCTCTGCGCCCAACCCCGGCGGCGTACTTCGGCCAGCACCCGGTCGGTGAATTTGGCGGTTGGTAGGACGGCTTGCTGGGTGGCCGGGTCGCTGTGGGCCAGTAGCACCTTGGCTCCGGAGCCCGCCGTCATCGGTAGCCGGGCGCCGACCGGAACCGTATCGCGAAGGCCCGCAGGTGGTTCCAGCGCCGCCACACACACCCGTGACGTGCCTTCGCGGCGGTACAGCTGCACGCTTTCGCCGGTGGTCTCGCGCAATCGGGGCAGCACGGTCGCGCCGGCGGTCAGCAGGGGATCGTCGACATGGGCCGCGAGCTCGGTGATCGCGGGGCCCAGGCCCCAGCGTCCGTCCTCGTCCCGCCCCAGCAGGCGATGGACCTCTAGGGCCGCCGCCAGCCGGTATGCGGTGGCTCTGGGCAGGCCGGTCCGTTCGCATAGTTCGGCCAAACCGCAGGGTGATTCCGCGGTGGCGCGCAACAGACCCACCGCTTTGTCGATGACGCCGATGCCGCTATCCTGTCTCACAAGGAGATACTAGCGTCTCGCATTATGAGATGGAACCCTCATTGATCGCGAGCCGCGGATACACGAATCGAGGCAATTCGAGATGGCACTGCAGACGCGCGAGGCGCGCACGCTGGCTGAGAAGGTCTGGGACGACCACGTCGTGGTGTCCGGTCGGAACGAGGCTCCCGACCTGATCTACATCGATCTGCATCTGGTGCATGAGGTCACCAGCCCGCAGGCATTCGATGGTCTGCGCCTGGCCGGCCGCCCGGTGCGACGGCCCGATCTGACCATCGCCACCGAGGATCACAATGTGCCGACCGTCGATATCGATAAGCCGATCGCCGATCCGGTGTCTCGGACCCAGGTGGAGACATTGCGGCGTAATTGCGCGGAATTCGGCATCCGGCTGCACCCAATGGGTGATGTCGAGCAGGGCATCGTGCACGTCGTGGGACCTCAGTTGGGCCTCACTCAGCCGGGAATGACCATCGTCTGTGGTGACAGCCACACTTCGACACATGGCGCGTTCGGTGCCTTGGCGATGGGCATCGGCACTTCCGAAGTCGAGCATGTGCTCGCAACACAGACGCTGCCGTTGCGGCCGTTTAAGACGATGGCGGTCAATGTGGATGGGCAACTACCCGCAGGAGTGTCGGCCAAGGACATCATCCTTGCGCTGATCGCCAAGATCGGCACCGGCGGTGGGCAGGGGCACGTCATCGAATACCGGGGCAGCGCCATTGAATCGCTGTCCATGGAAGGCCGGATGACGATCTGCAACATGAGCATTGAGGCCGGCGCCCGAGCCGGGATGGTGGCGCCGGACGAGACCACTTACGAGTACTTGCGAGACCGGCCACACGCCCCAACCGGTGCCCAGTGGGATGCCGCGCTTGGGTACTGGCAACAACTGCGGACCGATCCTGGCGCCGTCTTCGACACCGAGGTCCATCTCGACGCCGCCGAGCTGAGCCCCTTTGTTACGTGGGGAACCAATCCCGGCCAGGGCGTGCCGCTTTGCGCCACGGTGCCCGATCCCGAGCTCATCGGCGATGACGGCGAGCGCCAGGCCGCCGAGAAAGCATTGGCGTACATGGACCTTGAGCCAGGAAAAGCCATGCGCGATATCGCGGTCGATGCCGTGTTCGTCGGGTCGTGCACCAACGGCCGGATCGAGGATCTGCGGGTCGTGGCCGAAGTGCTGCGTGGCCGCAAGGTCGCCCCAGGGGTGCGAATGCTCATCGTTCCCGGCTCCATGCGGGTGCGTGCCCAGGCCGAGAAGGAGGGTCTGGGTGAGGTCTTCACGGTCGCGGGCGCCGAATGGCGGCAGGCGGGATGCTCTATGTGCCTAGGGATGAACCCCGATCAGCTCGCACCGGGGGAGCGCTGTGCGGCGACGTCCAACCGCAACTTCGAGGGGCGCCAGGGCAAGGGCGGGCGGACACATTTGGTCTCGCCGGCGGTGGCCGCTGCAACCGCGGTTCGCGGCACCCTATCCGCGCCTGCCGATTTGAATTGAACTCAAACAAACAGAGGAAGAGTCATGGAAGCCTTTGACACCCACACCGGAATCGGTGTACCGCTGCGCCGGTCCAATGTCGACACCGATCAGATCATTCCCGCGGTTTTCCTGAAGCGTGTCACGCGAACCGGTTTCGAGGACGGGTTGTTCGCCAGCTGGCGCTCGGATCCGTCATTCGTGCTAAACCTCAGCCCCTTTGACCGGGGCTCGGTGTTGGTGGCCGGGCCGGATTTCGGCACCGGATCCTCCCGCGAGCATGCCGTCTGGGCGCTCATGGACTACGGATTCCGGGTGGTCATCTCGTCGAGGTTCGGCGATATCTTTCGCGGGAACGCGGGCAAGGCGGGTCTGTTGGCCGCCGAAGTCGACCAAGATGGCGTTGAACTTCTTTGGAAGCTCATCGAGCAGAGTCCAGGTTTGGAAATCACTGTCAATCTTCAAGATCGAAATGTGATTGCGGGAACAGTGGTGCTGCCGTTCAGGATTGACGACCACACCGCGTGGCGACTCCTTGAAGGTCTTGACGATATAGCCCTTACGCTGCGGAAACTCGATGCAATCGAGGCATATGAGGCTGGTTATCCGGCGTGGAAACCGCGCACTTTGCCTACCTCCTGAAGGCCCTTGGGGCGGGGAATTTTCCCTTCCGTGAGCCGCTGTGGTGTGGGCAAGCAACACCCATTTTGGGGTCACTCCACCGGTCAAGGGCGGCAATCGGATTGCCGAAATTGCGTTCGACGGGTCCTGAAATTGCGCGTGGCTCTTGGAAATCAGGCAGGTGAGGGTTTACCGTGTCCACTAGTCGGTTCCATAAACGAGGACCGCTAGCTTCGGAGGGTTGGATGAACAAAGCAGAGCTCATTGACGTGCTCACACAGAAATTGGGCTCGGACCGTAGGCAGGCAACCGCGGCCGTCGAGAATGTTGTCGACACCATTGTGCGCGCCGTGCACAAGGGCGACAGCGTCACGATTACCGGATTTGGGGTGTTTGAACAGCGTCGCCGTGCGGCCCGGGTGGCCCGCAATCCGCGTACCGGTGAGACGGTGAAGGTCAAGCCGACGTCCGTCCCGGCATTTCGCCCAGGCGCGCAATTCAAAGCGGTTGTCTCTGGCGCACAGCGTCTCCCGGCGGAGGGCCCGGCGGTCAAGCGTGGCGTGATGGCGAGCGCCGCTGCCAAGAAGGCAGCAAAGAAGGCTCCCGCCAAGAAGGCCGCGACCAAGACCGCTGCCAAGAAGGCCGCGACCAAGGCTCCCGCCAAGAAGGCCGCGACCAAGGCTCCCGCCAAGAAGGCCGCGACCAAGGCTCCCGCCAAGAAGGCCGTGACCAAGGTCACCAAGGCTCCGGCCAAGAAGGTGACCAAGGCAACAGTGAAGAAGACTGCCGCCAAGGCTCCAGTCCGCAAGGCTGCGACCAAGGCACCCGCCAAGAAGGCTGCGGCAAAGAGGCCGGCCACCAAGGCTCCCGCCAAGAAGGCGACGAGCACCCGGCGCGGTCGCAAGTAAGTCAGCTCACACGCAGATACCCTTCGGGGGGCAGCGATGCCCCCCGAAGGGTATCTGCGTGTTAGGCCCGCACGTTGGCTGCCAGCGCGCCGCCGATGTGGTCGGCGGCGATGACGCGGCCGCCGGATAGCGACAGCACCCACGTACTGCCTTTGTGGTTGCGCGATCTGTCGGAGCGGACGCCGTCGCGTTCGCACCACCAAGCGATCAGGTCCGGAATCACCTTGCCCTGCGAGCAGATCACGGGTGTGCCGTCGCGCGTAGCGATCTGCAGTAGCCGTTGCCGACCGCGCTTGGCGTTCTTGGCGTAGGCCTCTTCGGTGAGGGTGCGCTCGTTGTGGATGACCACTCCCAATTCCTCGGCCAGTGGCTGCACCGTCTGATGGCAGCGCAGCCGGTCGGCCGCGAACACCGTGTCGGCGCCGAAAGCCAGCAGCTGTGGCACGAGTGCCTCGGCCTGGGCTCGTCCCTTCTTGTCGAGTGGCCGTTGGGTGTCATCTCCGGAGAAGCGTGACTTGCTGCCAGCGCTGCCGTGCCGGACCACCAGGACGGTCTTGGTATCCGCCGGCTTTTTGCCGAACCGCCGCAAGACCTTTCGATCCTGTGCGTAGTCAAGCTTGGTCATCGCGTCGGCGACCGGTAACCAGATCAGCTTGTCGACCTCGTTTCCGGCGGTGAACTCCCCGCCGAGGCTGCGCGCGGCCCAGTAGTAGACCTTCTTGAGGCCCTGCTCGACGGGATAGCTCACCATGATCAGTCGCCTGCCGAGATGGGCGTGCTGGCCCGTCTCCTCGCACACCTCACGCGCGGCCGCAACCGCTGCGGTCTCGCCGGGATCCACTTTGCCTTTGGGCAGCGACCAGTCGTCATAGCGAGGGCGGTGGATCAATGCAATCTCGATTGCCCCCTTGGCCTTTCCCGGGCGCCACAGCACCGCACCGGCGGCGTATACGATTCGGTCTCCCGAGCGTCGGCGGACAGACGAGCTGGGGATCGACAAGTTAACTCCTGCAGGTCAATTCGGCCTGGGCCGCACGCGGTCGGTTAGGTGGCACAAAACTCGCCGGAGTTTCACAGTGTTAGGGGCTGCGGTGCCGCTCCATCAGTGATACCTGATGGTCCCGAACGGTACGGCCTTCCTGAGGCGACGCGGTCCATTGACCGTCGGGCCCCAGTTCCCAGCAGCGGGTGGCAGGGTCGAGTGCGGACTCGAACAAGTCGTCCAACTGCGCGGTCAGCCGCGGGTCCTTGACCTGAGCCATCACCTCCACCCGCCGATCGAGATTGCGGTGCATCATGTCGGCGCTGCCGATCCAGAATTCGTCAATCGCGCGGAAATGCAGGATTCGCGAATGCTCTAGAAATCGGCCGAGAATCGAGCGGGCGGTGATGTTTTCCGAGAACCCCTTGGCCCCGGGGCGCAGCGCGCAGATGCCACGCACCACGACCTCGATCCGGACCCCCGCTTGCGAAGCGCGGTAGAGCGCGTCGATGACCTGTTCGTCGACGAGGGCGTTCATCTTGAGCCGGATGTGGCCCTTTCCAGCCTGGGGGCCGTGTTCAAGGTGTGCGGCCACCTCGCGTTCGACGCGTTCAATGATGCCGGCACGAATCCCGTGCGGGGCCACCAACAGATTGCGATAGGACAGCTTTCGCGAGTAGCCGGTCAACGAATTGAACAGGTCGGTGAGGTCTGCGCCAATGTCGGGCGCGGCGGTCAGCAGGCCGACATCCTCATACAGGCGCGCGGTCTTGCTGTTGTAGTTTCCCGTCCCGATGTGGCAGTACCGCCGGATCACCGGGCCCTCACGACGCACGACCAGTGCTGTCTTGCAGTGCGTTTTGAGCCCGACGATGCCGTAGGCCACGTGCACGCCCGCCTGCTCCAGCGCGCGGGCCCAGCGGATGTTGGCCTGCTCGTCGAAGCGGGCCTTGATCTCGACCAGCGCCACTACCTGTTTGCCCGCCTCGGCCGCGTCGATCAGGGCCCGAACAATCGGCGAATCCCCGGAGGTGCGATACAGCGTCTGTTTGATCGCCAGCACGTTGGGGTCTGCGGCGGCTTGCTCGATGAACCGCTGCACGCTGGTGGAAAACGAATAGTAGGGATGGTGCACCAAAACGTCACCCTCGCGCAGCGTCGCGAAGATGCTCTTGGGCGTTTCGCGCTCGGCGAAGGCGGGATGGGTGGCCGGAACGAAGGTCCGATCCTTGAGGGCTGGGCGGTCCAAACCGTAGATCTGCCACAGCGATGAGAGATCCAGCAGCCCCGGCACCTCGATGACATCCCCGGGATGCACGTCGAGCTCACGCAGCAGCAACTCCAGCATGCCTTCGGTCATGTCGTCGGCAACTTCTAGCCGCACCGGCGAACCGAACCGTCGGCGAGCCAATTCCCGCTCGAGCGCCTGCAGCAGGTCTTCGTCGCGATCCTCCTCGACTTCGAAGTCTGCGTTGCGCGTGATGCGAAACGCGTGATGCTCGACGATTTCCATCCCGGGGAAGAGCACCGGAAGAAAGGCCGCGATGAGTTCCTCCACGGGCAGGAACCGGTATACGGCCGCCCCTTCGGCTCCGTCGGTATCTGTTCCGCCCAGTTCGACGAAGCGATCGACGTTGTCGGGCACCTTCACCCGGGCGAAGTGCTGGCCACCGTCTTCGGGTTGGCGCACCGTGACCGCCAGGTTCAGGCTCAACCCGCTGACAAATGGGAACGGGTGCGCGGGGTCGACGGCCAGCGGAGTCAGTACCGGAAATACCTGCTCGTGGAAATAGGTCGACAGTTGCTCGCGCTCAGCCTGATCCAGGTCAGCCCACGTGACAACGTAGATGCCTTCCTCGCCGAGCGCGGGCAACACCGAATCGCGAAACACCCGCGCATGGCGGCTGGCGATACGCTGCGTCTGCTCGCCGATGCGGCCCAGCTGCTCCCGTGGGGTGAGGCCGTCGGCGGACAGAGCCGACAACCCCATCTGGTGGCGGCGTTTGAGACCGGCCACCCGAACCATGTAGAACTCGTCGAGATTGGACGCGAAGATGGCCAGGAACTTTGCCCGTTCGAGCAACGGCATCGAGTCGTCGGCGGCGAGCGCGAGCACCCGGGCGTTGAACTCCAGCCAGCTCAGTTCGCGGTTGAGGTAGCGGTCCTCGGGCAGCTGATCGGTGGTCGCGGCCGGCGTCGCGGCCGGCGGTGCCGCCGGGGTCCCGTCGCCTGGCTCCCGTGCGTTCGTGTCTGGCCGTGCCTCTGTGACTGGGCCGGTTTCGATTTCGGTCACCCAGCGATCATTGCCTATCACCGGGTGACGTTGCCAGCGCTGAACCGACATCCGTTTGCTGTTTTTGTTCCGTTCATCCCCGCACAGCCGCCATGCGGGCTAGCGATGGTGGGCGACGACTCGTGCAGTCGCCGGTCCGACCCCGAGGCGGCGGGCGGCCGCCAAGTCCGCCGGAGTGTCGACGTCGCAACGCAGGCCGGGCCACGCGCCGGTCAGCTCGACGGCCCCGGAACGGCGATGTCGGGCGCTGGAATCCGGCCCGAACTGGGGATCGAGTGCGCTTCCGAAGGCGCACAGGGCCGCGGTGCCGGTGCCGAGCCGATCGGCGACGAAGCTGCGCTGGTGAACGCGTGCGGCGCAGATCGCATCGGCGAGCTCCTGGGTCTGCATCGCAGGCAGATCGCCTTGCAGCACAACAATATTTGGCACGGAACCGGATACCACCTGTTCGGCGGTGAGGATGGCGTTGTTCAGCGGGTCGGGATCACCTTGGCGAGTCGGGTCGGCCAACACCTCGGCGCCGAGCTCGGTTGCCGCGGCCGCGGCGGATTCGTCCGGTGTGATGACGGTGATCGAGCGCAGGTCGGCTACCCGCGCCGCGGCGGTCAAAGTGTCCATCAGCATGGCCAGCACCACACTTTCCCGGGCCGCCGCGGAGAACACCGGGGCCAATCTCGTCTTGGCCGCACCCAATCGCTTGACGGCGATGATCAGGCCGACATCACCCGTACCGTCGGCCCGTATGCCGCTCATGAAGGCCATCCTGCCAGCGCTGGTTTCGGTGCTACCCAGCTGCCACCCCGCCGCCACCCGCTTTCACTGGGCTGGCGCCTGCCGCAGTGACCCCCGCCGCAACAGCGTGACGGCGGCCCCTGCCGGGGTCTACTGTGTAGCGGCTACCGGTGCCGTCGCAAACGACAAATGGGACAAATAGGGGTGTGGGGATGGCCAGCACGGGAACCGTCACGGTGATGGGAGCCGGTGCCTGGGGCACCGCCCTGGCCAAGGTGTTGGCCGATGCCGGGGGCGAGGTCAAGCTGTGGGCCCGGCGCGCCGACGTTGCCAACCAGATCAACGACAGCCGATACAACCCCGACTACCTGCCCGGTACGTTGCTGCCGCCGGGGATCCGGGCCACCGCCGACGCGGCAGAGGCGCTCGCCGGCGCGGATACGGTGCTGCTGGGTGTACCCGCGCAGACGATGCGGACCAATCTCGAGCACTGGACAACCCTGATTCCACGTGGCGCGACCCTGGTGAGTCTGGCCAAGGGCATCGAGCTGGGCACCCTGATGCGGATGAGTCAGGTGATCGTCTCGGTCACCGGAGCAGACCCGGCCCAGGTCGCGGTGATCTCGGGCCCCAACCTGGCTAGCGAGATCGCCGAGTGCCAGCCCGCTGCCACCGTCGTGGCCTGCAGCGACTCCGGCCGGGCCGTCGCGTTACAACGTGCGCTCAACAGCGGCTACTTCCGTCCCTATACCAACACCGATGTCGTCGGCACCGAGATCGGGGGAGCGTGCAAAAACGTCATCGCGCTGGCGTGCGGTATGGCCGCGGGCGTTGGCCTGGGGGAAAACACCGTGGCAACCATCATCACCCGCGGATTGGCGGAGATCATCCGGCTCGGTATCGCCCTGGGCGCCAAGGGGGCGACGCTGGCCGGGCTGGCCGGGGTAGGTGACTTGGTAGCGACCTGCACGTCGTCGCGCTCCCGCAACCGGTCGTTGGGCGAGTGCCTAGGCCGCGGCGAGATCCTGCAATCGGCACTGCACAGCAAGGAAGGCCACGTCGTGGAAGGGGTGACGTCGTGCGAATCGGTGCTCGCGCTGGCGTCCAGCTACGACGTCGAAATGCCGCTCACCGACGCCGTACACCGGGTCTGCTACAAGGGCCTGTCGGTAGACGACGCGATCGCGCTGTTGCTGGGGCGTAGTACCAAACCCGAATAGGTCAGACCCGTTCTGTCGGCGCCGCCCGATTGCCCTGGTAAGCGGGTAGTCCGGCCTGGTCGCTCAGCACCCGGTAGCCTCTCCAGGTTGTGAGTGGCAGCAGCCGGCGTGGCGAACGTCTCCGGGTTGCCGTCGTGTTCGGCGGACGCAGCAACGAGCATGCGATCTCATGCGTGTCTGCGGGCAGCATTCTGCGCAATCTTGACCCGCGACGCTTCGAGGTGATCGCGATCGGGATCACCCCGCAAGGCTCGTGGGTGCTCACCGACGGCAACCCGGATGCGCTGGCAATCACCGACCGGCGGCTACCCGAGGTGAGCTCGCAGTCCGGCACCGAGCTGGCTTTGCCGGCAGATCCGCGCTGGGGCGGCCAACTGGTCTCGTTGCCGCCCGGTGCCGGAGAGGTGCTGGCCTCGGTCGACGTGGTGTTTCCCGTGCTGCATGGACCGTACGGCGAGGACGGAACGATCCAGGGACTACTCGAACTCGCCGGCGTTCCCTATGTCGGCGCCGGGGTGCTGGCCAGCGCGGCCGGTATGGACAAAGAGTTCACCAAGAAACTGTGGAGTGCGGCGGGGCTACCGATCGGCCCGCATGCCGTGCTGCGCCCATCGCGACAATCGCTGGACCGCGAGGAACTGCAGCGGCTGGGGTTGCCGGCTTACGTCAAACCCGCGCGCGGCGGCTCCTCGATCGGTGTCAGCCGGGTCTCGAGCTTCGATGAGCTGCCCGCCGCGATCGCCGCCGCCCGGCGACACGATCCGAAGGTGATCGTCGAGGCCGCGATCAACGGTCGCGAGCTGGAGTGCGGCGTGCTCGAGTTCCCCGACGGCAGATTGGAAGCCAGCACCCTGGGAGAGATCCGGGTGGCCGGGGTGCGTGGACGCGAAGACGGTTTCTATGACTTTGAGACCAAATACCTCGACGACGCTGCCGAATTGGACGTGCCGGCCAAGGTCGAAGACGACGTCGCTGACGCGGTGCGCCAGCTGGCGATTCGCGCTTTCGAGGCCATCGACTGCCAAGGCCTGGCCCGAGTCGACTTCTTCCTCACCGACGACGGCCCGGTGATCAACGAGATCAACACGATGCCGGGGTTCACCACGATCTCGATGTACCCGCGGATGTGGGCGGCCAGCGGGGTCGACTATCCCACCTTGCTGGCCACCATGGTGGAGACCGCGTTGGCGCGGGGCATCGGCCTGCGCTAACCCGCCGGGGCCGGGTCGATCGGCACCGGCGCAATGGCGCGGTCGATGATCTCGGACAACTCCTGGATGGGGGTGGGCCCCGACCCCGCGGGCAAGGTCAGCGCCACGTAGACCGGACGGTCCACGGTGTACCAGGTGGATCTGCTCCCCGCCGTCGCGGTGCCGGCGGCCTCGGTTTGGTCGCTGACCCGAAACCACTGCACCCGGTCGACGACCTGAATCGGCGCCCCCACCACGAAGTCGGCCGGGCGGTCCAGCCCGCAGCGCAATATCACCGGCTCATCGGCGGCCGCGGAGCTCCAGGCGCCGGTGCCTTGCGGTGCGGGTTGCACCATGGGCGCGCGCTGATAGTCGCCGAGACGCTGCGGCAACGCGGTCAGCAGCGCGTGGCACGCGGGACTGGCCGCCTGCGGGGCGGGAACCGAGGGGACGGCGATCGGTTGTCGCGGTACCTCGCGGTTGGCCGCGATCACCAGAATTGCCCCGAGGGCGGCCACCCCCAGCAGTGCGGCGGCGATGATCAGGACTCGTGGCGGACCATCGGGATCGGGTTGGTGCTTGGCCGGGGTGTCGCCTGTCACCGCGTCGGATACCTCCGGTTCAACTCGACTCTCCTGTCCAACCCGGTCCGCCCCGGAACCGCAACCGGCCCGCGCGGGTGTTTCGGGTCGTCAGGGCTCATACACTAACGCGGTCCGCCCGGGCGGGCAGGAACCCCAAAATTACCGCAGACCGCTCTCGGTTCGCGGGTATGCAAGTCCGGGCCGGTACACCACGAAGGAGGTGGCGTGGGTCAGGACACGTCGGGACAGACACCGACCCTGCGCGAGCTCGGGGAGTTCGCCGTGATCGACCGGTTGGTGCAGGGGCGCAACCAGCCCGCTGTCGTTGAGCTGGGGCCAGGCGATGATGCTGCGGTGGTGGCCGCCCCCGACGGCCGTACGGTGATTTCCACCGACATGCTGGTCCAAGATCGCCACTTCCGGCTGGACTGGTCGAGTCCCCACGACGTCGGTCGAAAAGCGATCGCCCAGAACGCCGCCGACATCGCCGCGATGGGCGCCAGGCCTACCGCGTTCGTGGTGAGCTTGGGCGCACCCGCCCACACGCCGGTGGCCGAGGTGACTGCGTTGCTCGACGGCATGTGGGAGGAGGCCGGACGGATCGGCGCCGGAATCGTCGGCGGCGATATGGTCCAGTGTCCGCAATGGGTGGTGTCGGTCAGCGTTCTGGGTGACCTCGAAGGTCGTCCGCCGGTCACCCGTGGCGGCGCCGAGCCGGGCTCGTCGGTCGCGGTCGCTGGCGAACTGGGCCGTTCGGCGGCCGGATATGAGCTGTGGCACAACGATATTGCCGGGTTTGACGAACTTCGCCGCCGCCATCTGGTACCTGACCCGCCCTACGGCCAGGGTGTGGCGGCGGCGGTGGCCGGGGCTCAAGCGATGATTGACGTCTCCGACGGCTTGGTCGCCGACCTGCGCCATATCGCCGATGCCGCTGCGGTCGGCATCGACATCGCCACGGCGGCGTTGGCCCAAGACCATCGTGCGGTGATCGCAGCCGCGGATGCGGTGGGCGCCGATCCGTGGGGGTGGGTGCTCGGTGGGGGTGAGGACCACGCGCTGGTGGCGTGTTTTCCCGGTGCGGTGCCCGATGGCTGGCGGGGAATCGGGCGGGTGTTGGACGGGCCGGCCCGGGTGCTGGTCGACGGCCAGCAGTGGAGCGGTCACGCCGGCTGGCAGTCATTTGACTAGCGCGGCAATTGAGTAGGGTGACGCGGTGACCGTCTACGCGATCGCCCAATTGAGATTCACCGACCGGCCCGCCTATGACCGGTACCAGGCAGCGTTTATAGAGGTCTTCGATCGCTACGCGGGAACGCTGCTCGCTGCCGACGAGTCACCGACGGTGGTGGAGGGGCAGTGGGACCGCGAGAAGGTGGTGCTGATGTCGTTCCCTGACGAAGCGGCATTTCGCGACTGGGCGCAGTCGCCGGATTACCAGGACATCGCCAAGGATCGCCGGGAGGGCGCCGATACGGTCGTGTTGCTGGCTCGGGGGTTGCAGTGACCGCGCGGGCGCTCGATGAACTGGTCGAGCCGGGGTGGGCGAAAGCTCTCGAGCCGGTCGCCGACCAGGTAACTGCGATGGGGCAGTTCTTGCGGGCCGAACTAGCGGCGGGCCGTAAGTACCTGCCCGCGGGGCCGAACGTCTTGCGCGCGTTTACTTTTCCCTTCGACCAGGTGCGAATTCTGATCGTTGGCCAAGATCCCTACCCGACACCCGGACACGCGGTGGGACTGAGCTTTTCGGTAGCCCCCGATGTCCGCCCGCTCCCACGCAGCCTGTCCAACATTTTCCAGGAGTATGCGGACGATCTGGGCTATCCGATGCCCGCCTGCGGCGACTTGACGCCGTGGGCGCAGCGCGGTGTCATGCTGTTGAACAGGGTGCTCACGGTTCGGCCCAGCAACCCGGCGTCACATCGGGGCAAGGGCTGGGAAGCGGTGACCGAGTGCGCCATCCGGGCTTTGGCCGCGCGGTCGCAGCCGATGGTTGCCATTCTCTGGGGGCGCGACGCGTCGACCCTGAAGCCGATGTTGGCCGACGGCGATTGTGCTTCGATCGAATCTCCACACCCATCGCCGCTATCGGCGTCTCGTGGTTTCTTCGGTTCACGGCCGTTCAGCCGGGCCAACGAATTGCTTACCGGCAGGGGAGCCGACCCGATTGACTGGCGCTTGCCCTGAGCGCCATGAGGGCGTTGCGTGCGCACCGGCGCGGCGGCCCGGAAACGCTGGCCGTCGAGCGCGCACCGGTGCCGGTGCCGGCGGCCGGCGAGGTCGTGGTAGCCGTGCGCGCTGCTGGCATCACGTTCGACGAGTTGACCTGGGACCAGACCTGGACCCGCGATGGTGTCAGCCGGACACCGGTGATCCCGTCACACGAAGTCTCCGGAGTGATCCATGAAATCGGATCGGGTACCGAAGATTTCCATTGTGGTGATGAGGTCTACGGGCTGATCGGTTTCGATCGAGACGGTGCGGCAGCCGATTTCGTCGCGGTGCCCGCCGCGCACCTGGCCGTTAAGCCTGCGACGGTCAGCCATACCGTGGCGGCGGCGCTGCCACTGGCCGGGTTGACCGCGCTGCAGGCACTTGTCGATCACGCGTCGGTACGGCCCGGCGAAGCGGTATTGGTGCACGGAGGGGCCGGGGGAGTCGGGGCCCTGGTGGTCCAACTGGCGGCCATCCTCGGCGCCAACGTCACCGCTACCGTTCGCAGCGATGCCGGCGAGCTGGTCGGCCGCCTGGGTGCCCAGCGGGTAATCGACACCCGCACCGAAGCATTCGAGCGGACCGCCACCGATTTCGACGTCGTCATCGACACGGTGGGCGGGGACACATTGGACAGATCCTTCGCGGTGTTGCGCCCAGGCGGACGGCTGGTCACCCTCTCGGCGCCGCCGCCCGCCGGCAAGGCCGACGAACATGGCGTTACCGCAATGTTTTTCATCGTGACGCCCAACCGCGATCAGCTCAACAGGCTCGGCGAGCTGGTCGGCAGTGGGCGGCTGCATGTCGAGATTGCGCAGAGTTTTCCGCTGGCCAAGGGGCGCGAGGCGTTCGAAAGCGGACGGGGTGCCGCTCGGCGAGCGGGCAAGACCGTCATCACGGTGGGACAGTGACAGCGGCCGGCTCGCCGCGGATTGCGCTACGGCCTGAGACCATCGAGGCATGTACGACTTGGATGAGACCATCCGTCTGCGGCGTTCGACGCGCATGTTCCTGCCCCGCCCGGTGCCGCGGCGGTTGGTGCAGGAAGCGCTCGAACTTGCGATGTGTGCCCCCTCGAACTCCAATGTGCAGCCCTGGCATGTCGTGTTTACCAGCGGTGCGGCATGCGACCGATTGGTTGCGGCGATGCTGGAAAGGGCGCGCTCCGAGCCGCCCAATGTTGCGCGATTGCCGCCGGCATTCACCCACCTACGCAGCGCACTGGGAGCACAGGTCTACGGGGCGATGGGCATTGCTCGCGATGACACGCAGGCCCGACAGACCGCTGTGCTGCGCAACTGGGAGTTCTTCCGGGCCCCGCTGGGCGGCATCGTATCGATGCACCAGGAGCTGGGGCTGGTCGACAGCATGGGTGTCGGCATGTTCCTGCAGAACCTGATGCTGGCGCTGACCGCGCGCGGTCTGGGCACCTGCGTACAGGTCTCCATCGCCGGCTATCCCGAGATCGTCCGCAAGCAGGTGGGCATACCTTCGCACCTGACCATCCTGTGTGGCCTGGCGATCGGCTATCCCGACCCGGACTTTGCCGGCAATCAGCTGCGCGTTGGTCGCGACGATGTTGCTGAACACGTCGTTTTTCTCGACGATTGACTGGCCAGCGGGCGCGAGAAGAGCTTGCGGTGACCGGAGTTGGGCGGGCCCGTACACGCCAAATCGCCCGGCTCTATCGAGCCGGGCGAACAGGCGCGAGCAACCACGAACTCGGTGGCGCCGCCACTGGCTGGGCCGAACCCGCCGGTGGCTGTTCAGCCGCGGCTGACCTTACCGGCCTTGATGCACGAGGTGCAGACGTTGAGGCGCTTCTTGTTGCCGCCAGGGCGGGTCACGGCGCGCACGGTCTGGACGTTGGGGTCCCACCGGCGACTGGTGCGGCGGTGGGAGTGCGACACCGACTTGCCGAAGCCGGGGCCTTTCCCGCAGATATCGCACACAGCGGCCATTGTTGCACTCCTCAAGTCTGTTGGGTTCCGGCGACCCGGCCGGGACAGCCTAGATCTACCCAGGCCGTCCTAGGATACCGACGTCCCCGGCAAGCACCAAAACGAGCCACCGCTAAGGGTGGCGTCAGGGCCGGTCTCGTCGGACCGCCTGGCTAGGCTCGATGGGCCGGGTCCCCGGTGGCCCGGGGTGTTCCCTCGCGCATGAACCGACGCAAACTATCCGCAACGTCACCGGAGCTACGCTGGCGCCCACCGGGGCTAGGCAGAGGAGGTGGGGGCAGGTTGGGCACGACTGAACGCCCGCTGGATGCCTTGGCCCTGCGAGACTGGGCGCACACCGGCGTCAGCGACCTGATCACCCACCTTGACGAGATCAACCGGCTGAACGTGTTTCCGGTCGCCGATTCCGATACCGGCGCGAACATGCTGTTCACCATGCGATCCGCGCTTGCTCAGGTCGATTCGACGGGTGGTGCGGGGCCCGAACACCCCGAAGACCCCGAGCACAGGGATGTCGCCCAGGTCGCGGCCGCGTTGGCGGCCGGCGCCCTCAACGGCGCACGCGGCAATTCCGGGGTGATCCTGTCACAGATCCTGCGCGGTGTTTCCGATGTGACCGATAGCGCCGCCGCCGGTCAACCGTTGGCCGCAATCGACGCGGCACTGCTGGCCGCGGCCCTGTGGCGCGGCGTCGAGCTGGTCATCACGTCGATGGGCGGTGAGGAAGTGCCGGGCACCATCGTCTCGGTCCTGCGCGCCGCCGCGGTCGCGGTCCGGCAGTGTGCTGACGCCGGCGAAGGGTTGGCCGCCGCCGTCGCCGCGGCGGGGGACGCGGCGGTGGTTGCGCTGGAGAAGACCCCCGAGCAGCTCGACGTGCTGGCCGACGCGGGTGTTGTCGATGCCGGCGGACGAGGATTGTTGGTCCTGCTGGACGCGCTGCGCTCGACCATCACCGGTCAGACTCCCGCGCGATCGGTCTACGAGCCGGCCCCGCGCTCGCCGGCGCTCGGGGCGGGGGTGCCGGCACCCGTACCGCAGTTCGAGGTGATGTACCTGCTGGCCGGTTGCGATGCCGCGGCGGCCGACACGCTGCGCGATCGGCTCTCGGAGCTGGGGGATTCGGTGGCAATTGCCGCCGCACCATCGGAGAGCTATTCGGTGCATGTGCACACCGACGACGCGGGCGCGGCCGTCGAGGCCGGGCTGGCGGCGGGGCGGCTGAGCAAGATCGTGATCTCGGCGCTCAGTTCCGGGACCACTGCACTGGCGGCCGGCGGTTGGACCCGCCAGCGCGCCGTGCTGGCCATTGTCGACGGCGACGGTGCCGCCGAACTGTTTGCCGCCGAAGGTGCGTGTGTGTTGCGTCCCGGCGCGGGGGCCGCGGCGCCCGCGTCCGACCTGAGCGCACACCAGTTGGTGCGCGCGGTGGTCGACACCGGTGCCGCGCAGGTCATGGTGTTGCCCAACGGCTACGTCGCCGTCGAGGAACTGGTGGCCGGCTGTACGGCGGCCATCGGCTGGGGCGTTGACGTGGTCCCGGTGCCGACGGGGTCGATGGTGCAGGGCCTGGCCGCGCTGGCCGTGCACGACCCGGCCAGTCAGGCGGTCGACGACGGCTACACCATGGCCCGGGCCGCTGGGGCCGCCCGGCACGGATCGGTACGTATCGCCACCGAGACGGCACTGACCTGGGCTGGAACCTGCAAACCGGGCGATGGTCTGGGTATCGCCGGCGATGAGGTGCTGATCGTCGCCGATGACGTCGCCGCGGCGGCGATCGGGTTGGTCGATCTGTTGTTGGCGCCGGGAGGAGACTTGGTGACGGTGCTGATAGGCGCCGGTATCGATGATGATGAACGGATTGCCAGGCTGGTTGAGAGCCTGGAAAAACACATGCACGACCATCACCCGGGGACCGAGTTGGTGATCTACCGCACCGGTCATCGCGGTGACGCGCTGCTGATCGGGGTGGAGTAGCCATGGTGGCATTGAGCGATCGGCTCGACTTCGTTCTGGGTGCCAAGGCGGCCGAGGCTCTCGACGAGGAGTTCGGCATCCGGACTGTCGACGACCTCTTGCGGCACTACCCGCGCAGCTATGTCGAAGGCGGGGCACGCCGCGGCACCGACGATGAGCAGCCCGAAGTGGGGGAGCACATCACCATCGTCGATGTCATCACCGAAACCAAGTCGTTTCCCATGAAGAAGACCCCGAGGCGGTTGTGTCTGCGGATCACCCTCGGGTCGGGGCGCAACAAGGTGACCGCCACCTTCTTCAACGCCGACTACATCAAAAAGGGCCTCACCAAGAACACCCGGGTGATGCTGTCCGGCGAAGTCGGGTACTTCAAGGGCGTCATGCAGCTCACGCACCCGGCGTTTCTGATCCTGGATTCGCCGGACGGCCAGCATCACGGCACCAAATCATTGAAGAGCATCGCCGACGCCTCCCAGGCCATCAGCGGCGAACTGGCGATGGAGGAGTTCGAGCGGCGCTTTTTCCCGATCTATCCGGCCAGCACCAAGGTGCAGAGCTGGGACATCTTCAAGTGTGTGCGCCAGGTGCTCGAAGTGCTCGACCCGGTGGACGAGCCCCTGCCAGCGGCGTTACGCGCCGAGCACGGCCTGATTTCCGAGGACGACGCCTTGCGCGCGATCCACCTCGCCGAGGATGAGTCCGAACGCGAACAAGCGCGCCGGCGGCTGACCTTCGACGAAGCCGTCGGGTTGCAGTGGGCGTTGGTGGCCCGCCGGCACGGTGAGCTATCCGAGTCGGGGCCGCCGGCCCCGGCCCAATCCGACGGCCTGGCCGCCGAGCTGTTGGCACGGTTGCCTTTCGAGCTCACCGCGGGGCAGCGCGAAGTGCTCGACGAGTTGTCCGACGGGCTGGCGGCGACCCGTCCGATGAACCGCTTGCTGCAAGGCGAGGTGGGCTCGGGCAAGACGATCGTGGCGGTGCTGGCGATGCTGCAGATGGTCGATGCGGGCTACCAGTGTGCGCTGCTGGCTCCTACGGAAGTGCTTGCCGCACAGCATCTTTTGTCTATCAACGATGTTCTGGGTCCGCTGGCGATGGGGGGCCAGTTGGGCGGCGCCGACAACGCCACCCGGGTGGCGCTGCTGACCGGCTCGATGACAGCGGGGCAAAAAAAGCAGGTTCGGGCCGAAATCGCCAGCGGTCAGGTCGGCATCGTCATCGGTACCCATGCGCTGCTGCAGGACGCGGTGGAATTCCACAATCTCGGCATGGTGGTGGTCGATGAACAACACCGCTTCGGCGTCGAGCAGCGAGACCAACTGCGGGCCAAGGCTCCCGCCGGCATCACACCGCATCTGCTGGTGATGACGGCCACGCCGATACCGCGCACCGTAGCGCTCACCGTCTACGGCGACCTGGAGACCTCCACCCTGCGTGAGCTTCCGCGCGGGCGTCAGCCGATCACCACCAACGTCATCTTTGTGAAAGACAAACCCGCCTGGCTCGATCGGGCCTGGCAGCGCATCGTCGAAGAGGTTGCCGCGGGTCGCCAGGCCTACGTGGTGGCCCCGCGCATCGACGAGAGCGACGAGAGCGACAAAGCCGAAAACGGCGCCCGCCCGTCGGCGACCGCCGTGGGGCTCTATTCCCGGTTGCAGGCCGCCGAACTGGCGGGGCTGCGATTGGCGTTGATGCACGGACGCCTGTCGGCCGACGAGAAGGAAGCCGCGATGGCGGCCTTCCGCGCCGGCAACGTTGATGTGCTGGTGTGCACCACGGTCATCGAGGTGGGTGTCGATGTCCCCAACGCCACGGTGATGCTGGTGATGGACGCCGACCGCTTCGGCATCAGCCAGCTGCACCAGCTGCGCGGCCGCATCGGGCGTGGCGAACATCCCAGCCTTTGTCTGCTGGCCAGCTGGGTTTCGCCGGGCTCGCCGGCGGGGCGACGGCTGCGCGCGGTCGCTGAGACCATGGACGGCTTTGATCTTGCCGAGCTGGACCTCAAGGAGCGCCGGGAAGGAGACGTGCTGGGCCGAAACCAGTCCGGCAAGGCGATCACCCTACGCTTGCTGTCGCTGGCCGAGCATCGGGTATTCATCGAGGCCGCCCGGGACTTCTGCAACCAGGCGTATCAGCAGAGCACTGGCGGCGGTGGCCCACATCCCGGGTTGGCTCTGATGGCGGCGCGCTTCACCAACACCGATCGCATCGACTACCTGGACAAGTCATAACGTCGTGAACCGAAAGATGCTGCTGTGGCTGTCGGTGGCCGCGCTGCTTGCGGTGCTGGTCGCCTATCAGAGCGTGCGGGCGTCGACGGCCAGGCACGCAGAGGAGTTCGCCGCGCGGGCCGACGTTCCGACGGTCCAACCCGGGACCGACGTGCTCGCCGGGATCGGCGTGCTGCCGCGGCGAATGCACCGCTACGACTACCGCAGGGCCGCATTCGGCGCGGCCTGGGACGACAACAACGACGCCCCCGGCGGCCACAACGGGTGTGACACTCGTGACGACATCCTCGACCGCGATCTCGTCGACAAGACCTATGTGGTGACCAAGCGGTGTCCGAATGCGGTGGCCACCGGCACGCTGCACGACCCGTATACCAACACCATCGTCGTCTTCCAGCGTGGCGCCAGAGTGGGGCAATCGGTGCAGATCGATCACATCGTCCCGCTGTCGTATGCGTGGGACATGGGCGCATCGGACTGGCCGGCGGCGCGGCGGCTGCGGTTCGCCAACGATCCGGCCAACTTGCTGGCCGTGCAGGGGCACGCCAATCAGGACAAAGGGGACTCCCCGCCGGCCGGGTGGATGCCGCCCAACGCCGCGTTTGCGTGCCAATACGCCATGCAATTCATCGCCGTGCTGCGCGGATATGCGCTGCCGGTCGACCGGGCGTCGAGCGACGTCCTGCGCCAGGCCGCGGCGACCTGCCCGACCGGGTAGCCGGTTACACCCCGGCGAAGGTCATCGGGTCCTCACGCAGGCGGGTCCCGTCGTTGAGGCCGTTGATGGCGTCCATGTGCTGGGAGGCCAGCTCGAACTCGAACACGTCCAGGTTAGTGGCGATGTGCTCGGCATTGGAGGAACCGAAGATGACGGCATTGCCCAGTTGCAGGTTCCAGCGCAGCAGCACCTGGGTGGGCGTCTTGCCGTACTCGCCCGCGATCGAGGTCACGGTCGGGTTGTCGGCCAGCCGGCCGAGCGCCAGCGGGGTGTAGGACTGCGTCACCACGTTGTGCTGGGCATTTGCCTTGCGCAGCTCGTCCTGGTTGAGCAGCGGGTGCAACTCGACTTGGTTGACCGCGGGGGTGACGAAGGTCAGGTCGATGACGTTGGAGACGTGTTCCTCGGTGAAGTTGGACACCCCGATGGAGCGGGTGAAGCCTTCACCGCGGGCCTGGATGAGGCCGCCGAACGCGTCCACGTACTTGCCCACCGCCGGGGCCGGCCAGTGAATCAGGTACAGGTCGACGTAGTCCAAGCCCAGCCGGTCCAGGCTGGCCTTGCAGGCCTCGCGGGACGCGGTGAAGCCGTGGTCAGCGGTGGCGACTTTGGTGGTGACGAACAACTCCGCCCGGGGAATGCCGGATGCGGCGATGGCCCGCCCGACTGCCGCCTCGTTGCCGTATGCGGCGGCGGTGTCGATGAGCCGGCAGCCGATTTCCAATGCCGCGGACACCGCGCGCTCGGTCTCGTCATCCGACAACCCAGCGACGCCCATGCCGAGGACCGGCATGGTGTTCTCGTCATTGAGCGCTATCGATGGGGCAGAGGGGCTGGGGGCGCCCGGCATCATCTCACCTACCTGTGAAAATTGAACGTTCGCGGATTTTGACTAAGTCGGGTTCGAACCTCTGGCGACCAGGCCACCGTGATTTTATCGGCGCTCAGTTCAAAGTCGAACACGTTGGAAGTCGCTCGCAATCTGTCTGGGGGTTTACCGACTCAGGGGATCACGATATTACCGAGTTGTATATGTCACCTAATCAACGCCCGTGCTGCTGCTTCGTCGCAGGTGACGGCGACGGCGTTGCGCCCTGTGACGCTCGGTGTCGGGGGGCGCTTCGGGTGAACTTGTCCGGCGGTGGCCAGCGCCGATGCGTGGAAGATGGTCGGATGGCTGCCGCGCATCCGGCCCGCGGCTGCAACCGTGGTCCAGATTCGGCAACAGGGCTACCACGTACAGTTGGTCGCAGGGCACGTCGGACTCGCCGACCGCGCGCCGGGTTTCCCGTTCACTGCGGCTTACCTCGGGGGTTGTCGGGATCCAGCAGTTGCCGAGCCCGACGACGGCTACCGAATGATCGTCGTCCAGCAAGACGAGGCAAGACGAGGCTTGTCTAGCGATTCTAGGGAGTAGCCCATGACAAATAGCCTGCCAGGTGAGACGGACCTCCATCCTGAAACGGTGCACGCGACGATGAGCTGGCTGAGTCGCGTGCAGAACACCGTCACCGTCGTCGGCGCCAAGGTCATCCCATGGGTTCCCGATGTCGCCAAACGGCTGATCACACGGGGTCGCTCGGTCATCATCGACGGAAACACCCTCGATCCCGCATTGCAGCTGATGTTGTCGGGCATGCGGGTCGTGGGTCTGGACGGGCTGGTGATCGATGACGACCTGGCCGCTTCCCGCGCCCACATGCGCGAGGCGATGTTGGGATTTCCCGGTCCGCAGATCCATGTCGATGTCGAGGAATTAACCCTGCCCGGACCTGCCGGCGACATCAGCGCCAGGCATTACCGTCCGCCCGGCGATGCGGCCGCGCCGTTGCTGGTCTTCTACCACGGGGGCGGGTGGGCGCTCGGCGACCTCGACACCCACGACGCGGTCTGCCGACTGACTTGTCGCGATGCGGGCATCCATGTCCTGGCGATCGACTACCGGCTGTCGCCCGAGCATCGCGCCCCCGCCGCGATCGACGATGCGTTCGCGGCCTTTGAGTGGGCGCACGCGCACGCCGCCGAGCTTGGTGCTCTGCCGGGACGGGTTGCGGTCGGTGGCGACAGTGCGGGGGGCAACCTGGCGGCCGTGGTGAGCCAGCTGGCCCGAGACAGCGGAGGCCCGGCCCCGATTTTCCAGTGGCTCATCTACCCACGAACCGACTTTGCCGGGCGGACCCGTTCCGCGAGCCTGTTCGCCCGAGGGTTCTTGCTGACCAAACGCGACATCGACTGGTTTCACTCCCAGTACCTGAAGGGCTCCGGCATCGAGCCCGCGGACCCGCGGGTATCGCCGTTACGAGCCGAATCACTGGCCGGGCTGGCGCCGGCGCTGATCGCGGTGGCAGGCTTCGACCCGTTGCGTGACGAAGGCGAGAACTACGCGACCGCCCTCCGGGCCGCCGGCACCCCGGTTGACCTGCGCGCCATGGGGTCGCTGACGCACGGGTTCCTCAATCTGTTTCCGCTCGGTGGTGGTTGTGCCGCCGCAACCAGCGAGCTGATTTCTGCGCTGCGTGCACACCTGACCCGGGTTTGAGCGGTGCCGGTGGGGTGGCTTCGCGCCGTGGGTGCGGACCGTTGCGGGCACCATCGGTCAATATCGTCGTGGGTCTCAGCTGCGGCTGGCCGGCCGCCGGTACTCTAGAGGCGCCCGACCACCGGAGGCTGAACGAGCCCGCAAGCGAAGCGCAGCCGACCAATACATGTGAGGATCAGCAAACCTGTGGCCGACAAAAACAAGCGTCCCCCGCGGATCGACCTGAATTCGCCCGACGGCAAGTTCGGCCGGCTCATCCAGATCGGTGGCACCGCGTTCGTCGTGTTCTTCGCGGTCGCCCTGGTCTTCTACATCGTGACCTCGCATCAGAAAAAGGGCGGCAGTGCCGCCGGTCCCGACGACTCGGTCCGGGTGACGTCGAGCAAGCTGGTCACCCAGCCGGGGACCCAGGACCCCAAGGTCGTGATGACCTTCTACGAGGACTTCCTGTGTCCGGCGTGCGGCATGTTCGAGCGCGCGTTCGGCCCGACGGTGTCCAGGCTGGTCGACATCGGGGCGGTCGCCGCCGATTACACGATGGTCGACATTCTCTCCAGCCCGCGCAACCAGAACTATTCGGCGCGAGCCGCCGCCGCGGCGTACTGCGTCGCCGATGAGTCCATCGATGCGTTCCGGCGGTTCCACACCGCGATGTTCAGCAAGGACATTCAGCCGTCCGAGGTCGGCAAGACATTCCCCGACAACGCGAAGTTGATCGAAATCGCGCGTGAGGCGGGTGCGGCGGGAACGGTGCCGGACTGCATCAACAGCGGCAAGTACCTCGACAAGGTCAACGGGTTGGCGGTGGCAGCCAATGTGCATGCCACCCCGACGGTCAAGATCAATGGCGAGGAATACGAATGGTCGACGCCGGAAGCGCTGGTGGCCAAGATCAAAGAGATCGTGGGCCCCATTCCGGGCATTGACGCGGTCGCAGCCAACGCGACATCCTGACCACTGTGGTGTCAGCTGACTCCGCCGAGCGATCCAGCGACCTGACGTCAGGCGCCGTTCGCCAGGTGCACGTGCCCATGCCCAGCGCATGGTGGGTGCTGATCTGCGGTGTGACGGGCCTGCTTGCGTCCGGAGCGCTGACCGTGGAGAAGGTCAGGATCCTGCTCGACCCCAGCTATGTTCCCGCATGCAACATCAACCCCATCGTGTCGTGCGGCTCGGTGATGACGACCGCGCAGGCCTCGCTGCTGGGCTTTCCCAACCAGCTGTTCGGCATCGCGGCGTTCACCGTGGTGGTGGTCACCGGCGTGCTGGCGGTGACGAAAGTACCCCTGCCACGTTGGTATTGGGTGGGGCTGACGATCGGTGTCCTGGTCGGAACGGTGTTCGTGCACTGGCTGATTTTCGAGAGTCTCTACCGCATCGGGTCGCTGTGTCCGTACTGCATGGTGGTCTGGATCATCACCGCGACTTTGTTAGTCGTGGTTGGCTCGATAGCATTCCGTCCGGACCCGGACAGCACCAGCGGCGCTGCTGTGCGGGTGCTTTTCCAATGGCGGTGGTCGATTGCCACGCTGTGGCTCACCGCAGTGTTTCTGCTGATCATGGTTCGCTTCTGGAACTATTGGTCGACACTGCTCTAGGTGTCGAGTTTGCGTTGCGACGGGTGAAGTAAGGGGTCAATCATGATCTCAAAAGTGCTGGTGGCCAACCGCGGTGAGATCGCGATCCGCGCGTTTCGCGCCGCCTACGAATTGGGCGTCGGCACCGTTGCCGTCTACGCGTACGAGGACCGCAATTCGCTGCACCGGTCCAAGGCCGACGAGTCCTACCAGATCGGCGAGGTCGGGCACCCGGTGCGCGCCTACCTGTCGGTGGACGAGATCGTCGAAACCGCCCTCCGTGCGGGTGCGGATGCCATCTACCCGGGCTATGGGTTCCTGTCGGAGAACCCGGATCTGGCCGGGGCGTGTGCGGCGGCGGGCATCACCTTCGTCGGCCCCCGCGCCGAGCTGCTCCAGCTGACCGGAAACAAGTCCCGCGCGGTCACCGCGGCCAGGGAGGCCGGGCTGCCCGTGCTGAGGTCGTCGGCGCCGTCGGCCTCGGTGCAGGAGCTGGTGGCTGCGGCGCAGTCGGAGACCACCGGCCTGCGCTTTCCGCTCTTCGTCAAGGCGGTTGCCGGCGGTGGTGGCCGTGGCATGCGCCGGGTCAACGACATCTCCGCGCTGGCCGAAGCGATCGAGGCCGCCAGCCGCGAAGCCGAGTCCGCATTCGGTGACCCGACGGTGTATCTCGAACAGGCGGTGTTGAACCCCCGTCACATCGAGGTGCAGATCCTGGCGGACACGCAAGGCAACGTGATTCACCTCTACGAGCGCGACTGCAGTGTGCAGCGCCGTCACCAGAAGGTCATCGAGTTGGCGCCGGCGCCTAACCTGCCCGGTGAGCTGCGCGACAAGATCTGCGCGGATGCGGTCGCCTTCGCCCGTCACATTGGCTACACCTGCGCCGGTACCGTCGAGTTCCTGCTGGACCAAAGTGGTGAATACGTCTTCATCGAGATGAATCCGCGGATTCAGGTGGAGCACACCGTAACCGAGGAGATCACCGACGTCGACCTGGTTTCCAGCCAGATGCGGATTGCCGCGGGGGAGTCGCTCGAAGATCTGGGTTTACGACAGGAAACCGTCCGGCCGCACGGCGCCGCCCTGCAATGCCGGATCACCACCGAGGATCCGACCAACGGTTTCCGGCCCGACACCGGGCGGATCAGCGCCCTGCGCGCCCCCGGCGGCGCGGGCATCCGCCTGGACGGCAGCACCAACCTCGGTGCGGAGATCAGCGCGCACTTCGATTCCATGCTGGTCAAGCTGACCTGCCGGGGACGGGATTTCTCGACGGCGGTGAACCGGGCACGCCGGGCGATCGCCGAGTTCCGGATTCGCGGCGTATCGACCAACATTCCCTTCTTGCAGGCGGTTCTGGATGACCCGGACTTCCAAGCCGGGCGCATCACGACGGCGTTCATCGACGAACGCCCCCAGCTGCTGACCGCGCGCACCTCGGCCGACCGCGGCACCAAGATTCTGAACTACCTGGCTGATGTCACGGTCAACAAGCCGCACGGCAGCCGCCCGTCCAAGGTCTACCCGAACGACAAGCTGCCCCAGGTTGATCTGGATGCCCCGCCGCCGGCCGGCTCCAAGCAGCGCCTGGTCGAATTGGGGCCGGAGGGTTTCGCGCGCTGGCTCCGGGAATCGCCGGCGGTGGGGGTCACCGACACGACCTTCCGAGACGCCCACCAGTCGTTGCTGGCCACTCGGCTGCGCACCAGCGGATTGAGCCGGGTGGCGCCCTATCTGGCGCGGACCATGCCGCAGCTGCTCTCGGTGGAGTGTTGGGGTGGTGCGACCTACGACGTGGCGCTGCGCTTCCTCAAAGAGGACCCGTGGGAGCGGCTGGCCACGCTGCGCGCGGCGATGCCCAACATCTGCCTGCAGATGCTGCTGCGTGGCCGCAACACGGTGGGGTACACGCCCTACCCCGAGGTGGTTACCTCGTCCTTCATCGAGGAAGCGACCGCGACCGGCATCGACATCTTCCGGATCTTCGATGCGCTCAACAACCTGGAGTCCATGCGACCCGCGATCGATGCGGTGCGCGAAACCGGTTCTGCGATAGCCGAAGTCGCGATGTGCTACACCGGCGATCTGAGCGACCCGGCCGAGCAGCTCTACACGCTGGACTACTACCTGCGGCTGGCCGAGCAGATCGTGGAGGCGGGCGCGCATGTGCTGGCCATCAAGGACATGGCCGGACTGTTGCGGGCCCCGGCGGCTCACCAGCTGGTCACCGCACTGCGCAGTCGCTTCGACCTGCCGGTGCATGTGCACACCCACGACACCCCGGGCGGCCAGCTCGCCAGCTATGTCGCCGCCTGGCATGCGGGGGCCGACGCCGTCGACGGCGCCGCCGCCCCGCTCGCCGGTACCACCAGCCAGCCCGCGCTGAGTTCGATCGTTGGCGCCGCCGCGCACACCGAATACGACACCGGTCTGTCACTGGCGGCGGTTTGCGCGCTCGAGCCTTACTGGGAGGCGGTGCGAAAGGTCTACGCGCCCTTCGAGTCCGGGTTGCCGGGTCCGACGGGTCGGGTCTACCACCACGAGATTCCGGGCGGCCAGCTGTCGAACCTGCGCCAGCAGGCGATTGCGCTGGGGCTGGGGGACCGGTTCGAAGAGGTCGAAGAGGCCTACGCCGGAGCCGACCGGGTGCTGGGCCGCTTGATCAAGGTCACCCCATCCTCGAAGGTGGTCGGCGATCTGGCCCTGGCGCTGGTTGGTGCCGGGGTGAGTGCGGACGAATTCGCTGCCGAGCCCGCACGATTCGACATTCCGGACTCGGTCTTGGGCTTCTTGCGTGGCGATCTGGGCGACCCGGTCGGGGGGTGGCCGGAACCATTGCGGAGTGCGGCCCTGGCCGGGCGCGCACCGGCGAAGCCCGTTGGTCAGCTCACCGGCGAGGACCACAGCGCGCTGGCCGCGCCGGGACCCAAACGCCAGGCGACCTTGAACCGGTTGCTGTTCCCGGCGCCGACAAAGGAGTTCGAGGAGCACCGCGAAGCCTACGGCGACACGTCCCAAATGTCGGCCAACCAGTTCTTCTACGGCCTGCGACAGGGCGAGGAGCACCGGGTCAAGCTGGAGCGCGGGGTGGAACTGTTGATCGGCCTGGAGGCCATCTCCGAACCCGACGAGCGTGGAATGCGAACCGTCATGTGCATCATGAACGGTCAGCTGCGGCCGGTACTGGTGCGTGACCGCAGCATTGCCAGTGCGGTCCCGACCGCCGAGAAGGCCGACCGCGGCAATCCTGGACACATCGCCGCGCCGTTCGCCGGCGTGGTCAGCGTGGGCGTCGCGGTCGGGGATCGGGTGAGCGCCGGGCAAACCATCGCCACCATCGAGGCGATGAAAATGGAGGCCCCGATCACCGCGCCCAACGATGGCACCGTCGAACGGGTTGCCGTGTCGTCGACCGCCCAGGTGGAGGGCGGCGACCTGCTGGTGGTGGTGAGCTGACCCGGATCATCGGTGGCGTCGCCGGCGGCCGTCGCCTCGTTGTCCCGCAGCGTGGTACCAGACCCACCACCGATCGGGTGCGCGAGTCGCTATTCAACATTCTTGCGGCGCGACGCGCGATGACCGGCCTGGCCGTGCTGGACCTGTATGCCGGTTCGGGAGCACTGGGACTGGAGGCACTCTCGCGCGGCGCGGCCGCCGCGCTGTTCGTGGAGTCCGATCAGCGCACCGCGGCCGTTCTGGCCCGCAACATCGAGGCGCTGGGGCTCGCCGGCGCGACACTGCGCCGGGGTGCGGTCGCTGCGGTCCTGGCGGGTGGCACCGCGTCGCCGTTCGACCTGATCCTGGCCGACCCGCCCTACGATGTCTCGTGCGCCGAGATCGAAGCCGTCTTGGCGGCTTTGGACTCCCACGGGTGGGTGCACCAGGCAACGGTGGCCGTCGTGGAGCGGCCGGCCACCGGTGCGGCGTTGACCTGGCCGGCCGGCTGGTCGGTGTGGCCCGAGCGGGTTTACGGCGACACCCGTTTGGAGCTGGCCGACCGGTCGTAGGCCAGCGTGTACCGTCATCGGTCATGACCGCCGGCGACCAGGCAGGCCGAAGCGACGAGGAGAAGCGGCGCAGATGACGGGCGCGGTATGTCCGGGTTCGTTCGACCCGGTGACGTTGGGGCACGTCGACGTCTTCGAACGCGCCGCCGCTCAGTTCGACGAGGTGGTGGTGGCGATTCTGGTCAATCCCGCCAAGAAGGGCATGTTCGACCTCGATGAGCGGATCGCGATGATCAAGGAGTCGACGGCTCACCTGCCCAACCTGCGGGTCGAGGCCGGGCAAGGCTTGGTGGTCGACTTCGTCAAGGCCCAGGGGATGAACGCCATCGTCAAGGGGTTGCGCACCGGCACCGACTTCGAGTACGAGCTGCAGATGGCGCAGATGAACAAACACATCGCCGGCGTCGACACATTCTTCGTCGCGACGGCGCCGCGGTATTCGTTTGTGTCGTCGTCGCTGGCCAAAGAGGTGGCGATGCTCGGCGGCGACGTCTCCGAACTGCTGCCGGAACCGGTGAACCGCCGACTGCGGGAGCGGACAAAATAGCAGCGGACCTAGCCGCGGTTGGCGACTAGGTCCGCTCACCTGTCCACAGTGTCGAGCGACGATGCGGCCCCGACTAGCGTGGGTCGAAGCAGCCGTAGAAGGTTTGCGTCGCCGTGTCGTAGCAGGTGTAGGTGCCGTAGTCGGGCTGGTGGCTGGGGGCCGCGCTGGCGGCTCCGGCCGCTGCGAAGGCGGCCAGGCCGATGGCCGAGGCCAACAGCGACATCCCGGCGAGGGCACGGATTTGGGCAGCGATCATAGATGCCTTTCTGTTCGGTCATCGGATGCGGGTGAGGCGAATGTCGCCGTCCAAGCAAGGTTGATGGCGCGCGCTTGGCGAAACCTTGGCACATTCTTGGTGCCCCGGGGTGCATCGGTGTCGCGGGTATGCCGGCGTTGACGGCCGGCCGCGGCGTCAGAAGATGATGGTCTGGTTGTGGTGCACGATGACGCGGTCCTGGCAGTGCCACAGCACGGCACGCGACAGCACGGCGCGCTCCACGTCGGCGCCGACTCGCACCAGGTCGTGCACGGTGTCATTGTGGTCGACCCGAACGACGTCTTGTTCGATGATCGGCCCCTCGTCGAGAGCTTCGGTCACGTAGTGTGCGGTGGCGCCGATCAGCTTGACGCCACGTTCCCGGGCGCGTTTGTAAGGAGACGCGCCGGTGAAGGCGGGAAGAAACGAGTGATGAATGTTGATCAACGGGCAACCGATGGCGTCGAGAAACGTGGGGCTGAGGATCTGCATGTAGCGAGCCAGGATCACCAGATCCACGTTGCCGCTTAACAACTGAAGTTGACGCTGTTCGGCGTCGGCGCGAGTGTCCCGAGTCACGGGGATGTGGATGAACGGCACACCGAACGGGCGCACATGGTCGGCCAGATCAGGGTGGTTGGCGATCACCATGGCAACCGACATCTCGAGTTCGCCACGTCGGTTGCGCCACAGCAGATCTAACAAGCAGTGGTCTTCCTTGGAAGCCATGATCGCGACTCGTTTGGGTTTGGCCGCTTCAGTGAACCGGTAGTCGATGTCGAACTTGTCGGCGACGGCACTGCCGAACTCGCGCTGCAGTTCGTCGATGGCAGCGGTGAGCCCGGGTAGGTGAAAGATCGCCCGCTGCAGGAATGTTCCGCCCTCGGGGGCGGTGGAGTGCTGGTCCAGGGAAATGATGTTGGCGCCGGCCTGGGTCAGGAACGTGCTGACGGCGGCGATGATCCCAGGGTGGTCGTGGCAACGCAGTAGTAGCCGACCGATATCGGCCGGCGGCGGTGGACCGCCAGGCGGCGGTGGAAAATTCTGAGACATTGCCGCCGGAAAGGATACCGCCGGCGCCCTCGGCTAGTGACACTGATGGCCGTGTTGGTGGCCTTCGGCTTCGGGAGAGCCGCCCATCATACGCAGCATCGGCATGCCGCCACTGGTGATGAAGCGAGTCACCAGCACTGCCGCGATTCCGAGAAAGATGATGTTGAGCCAGGTGGTGTAGTTCCACGAAATGCCCGCGTGCAGGACCGTGGCGCTGCGCTGTCGAGGAATCAAGTTCGCCGCGCCAAAGATGAGTTCGATCAGGTATCCAGCGACGACCATCGAGACATAGAAGGTGCCCAGCAGGGTCAGCATCATCTTCGTCCCGTAGTACTTCCGGTAGATGTTCAAGATCGGCAGGATCAGCAGGTCGGCGAAGATGAAGGCGATGACACCGCCGAAGCTGATGCCACCGTTCCACAGCACCGCGGCAAGTGGCACATTGCCGATCGAGCAGACGAAAGAGACGATCGCGACGACGGGGCCAACGAGCGGTCCCCACACCACCGACAAGTTCGGATGATTCGCCAAAAAGAAGTTCTGCCAGAAAGTTTCGGGAACCCAAGCCGCGATTGCGCCGGCGATCACCAGACCGAGAACGAGGTCGCGCAGAATTGCCGCCCACTCCATCACGAACACGTGCGACACCGAGGTGAAGGCGCGGCGGGAGAACAGCCGGCGCAGAAACGAGTCCTCGCCGCCCACCGACATGTCCATGGCGGCGTGACCTTCCATGGAGCCAGCGATCCCGCGTTCGGCCTGCTCGCGGGCCGCGTCGATGAGCCGGGTGCGTACGAACAGCCGGAACAACACGGCCAACACGATGATCATCAGCGGGCCACCGACGAACTCCGCGGCGGTGAACTGCCAGCCCATCAACAACGCCAGGATGATGCCCAGCTCGACGACCAGGTTGGTGGAACCTATCTCAAACGCCATGGCCGCGGTGAAGTTCGCGCCCTTGCGAAACAGTGATCGTGCCAGCGCCACCGCGGCGTAGGAGCAGGACGACGAAGCGGCGCCCAGTCCGGCGGCAACCGCAAGCGTGCGCGGTTTGTCGTTGCCCATCAAAGCAACGATCGTCGAGCGGCGCACCACGGCCTGCACCATCGCCGACAACGTGAAGCCCAAGATCAGCGCCCACAAGATTTCCCAGGTCATCGATCCGGTCAGGGCCAGTGCATGGCCGACCGCTCCCAATACTGTGCCCGCCACCCGGTCCTCCGTTTCGCATCATCCATACGGCAAGTCTTCATTCTGGGCCGACCCGCTCCCTTGCGGCAACATATACCCTATGGGGGTATCAGCGCAAGGGGGTGCCGCGGCCGGAATCCGCAGGATATGCGGCTGTTTTGGGGGGCGCATGCGGGTTCGCCTCCCGCTTGCTGGCGACCGGGCGTCCCGGCCGTCGGTGAACCGGTTGGCGGCAGCGTCGCATTGGCTGGCGATAGAGTTCCGGACGGCTGCGCAAAAGCGTTGGTACACAATGAAACACGATGTTCGAGATGGGCAATGAAGCGCGGGCGCCCGGGTGGATGTCATCGCGACCGGGCGCTGCGGTGAACGAGTCGACCGGATCGGCATCGCCCACGCCATTTTGGCCCGATCTTCCAGACCGCGGGCGTCCAGGGGTACGCTACGGCGTTTGGGTGGGGCGTAACGAACAACGGTTACCGACAACTTGCCGACAAACGTCGTGAAGGGACGCGGTCATGAGCATCGCAACAAACGCACCGCAGCCCGTCAGGAGGCAGCGGGTCCTGTTTGTCGCCGAGGCAACGACGCTGGCCCACGTCGTGCGACCGTTCGTCGTCGCGCTGTCGCTGGACCCGAGCCGCTATGAGGTGCATTTCGCGTGTGACCCGCGGTTCAACAAGCTGCTGGGGCCGATCCCGTTTCCCCATCACCCGATCTACACCATCCCCAGCGAGCGATTTCTTGGCAACCTGGTGCAGGGCCGTTTCTATACGACCCGGACATTGCGCCAGTACGTCGAGGAGGACAGCAGGGTGCTGGCCGAGGTTGCGCCGGATCTGGTCGTCGGTGACCTTCGCATTTCGCTATCGGCGAGCGCCCGACTGGCCGGCATTCCCTACGTCGCCATCGCCAACGCCTACTGGAGTCCCTACTCGCGCCGTCGTTTTCCGCTGCCCGAGGTGTTCTGGAGCCGCCTGTTCGGTGTTCGGCTGGTCAAGCGCGCCTACCGGCTGGAGCGACCGTTGTTCTTCGCTCTGCAGTGCATGCCGCTGAATCGGGTCCGGCGCAAGCACGGATTGCCGAGCCTGGGTTTGAACCTGTGCCGCATTTTCACCGATGGCGACCAAACCCTGTACGCGGATATCCCCGAGCTGCAGCCGACCTACAACCGGCCGGACAACCACCAGTATCTCGGCCCGGTTCTCTGGTCGCCGTCGGGGGAGACGCCGGACTGGTGGGATTCGCTGCCGGCGGACCGGCCGATCGTCTACGCGACCCTGGGTACCTCCGGGGGGCGGAATCTGTTGCAGGTGGTGTTGAACGGCCTGGCCGATCTGCCGGTGACGGTCATCGCTGCCACCGCCGACCGTAGCGACCTGGACAATATCCCGGCCAATGCCTATGTGGCGGACTATCTGCCGGGCGAGGCGGCCGCGGCTCGCTCCGACGTGGTGATTTGCAACGGGGGCAGCCTCACGACGCAGCAGGCCCTGGTGGCTGGGGTGCCGGTGCTGGGGATCGCTAGCAACCTGGACCAGCACCTCAACATGCAGGCCATCGAGGCAGCCGGAGCGGGCTTGCTGCTGCGCACCGAGCGGCTCAAGGCTCGCTCGGTGTCGGCGGCCGTGCGCCAGCTGCTCGACCGACCTGGATACCGGCAATCCGCTCAGGAGCTCGCCGAGGTGTTCGGGCGCGAATTGGCTCGCTTTCCTCAGCATGTGGAGAGCGCTTTGCGGCGCGTATCCGAGGGCGCGGTCGCGAAATCGGCGGCCGGCTAGCAGGGGACGCGCCTGTCAATCAGGTCAATTAGTAGGTTTGGACCAGCGGTCGGCTCATCGGCGGTATCGGACGATTCGGTCCCCACAGATCCTCGATTCAAACGTTAGTTCGATGCCGCACTGCGGCTAACGTTTCTCCTCTCGGCGAAAGGAACCCTTCATGGGAGCAACCGAAACTTCAAAGGCGCTGGTGTGGCGCCTCACCGAAGAGTCATGGAACTACGGTCAGTTCCACTTCGGGAAGGATCGTCGGATGAACCGGGTCAGGGCCGTGCAACGGGCGCTCGCCGGTAGGGCGGCGCCTGTTTACCTCGAGATCGGTGTCTCCCATGGGTTTGCGTTCCGGCGAATAGCTGCCGACGAGAAGACGGCAATCGACCCCGAGTTCAAGCTGTCGGCGCGGACCCGCAAGCTGGCCTCGGCCAAGGCGCGTGTCACCCATTACTTCGAGACGACCAGTGACGCCTTTTTCTCCAATGATGCCGGCTATCTCGAGCACAACGGTGTCGATGTGGCCTTGGTCGACGGGCTGCACACCTACAAGCAGGTAGTGCGTGATGTCGAGAACATCCTGCGCTACCTCAAGGACGACGGGGTCATCGTCCTGCACGACTGCAACCCCACGCATCCTTCGATCGCCTATCCGGCGGCGTCCTATGAAGACTTTCGTGCCGAGAACCGCTGGTGGCAGATGTTGTGGAGCGGCGACGTCTGGAAGGCGATCGTTCATCTGCGCAGCACTCGGGCGGATCTGCAGGTCGCGGTGCTCAACTGCGATTTCGGCGTCGGGATCGTGCGTAAGGGCTCGGCGGAATCGCAGTTGTCCTACACGGCGGACCAGATCGAGGCCCTCGATTACGCGGATCTGGTCGCCGACCGCGAGCGCCTACTCAACCTGAAGCCGCCCACGTATTTCGACGACTTTCTCGCATCCGACGGAATCAGCCCGAAGATCTGATCGGCCGGCGACCGCCGCTCGGGCGCTGACCTGAGCGGCGGCGCCAGGAGTCAGTGCAGTCGGGTCGCGCTCACAACGACGCGGGTCTGGGGCAGCCGCGCCAGCAGTGCATCCCCCATGGCGGCGGCGGGGGTCAGCACACCGCGCAACTCGGAGAGCCGATCGCGGTCCAGCGCCAGGGCCAGACCGCTTTCGCCGAGCAGCACGGCCGTCGAGGCATACGCGTCGACGTTGTGTGCGAACGTCGCCAGGTAGCGGGCACCGGTGGTCGTGGTGGTGTACGTCTCACAGCGGTAATGGCCGCGTTCCCGGCTTTTTTGGCTCGGGCCGGTGCCTGGTTTCGGAGTGACCCGCTCTAACGCACGTTGCGGTAGGCGACTGAAGTACTTGTTGCCCAAACCGATGCCGCCGGCGATAGCGCCCGTGACGGCAGCGGAGGCGATTGGTGCCGCAAACGACCGACCGAGACTCATCGTCTCCGAGTAGCGGAATTGCTTGCCATAAGCCCAATCCTGTAATGCATTGCTACGTCGGACAATTCGAGTGTTGAATGGGCCCTGTACGAATGCGCCGGTCCAGAAGCCCGCGAGCTCAGGAGCTAGGTCGCGTCCGCGCCGCATGGAAAAGTCCGGCTGCGGACCGAGATCGGGTTCGGCACTGCGGTCGGTGGTCAGCGTATAAGGGTCGTTGACCAACCGGTACGCCTCGGGATCGCTCGATGCGGTGCGCATCGCTTCGGAATAGGTTGCCACCGAGCCGCCGGAGGCCCAACGCTGGGAGAACGAGCGGAGCACCAGGTTGGTCTCGGCCAATTCTCCGGTGCCGTCTTCGGCGGCACGGCGGTACAAGTGGTGGACGTTCAGATCCGATGGAATTGAATCGAATCCACACGCGAGCACTATTCGGGCGCCGGTGTCAGCGGCCTGTTTGTGGTACAGGTCGATGCTGTTGCGGCAGAACATCAATTCGCCGGTCAGATCGGCGTAGTCGGTGCCAGCCTTGGCGCAGGCCGCCACCAGGGGCAGGCCATAGCGCGTGTAGGGGCCAACGGTGGTGAGGATGACCTGTGCCCGGGTGGCCATCTCCTCGAGCGTCGCCGGTTGTGATGCGTCGGCGACGACGAGTGGCCAGTCGCTGGCTAGTGGGCCCAACTTGTCCCGCACGGCCCGCAGCCGTTGGGGCGAACGGCCGGCCAGGGCGATCCGAGCGTTCGTGTCACGTTGCGCAAGGTGTTGGCCGGTCAGCATGCCGGAGAAGCCGGTTGCGCCGTATAAGACGATGTCGAACTCGCGTTGCGCTGAACTCATCGGGCGAGACTACCCGAGCGGGCTGGGGAGGCTGAGTTGCGGGCGACCAGCGATGAATGCAATTGCGTAGGAACGCAGTCGCCGCGTCATCGGCGCGAGATGGTAGGGCCGGCCGGCGATCCGCAGGCCGCCAGTTGGCTGCGGGATGTCCACAGAAACGTCAGGTAACCTCGCCGCAGTCACACCGCGACGGACGGCAAGGTAGGCGGATTTTGAAGAAATCGAGCGGCTTTCGTTACGGCTTTGTCGACGCTCCGGTGCACTCGCGCCTTCCACCGAGCATGATCGCGCGGTCGAGCATGATGGCCGGCGCAGTGATGGGCGCCGACTCGTATTGGATCGGTGACCATCTCAACGCGCTGGTGCCACGGTCGGTGGCGACCCCCGAATTTCTCGGTCTTGGGGCGCGGCTGGTGCCCAAGGTTGATGCCAACTACGAGCCTTGGACGATGCTGGGAAACCTCGCCGCGGGCAACCGGATCAACCGCTTGCGGCTCGGTGTGTGCGTGACCGATGTCGGTCGTCGCAATCCAGCGGTTACCGCGCAAGCCGCGGCGACTGTGCATCTGCTGACCAGAGGCCGAGCCATTCTTGGTATCGGTGTTGGAGAACGTGAGGGCAACGAGCCCTACGGGGTGGAGTGGAGCAAGCCCGTTGCGCGGTTCGAAGAGGGCCTCGCGACGATTCGTGCCCTGTGGGATTCGAACGGGGCGCTGGTCACGCGTGAGTCGCCGTACTTTCCACTGCGCAATGCCCTGTTCGACCTGCCGCCCTACAAGGGAAAGTGGCCCGAAATCTGGGTCGCGGCGCACGGTCCGCGGATGCTGAGGGCTACCGGACGCTACGCGGACGCCTGGGTGCCCATCGTCATCATCCGGCCCACCGACTACAGCCGCGCGCTGGAAGCGGTGCGTGCCGCGGCATCCGATGCCGGTCGTGACCCGATGTCCATCACCCCTTCGGCAGTGCGCGGCGTGGTCACCGGGTGGAGTCGCGACGACGTGGATGAAGCGCTGGACTCGGTGATCGTCAAAATGAACGCGCTCGGAATGCCCGCGGAGGCCTGGGCGCGCCACGGTGTCGAGCACCCGATGGGAGCCGACTTCACCGGCGTGCAGGATCTGATCCCCCAGACGATGGACAGGGAAACGGTCCTCTCCTACACCGCGAAGGTTCCGCCCGGCCTGATCCGCGAAGTGGTGGCCAGCGGCACGCCGGACGAGGTCATCGATCAGGTCGCCGAGTGGCGTGACCACGGTCTGAGGTATCTGCTGGTGATCAATGGCAGCCTGGTCAACCCGAGCCTGCGCAAGACCGTCACTGCGGTGCTGCCGCACGCCAAGGTGTTGCGGGGGCTGAAGAAGCTGTGACCGGCCACCGGCGAATCCGCTCGGAGCCGGTTCGCGGCTAGCCTGGGCTAGTTGCGGCCGCAGATCGATCAAAGCCATTGCTGAAGTTAGCTATTCGGGTCGCTTAGCGATCGGCCGGAAGTCGTTGCGGGCACTTTGTTGGATGGATCCGCAACGCTGAATCGGTGGCCCCGGGGGCGCGGCGAGTTGGCCCCAACCCGTTGCCTGGTAACGACTTAGCGGCAACGCCTCAGCGCACCGCCGCGCGACACCGCGTGCCCGAGATGCCACATTGCCTTTGTTGCAACGGTTTTGCCGCGACTGGTTACGGCTTGCTCGGGGCTAGGGGAGTGGGGCGATCACCGCCGGGCGTGGTTACCGCAGCTGCGTGTATCGCCAAACGTTGCGCGCGCCAAACTTATTTAGCAGTGCTCGTACTTAGCACTTCTCATGAAAATCGGCTGTTGGTTGGTTATCCAGAGATGATTTGCCGAGGTGATTGTCGTAGACCCCTCGATGCTTCAGATTGCACCCGGCGTCCGGGCCCTGGGAAGGGTGATTGGATGGCCCAAATTTTCCCAGGACCGTCGGTCCCAACATCTCACCTATCGCTGATCCTTAGTAACCTCAAAGCTCATGTCCACCAAACGGGTTCCAGCAAGAGCCATGGTCGTGAGTGACGACCATGTTAAATCTTGCTGCGAGCCGGTGGCGCGAGGGCTGTTATGGCGGTGCGGCCATATCGATTTCGAGTTGCGGCGCGGCTTTGCGCGGCACGCCGGCCCGCTGATTCGGGTTTCGACTGACACAGCAGCGAAACGCCCGTAGTCTCTTCCGTCGAGAGCAAGGATGATCATGGACACCAACGCCGTTTCGTTTCGTGCCCGGGACGAGGTGACGACGCAACTGGCACCGGGAACGGGTGGCCAAGCAGTACCAACGTCCAATGGGATGATGACGCGATTCGCGATGAGCGAGTCCTCGCTTACCGATCTGCTGCACAAGGCGGCCACCCAGTACCCCAATCGCGCGGCCTACAAGTTCATCGACTACGACGTGAACCCGGACGGGTTCACCGAAACGCTCACCTGGTGGCAAATGTATCGGCGCGCCAAGATCGTGGCCGAAGAGCTGCGCGGCTACGGGGCCAGCGGTGATCGGGTCGCGGTATTGGCTCCGCAAGGCCTTGAATACATCATCGCCTTTCTAGGCGTGCTAGAAGCCGGACTTATCGCTGTCCCCCTTCCAGTGCCCCAGTTCGGCATTCACGACGAACGAATCTCGGCAGCGCTGCAGGATTCCACGCCGAGCGTCATTCTTACGACTTCGTCGGTGATCGACGAGGTCACCAAATATGCGCCACACGCACGCGCCGGGCAGGGCGGCACACCCATTGTGGTGGCGGTCGACTTGCTGGACTTGGATTCCGCGCGGGAGCTCGATCTCACGCCGCCGGCCCATTCGAGCACCGCGTATCTGCAATACACGTCGGGGTCGACCCGTTCGCCCGCCGGTGTGGTCCTCTCCCACAAGAACGTCATCACCAACTGCGTCCAGTTGATGTCCGATTACCTTGGGGAGACGGAGAAAGTTCCCTCGACCGCGGTGTCGTGGCTGCCGTTCTATCACGACATGGGGCTGATGCTCGGCATCATTCTGCCGATGATCAATCAAGACACCGCGGTGTTGCTGAATCCGATGGCATTCCTGCAGCGGCCGGCTCGCTGGATGCAATTGATGGGCAAATTTCGTGGACAGATTTCCTGTGCGCCAAACTTCGGTTTTGAATTGGCGGTCCGCCGCACGTCGGACGAAGATATGGCCGGATTGGATCTCGGACACGTCCGGGGGATCGGTAGCGGTGCGGAGCGCGTGAATCCGGCGACGCTGCAGCGCTTCATCGACAGGTTCGCCCCCTTCAACCTGCGCGACACGGCGATCCGACCCTCCTACGGGCTCGCCGAGGCGACGGTGTTCGTGGCCACCGCGGAACCGGGACGCCCGCCCAGAAGCGTCAACTTCGACTACCAGAGCTTGTCGGTCGGTCGGGTCGAGCGGTGCGCGAATGAAGCCGACGACGGTGCCAAGCTGGTCAGCTACGGTTCGAGCTGGACATCTGAGGTGCGGATCGTCGACCCCGAGGCCAGGACGGAATGTCCGGCGGGGACGGTCGGCGAAATTTGGGTGCAGGGGGATAATGTTGCCATGGGCTATTGGCGTAACCCCCAGCTCACCGAGCGCACGTTCGATGCGAAGCTGACCGATCCCTCGCCGGGCACCTCGATCGGTCCGTGGCTTCGAACCGGAGACCTCGGGGTGATGTTCGAAGGCGAGTTGTTCATCACGGGCCGCATCAAGGATCTGCTGATCGTGGACGGATCCAATCACTATCCCGACGATATTGAGTCGACGATTCAGGAAATCACCGGTGGCCGGGTGGTGGCGATAGCGGTGCCCGATGCCGACGGTGAGAAGTTGGTCACCATCGTGGAGTTCGCCAGCTGGGGCCACTCGGGTCAGGAGGCCATCGACAAGCTGCGCTCGGTCAAGCGGGAGATCACCTCCGCGATATCGCGGGCACACCGAGTGCGGGTCACAGATGTCGTGTTGGTGGCGACCGGTTCGATTCCGGTCACGACCAGCGGCAAAGTTCGACGTTCATCCTGTGTGGAGCGTTACCGAAACGACGGATTCACCCGTTTGGACCGGTCCGCATGACGGCATGTTGGCGGCTTTACCCGAGAAACAAGAAATGACCGAGTGTCATCTGTCTGATGAAGATATCCGAAAGCTCAACCGCGACCTTCGGATACTGATAGCGACGAACGGCACCCTCACTCGGATTCTGAACGTGCTTGCCAACGACGAGATCGTCGTAGAGATAATCAAGCAGCAGATTCAGGATGCCGCGCCGGAAATGGATGGGTGCGACCATTCTTCGATCGGCCGCGTCTTGCGGCGCGATATCGTGCTGAAGGGCCGCAGGTCGGGAATTCCGTTCGTCGCCGCAGAATCATTCATTGCCATCGACTTGCTGCCTGCCGAAATCGTGGCGAGCCTGCTGGAAACGCATCGTCCTATTGGCGAGGTGATGGCCGCCAGCTGTATTGAAACCTTTAAAGAAGAGGCGAAGGTCTGGGCGGGAGAGTCACCGGCCTGGCTCGCGCTCGATCGGCGTCGTAACTTGCCGCCGAAAGTTGTCGGCCGTCAGTACCGCGTCATCGCGGAAGGCCGGCCGGTGATTATCATCACCGAGTATTTTCTCCGAAGTGTATTCGAAGATAATTCGCGCGAAGAACCTATTCGTCACCAACGATCCGTCGGTACCAGTGCAAGGAGTGGGAGATCGATTTGTACCTAATGGCCGGTTCCCCGTGGGTTTATGGGGGTGACGATGCCAGAGGTCGCAGAATTTGTATCCATGGATCCAATTCAGTCGGCAAGCCAGAAACAGCATCGGCTAGGGCGGTCATCCAATAATGCGGAATGAGAATGTAGCGGGACTGCTCGCCGAGCGGGCATCGGAAGCGGGATGGACTGACCAGCCTGCCTATTACGCGCCGGATGTGGTGACTCATGGTCAGATCCATGATGGAGCCGCACGGCTTGGCGCGGTGCTAGCCAATCGTGGCCTTTGCAGGGGGGATCGTGTCCTGCTGTGTATGCCGGATTCGCCGGAGCTGGTGCAGGTTTTGCTGGCATGCCTGGCGCGCGGGATCCTGGCGTTTCTGGCAAACCCGGAGCTGCACCGTGACGACCACGCGTTCCAGGAGCGGGACACGCAGGCGGCGCTGGTAATCACCTCCGGTCCTCTTTGTGACCGATTTGCGCCGTCGACGGTGGTGGATGCCGCGGATCTGTTTTCCGAGGCGGCCCGGGTCGGGCCGGCGGCCTACGAGATCTTGGGTGGTGACGCCGCCGCGTATGCCACCTACACCTCCGGCACAACGGGTCCGCCCAAGGCGGCGATTCACCGGCACTGCGACGTGTTCGCGTTTGTCGAGGCCATGTGTCGCAATGCGTTGCGGCTGACTCCCGCCGACATCGGGCTGAGCAGCGCGCGCATGTATTTCGCCTATGGCCTGGGAAATTCGGTCTGGTTTCCGCTGGCCACCGGTAGTTCGGCGGTGGTCAATCCGCTACCGGTGGGCGCGGAAGTCGCGGCGACGCTGAGCGCCCGATTCGAGCCCTCGGTGCTCTACGGTGTGCCGAATTTCTTTGCCAGAGTTGTCGACGCGTGTTCTGCGGATTCGTTCCGTTCGGTGCGATGCGTGGTATCGGCGGGCGAGGCTCTGGAGGTGGGGCTGGCCGAGCGGCTCACCGAATTCTTTGGCGGTATCCCGATCCTGGACGGGGTCGGATCGACCGAGGTCGGGCAGACGTTCGTATCCAATACCGTCGACGAGTGGCGCCCGGGCAGCCTGGGCAAGGTTCTTCCGCCCTACGAGATTCGCGTCGTGGCACCGGACGGTGCGGCCGCCGGGCCCGGGGTGGAGGGTGACCTCTGGGTCCGCGGACCGTCGGTTGCCGAGAGCTATTGGAACTGGCCGGAGCCGCTGCTGACAGATGAGGGTTGGCTGGACACGCGTGACCGGGTCTGCATCGACGACGACGGATGGGTCACCTACGCCTGCCGCGCGGACGACACCGAAATCGTCGGGGCGGTCAATATCAATCCGCGCGAGATCGAGCGGCTGATCGTCGAGGAGGACGCCGTCGCCGAGGTCGCGGTGGTTGGAGTCAAGGAGGCCACCGGCGCATCGACACTGCAGGCATTTCTCGTTCCGGCGAGCGCCGAGGGCATTGACGGGTCGGTCATGCGCGACATCCACCGACGATTGCTCACCCGCCTGTCTGCATTCAAGGTGCCGCACCGATTTGCCGTTGTTGAGCGACTTCCCAGAACCGCCAACGGGAAGTTGTTGCGTAGCGCGCTGCGTGGCCAGACCCCGGCCAAGCCGATCTGGGAACTCGCTTCGGCCGAGCACCGGTCCGACGCGCCCGGCCAACTCGATGATCAGTCGGCGTCTGCCCTGGTTTCGGGCACCCGCGAAGTGAGCCTCAAAGAGCGGCTGGCCGCGCTGCAGCAGGAACGTCACCGGCTGGTACTCGACGCCGTATGCGGGGAGACCGCGAAGATGCTCGGTGAGCCGGATCCGCGCTCGGTCAATCGCGATCTCGCCTTCTCGGAGCTCGGCTTCGACTCGCAGATGACCGTCGAACTCTGCCACCGTTTGGCCGCGGCCACCGGGTTGCGCGTGCCCGAGACGGTTGGGTGGGACTACGGCTCGATATCGGGACTGGCCCAGTACCTGGAGGCCGAACTGTCCGGCGCGGACCGGCGGGTGACGCCGCAGTCAGCGCGCAGCGGCGCGCGGGCGCTGCCGCTGATCGAAGCGCAGCTGAACAAGGTCGAAGAGCTGACCGCGGCCATCGCCGACGGTGAGAAGCCGCGAGTGGCCGAACGGTTGCGTGCCCTGCTCGGCACGATCACCGAAGGGCAGGAGCACTGGGGCCAGCGCATCGCCGCCGCCTCGACCCCCGACGAAATTTTCCAGCTGATCGATTCGGAATTTGGCGAATCATGAACAGGAGCAACTGAGTATGACCACCAGCGGTGAAAGCGCCGACCAGCAGAACGACAAGCTCTTCCGCTACCTGAAGAAGGTCGCTGTCGAGCTCGACGAGGCACGTGCGCGACTGCGGGAATACGAACAACGCGCAACCGAGCCGGTGGCGGTGGTAGGAATCGGCTGCCGGTTTCCCGGCGGCGCGGATGGCCCGGAAGGGCTTTGGGATCTGGTTTCGCAGGGGCGCGACGCCGTAACGGAGTTCCCGAATGATCGAGGGTGGGACACCGAGGGGTTGTTTGACCCGGATCCGGATGCCGAGGGCAAGACCTATACGCGGTGGGGTGCGTTTGTCGAGAACGCCACCAACTTCGATGCCGGGTTCTTCGGCATCCCGCCAAGTGAGGTCCTGGCGATGGATCCCCAGCAGCGGCTCATGCTGGAGGTCTCCTGGGAGGCGCTCGAGCATGCCGGGATCGACCCGATGTCGTTGCGCGGGTCCTCGACGGGGGTCTTCACCGGAATTTTCGCGCCCAGCTACGGCGGCAAGGACGTCGGTGCGTTGCAGGGGTACGGGCTGACCGGCTCGCCGGTGAGTGTGGCCTCGGGACGGGTCGCTTACGTGCTGGGGCTGGAAGGCCCGGCGCTGTCGGTGGATACGGCGTGCTCGTCGTCGTTGGTGGCGATCCATTGGGCGATGGCCTCGTTGCGTTCCGGGGAATGCGACATGGCATTGGCCGGCGGTGTGACGGTGATGGGGCTGCCGTCGATCTTCGTCGGGTTCAGTCGGCAGCGGGGGTTGGCCGCAGATGGGCGATGCAAGGCATTTGCCGCGGCGGCCGACGGGACCGGCTGGGGCGAAGGTGCCGGGGTGCTGGTGCTCGAGCGGCTATCCGATGCGCAACGCAACGGGCACAACGTATTGGCGGTGGTGCGGGGCAGCGCGATCAATCAGGACGGCGCGTCCAACGGCCTGACCGCGCCCAATGGGCTCGCCCAGCAGCGCGTGATCCAGGCGGCATTGGCAAATTGTGGGTTGACATCCGCCGATGTCGACGTGGTCGAGGCCCACGGGACCGCAACCACATTGGGTGATCCCATCGAAGCCGAGGCGTTGTTGGCCACCTATGGGCAGGGACGCCCGACGGATCAGCCGCTCTGGGTGGGCTCGATCAAATCGAACATGGGTCACACTCAGGCCGCCGCGGGTGTGGCCGGGGTGATCAAGATGGTGCAGGCCATGCGGCACGGCCGGATGCCGGCGTCGCTGCACGTCGATGAGCCTTCCAAACGAGTGGATTGGGAAAGCGGCGCGGTGTCGGTGCTGGCCGAGGCTCGGGACTGGCCGGATGCCGGGCGCCCGCGCCGGGCCGGTGTGTCCTCGTTCGGGATCAGCGGCACCAACGCGCACGTGATCCTGGAAGAGGCTCCGGCACCGGAAGCGGTGCCGGACGGCGAATCCAACAAGGGCGAGCCGAGTTTGCCGGTGGTGCCATGGGTGATTTCGGCGCGATCGGCCGAGGCGCTGACGGCGCAGGCCGGCCGACTGTTGGCCCATGTCCAAGCCGACCCGCAGTCCAACCCGGTCGACATCGGGTTCTCGTTGGCGGGCCGATCGGCGTTCGAGCACCGGGCCGTGGTGGTCGGCGCCGATCGCCAGCAATTGCTGACCGGGCTGGCGACGCTGGCCGACGGCGCGCCGGGCGCGGGCGTGGTGACCGGGCAAGCGGGGTCGGTAGGCAAGACCGCCGTGGTATTCCCCGGGCAGGGCTCGCAGCGCATCGGCATGGCCCGGGAACTCCATGACCAACTTCCAGTGTTTGCTGAAGCGTTTGACGCGGTGGCCGACGAGCTGGATCGTCATCTGAGAATCCCTCTGCGTGAAGTTATGTGGGGATCCGATGCGGCGCTGCTGGATAGCACCGAATTTGCTCAGCCGGCATTGTTCGCGGTGGAGGTGGCGTTGTTCGCGGCGCTGCAACGCTGGGGACTGCAGCCCGACTTCGTGATGGGCCACTCGGTGGGAGAGCTGTCCGCGGCCTACGTCGCCGGGGTGCTGACATTGGCCGATGCGGCCATGCTGGTGGTTGCGCGCGGCCGGTTGATGCAGGCCCTGCCGGCCGGCGGAGCCATGGTGGCGGTGGCCGCCGCCGAAGACGAGGTGTTGCCGTCACTGACCGACGGTGTGGGCATCGCCGCGATCAACGCCCCCAAATCGGTGGTGATCTCCGGGGCCGAGGCCGCGGTGACCGCCATCTCCGACCAGTTCGCCCAGCAGGGTCGGCGGGTGCATCGGCTGGCGGTCTCGCATGCGTTCCATTCGCCCCTGATGGAGCCGATGCTCGAGGAGTTCGCGCGGATCGCCGCCCAGGTTGAGGCGCGGGAACCACAGATCGCGCTGGTGTCGAATGTGACGGGCGAATTGGCCAGTGCCGATGGCGGTTTCGGATCTGCGCAGTATTGGGTCGAGCACGTTCGGCGGGCGGTGCGCTTCGCCGACAGCGCGCGGCAGCTGCACACACTCGGGGCGACCCATTTCGTGGAGGTCGGACCCGGTAGCGGATTGACCGGCTCCATCGAGCAGTCGCTGGCCCCCGCCGAGGCGGTCGTGGTGTCGATGCTGGGCAAGGACCGTCCCGAGGTGGCCTCGGTGCTCACCGCGTTCGGCCAGCTGTTCAGCACCGGGATGTCGGTGGATTGGCCGGCGGTATTTGCCGGCTCGGGTGCCACCCGGGTGGACCTGCCGACGTACGCCTTCCAGCGCCGGCGGTTCTGGGAGGTACCGGGCGCCGATGGGCCCGCCGACGCGACCGGATTGGGTCTCGGCGGTGCCGAGCATGCCCTGTTGGGTGCGGTGGTCGAGCGTCCCGATTCCGGTGGCGTGGTGTTGACCGGCCGGCTGGCGCTGGCCGATCAGCCTTGGCTGGCCGATCACGTGATTGGCGGAGTCGTGCTGTTCCCCGGGGCGGGCTTTGTGGAATTGGCCATCCGCGCCGGTGACGAGGTCGGCTGTGCCGTCGTCGAGGAGTTGGTGCTGGCCGCGCCGCTGGTGCTGCACCCCGGAATGGGCGTGCAGGTGCAGGTGATCGTGGGAGCCGCCGATGACTCCGGGAACCGGGCGCTGTCGGTGTATTCGCGCGGTGATCAGAGCGAGGACTGGCTGCTCAATGCCGAGGGCATGTTGGGGGTCGAGGCGGCAAGCTCCGGTGCGGATCTGTCGGTCTGGCCGCCGGAGGGCGCCGACAGCGTCGATATCTCCGATGGCTATGCGCAGCTGGCCGACCGCGGCTATGCCTACGGCCCGGGATTTCAGGGGCTGGTGGGGGTCTGGCGGCGCGATTCCGAGCTGTTCGCCGAGGTGGTCGCTCCCTCCGGAGTGGCCGTCGACAAGATGGGAATGCACCCGGTGGTACTGGACGCGGTGCTGCACGCGCTGGGGCTGACCGCCGAGCAGAACCCGGATTCCGATGAGACAAAGCTGCCGTTCTGCTGGCGGGGCGTGTCGCTGCACGCCGGCGGTGCCGGCCGGGTGCGGGCGCGCCTGACCATGTCCGGGCCGGATTCGATCGCGGTGGAGATCGCCGATGCCGCGGGGCTGCCGGTGTTGACGGTGGGCGCGCTGGTCACCCGGGCGATGTCGGCGGCCCAGCTGCGCGCCGCGGTTGCGGCGGCCGGTGGTGGTGCACACGACCAGGGGCCGCTGGACGTGATCTGGTCGCCGATACCGCTGAGCGGCGGCGGCACCCACGGGTCTGCTCAGCCCGCCGTGGTGTCGTGGGCGGACTTCTGCGCCGGCGGTGACGGTGGCGCGGCCGGCAATGCCGGTGTGGTGGTGTGGGAGCCCAACCCCGCGGGCGAGGATGTGGTGGGGTCGGTGTACGCGGCCACCCACGCCGCCCTGGAGGTGTTGCAGTCCTGGTTCGACGGGGACCGCGCGGGCACCTTGGTGGTGTTGACCCACGGCGCCGTGGCGATGCCCGGCGAGAACGTCAGCGACCTGGCCGGCGCTGCGGTATGGGGAATCGTGCGGTCGGCGCAGGCCGAGAATCCCGGCCGGATCGTGCTGATCGACGCTGACGCCGCGGTGGAGGCGGCGGAGCTGGTCGCAGTTGGGGAACCCCAACTCGTAGTGCGCTCCGGCGCGGTACACGCCGCTCGGCTGGCCCCGGCCCCGCCGCTGCTGGCGGTGCCGGCGGATGAGTCGGCGTGGCGGTTGGCCGCCGGTGGCGGCGGAACGTTGGAGGACCTGGTGATCGAGCCTTGTCCAGAGGTCCAGGCGCCCTTGGCCGCCGGACAGGTCCGGGTGGCGGTCCGTGCGGTCGGGGTCAATTTCCGCGACGTGGTGGCGGCATTGGGGATGTATCCCGGTGAGGCCCCGCCGCTGGGGGCAGAGGGCGCGGGGGTGGTCCTCGAGGTAGGTCCGCAGGTATCCGGGGTGGCCGTCGGTGACTCGGTAATGGGTTTCCTTGGTGGTGCCGGTCCGCTGTCGGTCGTGGACCAGCAGCTGATCACCCGGATGCCACAAGGGTGGTCGTTCGCCCAGGCCGCCGCCGTACCGGTGGTGTTCCTGACGGCCCTGTTCGGGTTGCAGGACCTGGCCAAGATACAGCCCGGCGAATCGGTGTTGATCCATGCCGGAACCGGTGGCGTGGGCATGGCAGCGGTGCAGCTGGCTCGCCACTGGGGCGTCGAGATCTTCGTCACCGCCAGCCGCGGCAAGTGGGACACGCTGCGCGCCATGGGATTTGACGATGACCACATCGGCGACTCCCGCACGCTGGACTTCGAGGAGAAGTTCCTCGCGGTCACCGACGGCCGTGGGGTCGATGTGGTGCTCGACTCGCTGGCCGGTGATTTCGTGGATGCTTCGCTGCGACTGCTGGTACGCGGCGGGCGTTTCCTCGAGATGGGCAAGACCGATATCCGCGACGCCGACAAGATCTCCGCCAACTACCCCGGCGTGTGGTACCGGGCCTTCGACCTGTCTGAGGCCGGCCCGGTGCGCATGCAGGAGATGCTGGCCGAGGTGCGGGAGCTGTTCGACACCGCAGTGCTGCATCGGTTGCCGGTCACCACCTGGGACGTGCGCTGCGCGCCGGCGGCCTTCCGGTACATGAGCCAGGCCCGCCACATCGGCAAGGTGGTGCTGACCATGCCGTCGGCGCTGGCCGACGGGCTTGCCGACGGAACGGTGCTGATCACCGGTGCCACCGGGGCGGTCGGTGCGGTGCTGGCCCGCCACATGCTCGATGCCTACGGCGTGCGTCATCTGGTGTTGGCCAGTAGGCGAGGCGATCGGGCCGAGGGGGCTGCCGAACTGGCCGCCGAGTTGTCCGAGGCCGGCGCCAATGTGCAGGTGGTGGCCTGCGATGTGGCGGACCGCGACGCGGTGGAGGCGATGCTGGCCCGGTTGTCGGGGGAGCACCCGCCGGTGCGTGGCGTGATTCACGCCGCCGGTGTGCTCGATGACGCCGTGATCAGCTCGTTGACGCCGGAGCGGATCGATACCGTATTGCGGGCCAAGGTGGATGCGGCCTGGAATCTGCACGAGGCCACCTTGGATCTGGATTTGTCGATGTTCGTGCTGTGTTCCTCGATCGCGGCGACCGTGGGCTCGCCGGGGCAGGGCAACTACTCGGCAGCAAACTCGTTCCTGGACGGGTTGGCGGCGCATCGGCAAGCCGCGGGGTTGGCCGGGATATCGGTGGCGTGGGGGCTGTGGGAGCAGTCCGGCGGCATGGCTGCACATCTGAGCAGCCGCGACTTGGCTCGGATGAGTCGCAGTGGGCTGGCTCCGATGAACCCGGAGCAGGCGGTAGGGCTGCTCGATGCGGTACTGGCGATCAACCACCCCCTCATGGTGGCTACGCTCTTGGATCGGCCCGCCCTGGAGGCCCGGGCTCAGGCCGGCGGCTTGCCGCCGTTGTTCGCCGGGGTGGTGCGCCGTCCGCGGCGGCGCCAGATCGAGGACACCGGGGATGCCGCCCAGTCGAAGTCGGCGCTGGCCGAGCGCCTCAACGGGCTGAGCGCAGGCGAACGCCAAGACGCCCTGGTTGGTCTGGTGTGTTTGCAGGCCGCAGCGGTGCTGGGCCGGCCGTCCCCCGAGGACATCGATCCGGAGGCAGGGTTCCAGGACCTCGGCTTCGACTCGCTGACCGCGGTAGAACTGCGCAACCGCCTCAAGAGCGCCACGGGTCTGACGTTGCCACCCACGGTGATCTTCGACCATCCGACACCGACTGCGATCGCCGAATATGTCGGCCGGCAGATTCCGGACAGCCAGGCAACCCAAGCCGATGAGGAAAAGCTGCCCGAATCCGACGGCGAGATGGTTTCGGTAACTGCGTAGCAGGGACGAGCGCCGGTTGCCGGTGAGTTGGTGGGACGCGACGGATCGCTGGAAAGGACTGAAGCGCTTGCTAACTCACCGGCGTGGCCGGTATCTGCATCGGGGTAGTCGATGAGCCACGTCGGCCGCGGCCGCGAGGCCATGCGGATGCACGCTACGATCGGGTACGCCAGCAAGCGCATGATGTTCGGGTCCGCCGTAGGCGCGGCGAATGTCTTGTTGGCCAATGTGATGGATGACGCGTGGCCAATGGTGCTGCGCCGTAGGGCCGCCAGAGGGCACAGTGCGGGGCACCACAACGGTGATCGGCATTGCTGTCGGCCCGCTCATGACCGACCTGTGTGCTGGGTTCGGTGCTGTCCGCGGGTGCAAAGCGAGCTTGAGCCAATATCGGCCAATATCAGCGAGGTGGTAGGCAGTGAACCAAAGGAAACCGGCGGTCATCTCCGCCCTTCTGGTAGCGCTTGGTCTGGTCTTGTGGGTGTCCGGATGTTCTTCCGACAAATCGCAACCCGAGGCCCAAAGCTCGACCACCGTACCGGCCGATCCGGCGTTGATGGCCGAGGTTGAGCAATCGCTCGACGCGACAAAGGCGTTGACCAGCGCGCATCTGGCGATCCGCACAACCGGGAAAGTCGACAGCATGCTCGGGATCAGTAGCGCTGACGTCGATCTCCGGGCCAAACCGCTCGCCGCGAAGGGTGACTGCACCTATAACGGCGAGGCGGGTGTCCCGTTCCGCATCAAGGACGACAACATCTCGGTCAAACTGTTCGACGACTGGAGCAATCTGGGCTCCGTGGCTGATCTGTCGGCCTCACGCGTGCTGGACCCCATCAATGGGGTGACGAAGTTGCTCTCCGGTGTCGCCAACCTGCAGTCGCAGGGCAACGAGGTCATCAACGGAATCCAGACCAGCAAGATCACCGGAACGCTGCCAACAGACAGCGTCAAGATCTTGGACCCTGGCGCGCGCAGTCCGCGACCGGCGACCGTGTGGATCGCCCAAGATGGTTCGCACCGCCTCGTTCGGGCCAACGTGGACCTCGGTTCCGGGGCCGTCGAGGTCACGTTGTCCAAATGGAATGAACCGGTCAACGTCGACTGATCGCCCGGGCCGGCCGCTGACCGGTGCCTAGGTGTGCTGACCACAGACGCTGGTGAGCGTGGCGTGGCGACATGACGAAGATCTCCGAGTGGGGTGCGAGCTGTCTAGGAATGCACCAACTCAATCTCGAAAGTCGAGCCCTTTCACCGCACCTTGGCCGACGAGTGGGCCTACGCCCGTCGCCACACCAGCGATACCGAACGCTACGACGAATTCCCCAGGTGGTTTCACACCGACAATTACCACCGCGGCCACACCGCACTCGGCGGCCGACCACCCGCCAGCCGCGTCCCTAACCTGTCAGGTCAGTACACCTAGTCGGTTGCTAGGTCGGGCTCGGCGACCGGCTCGGCCGCGACGGTGCGGTCAGCCCGATCTTGCATCGCGGCCGGAATGCACACCCGTGCCACCACCGTCAGCGCGGCGACGCCGAACAGCACCACGGTGCCGATCTGACTCAGCGCGCCCACCGACCCGGCTGAGACCAGCACCAATCCCAGGCCGAAGACCGCGGTCAGGGCCGCCAGCGGCGCACCGGCGCTGCGCAGCGCCGCGGTATTCGCGGGCTGTGCATCGGGTGTGATCGGGGCTTCGGTGGTGATCGGGGTGCCCGTGCGATCCAGGAGATAGGGAAGCCCGCACGCCGCCAGGATGGCGAAGGACACCAACGGTACCGCTGCGGGTATCTCACGCCCCGCCAGGTATTGCCAGAGGGCTGTCGAAATGCCCAGCGCAGCGAGGTAGGCCGCGAGCAACCCGACGGCCATCACAACGGCGGTGAGCGCTCCGCGCCACATGCTGACCAGAACCAGCACCGCCAGCATCATGGCGGCCAGCAGCACGGCATCGTGGGTGAGGGAGCCCCGGACGTCGGTGGCCACTTGGGCGGCCCCGTTCACGGTGATTTCGGCGTCCTCGAGGCTGCCGTACTTCATTGCCTTGCCGGCCGCGGCTTCGAGCTGTTGTGCCCTTGCCGACGCGTCCAGACCGAGGTTGCTGTCGGAGAAGACGAGTAGCCGGGTGGCCGTCCCGTCCGCCGAAAACATCGACTGCCGTACCTGCTGGTAAGACGGGTCCGCGAGGGTCTTACCCGATACATAGAAGCCACCCTGGCCGGTGTTGGCGAAATCGAGCCTGAGATTCTTCAAGAACGCCGACACCTGCACGAGTTGCGGGAGGGTGTTCTCGATGGTCGTTTCCAGGTTGGGCACAAAAGACTGCAGCTGGGCCAGTGCCGATCGCATTTGAGCGACCACCTGCGGCGCGGAGGAGAAGGCGCCCAGCGTCTTGCGCGATACCGCGGCGATGCGATCAGCCCCGTCGGTGAGCAACTTCACGTCGTCGACCACCCTGTCGACGGGATCGATGACCTTGCCCGCGGCGACACACAACATGTCGGCGGGACAGTTCGGGACGTCGCCCATCCAACCGCGGACCGGATCCAGATATCCGGACAACTCCACTGTCACGCCTTTGATGTTGTTGGTGCCAGATATCAGGACGTCGACGTTCTGCTGAATTTGGGCTGCCCCGGCCAGACCGGCGGTGACGCTGCGGTCCAGCTCGTCGACCGCGCCGGACATCTGATCGACGATCGACCCCAACGTCTTTATCGCTCTCACCTGCGGCATGAAGGAGCCGGCCCCGCGATCGAGCTCATCGCTGAGTCTTCCGGCAGCGGCGGTCAGCGACGCGTCCGTCCATGGCACACCGGCCGGCCATGCCGCCGACTCCACCCTGCGGACGCCGGGAATCTCCATCAGCCGGTGGCTGACCTGGTCGATGGCAATGAGCCCGGCTGGGTCTGACAGATCGTGCTTGGCTTCGAGCATCACCACGTCGGGCAGTGGTTGCCCAGGCAACACCCGCTTGGTGCCGCCTGCGGCCGGTTTCACCGGGCCGTCACCGATGCCCCATTGCATCCCGATGACCGGTATCGCACACACCGCGAGCACCAGGGCGGCGACTACGGCGGTGCGCGGTATCGACACGGGCAGTGAACGGCGGGCGCCGACGGGTCGTGACGAGGACAGCCGTGACGGCCCGGTGAGCCCGATCAGGGCAGGCAACAGTGTCAGCGAAGCCGCAAGTGCCACAACGACACCCAGCGCGGCGACGCCGACTCCGTGGAGCGCGGGCGTTCGGGCCAGCAGTAGCGGGGCGGTGAGTATCGCGACGCCCGCTGCGGGCATGGCCAACGCGGCCAGGTTGTTGCGGGATGCCGCTCGGCCCACCGGCTGGGCCGCCGTGGCACCCGGGTGATGTCCGGGCCGTGCGACCAGCATGGTGGAAGCGGCGATCGTGCCGATTGTCAGTATCGCGGCCAGGGTCGCGGAGAACACGGTGAAGACCGAGATGTTCTGTCCGGGGATAGCGCGCAGCGCGGCGGCCAGCGGCCACGCCACCGCGAGCGAGAGGCCGGCGGTCAGCAGCACGACTGCGGCGGCCACGAGCGAGCGGCGCGCCCACAGCAGTAGTAGGACGGCAATCACCGCAGTGGCGAGCACGATCACCGCGCCCTGCCACGCCGTCATGTGCGCGGGCACGCTGCTCGACGTCGTCGGACCTACGACGCGGGCGCGTAGCCCCGCACTTGCCGGCAGATTGTGCACCACCGATTGCGCGGCTTGCAGCGATTCCCGCGCCTGGGTTGACCCGGCCTGGCCGACCAGCCAGACCATCGCGATCGCCGAGTGGCCATCGGAGCCGGTTCCCAGCGGGACTGTCAGAGGATCTGACCACCAGTCGAGGACGGAACCGATGTGGCGGCTGTCCGCGCGCAGCGCGCTAACCGCCGCGTCGTAGTAGTTCTGATCGGCGGGCCCAAGGGTGTCGCGCCCATCCACCACCAGGTAGGCGACCGCGTTGGTGCCGGTGCCCGGGAAGGCCTGCCCAATCCGGCTGCTGGCGGCAGACGCCGTGGAATCTGGCGACAACAGCGCCGAGCCGGCGTCGCTGGATTTTCCCGGCGCTAGCACTACAGCCAGGTTCGCGATCACCGCCACCGCAATCCAGGCGGCGACGATGAGGAAGTTGACCAGCCGCGACGACCTATGGGTACCGTCGGTTGACACGCTAGGCGTCCAGGCGGGCGAACTGCTGCTGTCGATACTGCTCGACGCACGCAGCCCGCCTGACCTTGCCGCTGGTGGTGGTCGGGATCGAACCCGGCGCTACCAGAACCAGATCCGCGACGCTGAGGCCGTGCGAATTCGACAGGGCCGAGGTGACTTCACGCTTGATGGCGCCGAGTATCTCGAGGGTGTCTTGAGCCGAGTCGCCGCGCTTTCTGAGTTCGATGATGGCGACCAATTTCTCGGTGCTGCGATCACCGGGGACGGATATCGCCGCGCAGCGGCTCCGGGTGATTTCCTGAATCGTGGCCTCGATGTCATCGGGAGAGTGGTTGCGTCCATACACGATCAAGAGATCCTTGATACGGCCGATGATGAACATTTTCGCGTCTTCGATGAATCCGGAGTCTCCGGTTCTTAGCCATGGACCTTCGGGGGTGCCTTCGGATGGCGAGGCCAACTTTCCGCCGAAGGTGCGCTCGCTTTCCTCCGGCTTGTTCCAATAGCCGATGGCGACGTTGTCGCCATGCACCCAGATTTCGCCGACCGTCCCCTCCGGGCATTCGGTGCAGGTATCGGGGTCGACGACTCGCACCAACGGTGAGCGCGGCAAGACGTAGCTGACCAACTGGGTGCCGGCTCCGCTTTCACACCGCTTCGCCTGACCGGCGGTCAAACTTTCAGCCTCGAAGTCTAGGATCTCGGGCGGCTGAGCTGGCCTGCTGGTCGACACGTAGACCGTTGCCTCGGCCAGGCCATACGACGGGCGGAGCACCCTTTCCTGCAGATTGAAGCGGGCAAAGCGGTCGGCGAAGCGCTTCAAGGTTGCGGGTTGTACCCGCTCGCTGCCGCTGAGGATGGTCAGCACATTGCCCAGATCATGTCCGGCCATGTCGTCATCCGACACTTTTTTGGCCGCGAGTTCGAAGGCGAAGTTCGGTGCTGCCGAAAATGCGTGCGAACTGGTGGCCAGCATCTGCATCCACCGCGCCGGACGCTGCAGGAACGACACCGGGCTGGTAAGCACTGCCTGATATCCACCGAGAATCGGTGCGCAGACCCCCAGAACCAGACCCATGTCGTGGTAGAAGGGCAGCCACGACACCAGCGTCGCGTCCGGTGGCGCGAGCCCATCGGTGTCGGCAAAGTAGCCCGACATCAGCTGTTCGAAGTTGGTTCTCAGATTCTGGTGCGAAAGCTCGACGCCGGCAGGCTCGCGGGTCGATCCCGACGTGTACTGCAAATACGCCGTAGCCGGGTAGTTTTCGTCACCGGCACCAGATCCGGCCGAAGCGTCCAGGTCCAGCCGGTCGAGTTCGATGATCGAGGGAGCCGGCCCGGCGGACTGAGCCGAAACATGCTGGGTTACATCGTCGATGACCGGCGATGTGGTGAGAATCGCGACCGGGGACGCGTCACGTAGCACCGATGTGGCGCGGTCATCGCTGGCGCCGCCCTGGGGAACCGAAAGCGGAACCGCGATCCGTCCGGCCTGCAGCGCGCCGAGGAAAGCGACGATGTATTCGAGTCCCTGCGGAGCCAAGATCACCGCACGGTCACCGACCGCCCCGCAACTGCTCAGCTCTCGGGCCACGTTCAGCGTTCGCCGATACAGCTGCGACCACGTCAGCGTCTCCGCTACACCGTCCCAGTCCCGTTCGTAGTTCACGAAGGTGAACGCTGGGTCGTTGGGCTGCAGGCGGGCGCAGGCACGAAGCGCCGCGGGAAGGGAACGCACACTCATGGGCATCACGTTACCGGCCTGGATGCAACGTTGCCCCGGCCTGCCCACGAATCCGGGCGGCGGGCACCCCGCAGGGGCGTCAAAGTTGCATTTCGCGAGTTCAACGGTGGTCTAGTGGACATTCACCAAACGGCGGGGGTAGGTCGAGCGACCTGGTTGATCTTGATTTCTTGTGCGCACGGATGCGCGGGGAAATGATTGCCGTCGATCTGCCCCATTTCTTGGGCGGGTTCGGGTCGCGTCACTTCCGGCGGTGGGGGCCGGCTAATCGAGGGGCGCAGCAAATGGCCTTGTCCGTATTCCCGGCCATCACCGCAGTGCGGTGGCGGGGTGCGCCGCATTTTCACGGACGCGCCGTTGCCGTTCTTGCCGTTCTTGCCGTTCTTGGACAGGTGCTCTGCCATACTGCTTCCCCGTGGCCTTAAGTCGTACCCACCGTGTCGTCGCCGGCGTCGCACACACCCGGGTCTACAAGAAAATTTGGAAATACTGGTATCCGCTTATGACCCGTGGGCTCGGTGCCGATGAGCTTGTGTTCATCAACTGGGCTTACGAGGAAGATCCGCCGATGGACCTGCCATTGGAGGCGACCGACGAGCCGGACCGATGCCACATCAACCTGTATCACCGGACGGCGACCCAGGCTGATCTGAGTGGTAAACGCGTGCTGGAGGTCAGTTGCGGCCATGGCGGCGGGGCCTCCTACCTCACCCGTACCCTGGGCCCCGCCTCGTATACGGCATTGGACCTGAACCCGGCCGGCATCAAGTTCTGCCAACAACGGCACAACCTGCCCGGTTTGGATTTCGTGCAAGGCGATGCCGAGGACCTACCTTTCGAGGACGAATCCTTTGATGTGGTGCTCAACGTGGAAGCCTCACATTGCTACCCGCGGTTTCCAGTTTTCCTCGAAGAGGTGAAGCGGGTGCTGCGCCCAGGGGGGTACTTCGCATACGCGGATATCCGGCCCTGCACTGAGATCGCCGAATGGGAGGCCGCACTGGCCGCCGCCGGGCTGCAGCAAATTTCGTACCGAGAGATCAACGCGGAGGTTCTGCGCGGCATCGACATCAATACGCCGAAGTCACGAGAACTGGTAAAGCGCCATCTGCCGATCTTTTTGCGCGCCGCGGGCCGCAACTACATCGGTGTGACGGGCACCCCCCTGTACCGCCTAATGCAAAGCGGTGATATCTCGTACCGGATGTACAGCTTCGTCAAGGAGTAGCCGCCCCACCGGTCCCTGCCTGCTCCGCAGCAACGTCATGCGAATGCGTTGGAGCAGAACAGGATTGACGGCGGGATTGAGGGCCGGGCTGGTGGGGGAGAACCTGGTGGGGGCCGGCCTGGTAGGTCCGCGCGCGGCTTCGGGGGTCCCTGCGTCCTGGTTCGGTGCCTCGCCCACGTGTGCCACCGGGTGACGCGAGATTGGCCGGCCGGATCGATTCATCTCACAGCTGAAGGTCATTCTTCTCACAGCAGGCCGGTCAGACCATCCGATCTCGGGGTTCTTCGGGTCCGGCCCCTTGATATACACCGTGGTGATCGGGGCCACTCGCCGCTCAATCGGTCGGACCCGTCACAGGCCGGGCAATCGCGCAAGCCGTGCTCCCGGCGTGCCCTGAGTCGTCTAGGCTTGCTTGCGAGACCCGCCAGCGGTGTCGACATCCGGCTTGGCCTGGATTGGCGGCTTCGGAACCGGCGTTGTAGCCATTTCGTTGCCCTTGTGAATGATTCGGTGGTGTCGTCGGTGTCACACCGGTTGAACGGTGTGAGATCGGTCGAGCTGAGACAAGGAATGTAGATTTATGCAAAAACCTGCCACGCCCGTTGCGATTATCGGGATGGGATGCCGGCTGCCCGGAGGCGTCGACTCGCCCGAGAAGCTCTGGGAGTCCTTGCTGCGCGGTGACGACTTGGTCTCCGAAATTCCACCTGACCGGTGGGACGTTGACGACTACTACGACCCCGAGCCGGGCGTCCCTGGTCGAACGGTGTCGCGATGGGGTGGGTTCATCGACGACGTCGCCGGTTTCGACGCCGAGTTCTTTGGCGTCAGCGAACGGGAAGCGACCTCGATCGACCCGCAGCATCGGCAGTTGCTGGAGACCGCGTGGGAGGCGATCGAGCACGCCGGTCTCGATCCGGCGTCGTTGTCGGGATCCTCGACGGGTGTGTTCGTTGGGCTGTCCCACGAGGACTACCTGGTGCGCACCGTCCTCGCGGGCGACTTGGCGGGCCCCTACGCGTCGACAGGCCTCATCAACAGTGTGGCGTCCGGGCGCATTGCCCACACGCTGGGCCTGCACGGTCCGGCGATGACGGTGGACACCGCATGCTCTTCCGGTTTGCTCACGGTGCATCTGGCCTGCCGCAGCCTGCACGAGGGGGAGAGCGACCTCGCGTTGGCCGGCGGCTGTGCGTTGCTGCTGGAGCCCAACGGCAGTGTTTCCTTGTCCTCGCAGGGCATGCTCTCTCCGACCGGTCGCTGCCACGCGTTCGACGTCGACGCGGACGGCTTTGTGCGTTCCGAGGGTTGCGCGGTGGTTGTGCTCAAGCGACTGTCGGATGCGCTGGCCGACGGAGACCGGATCCTCGCGGTGGTACGCGGTACCGCTGCCAATCAGGACGGGCGCTCCGAGACGTTGCTCATGCCGTCGGAGACTGCGCAGGTCGCCGTCTACCGCGAAGCCCTGGCGGCGGCAGGAGTGGACCCAGCCAGCGTGGGAGCGGTGGAGGTGCACGGCACCGGTACCCCGGTCGGTGACCCGATCGAGTATCGGAGCCTGGCGCAGGTGTACGGCGCCGGCGGCAGCCGCTGCATGCTCGGATCGGTCAAGACCAATATTGGGCACAGCGAGTCCGCCGCGGGAACGGTAGGACTGATCAAGGCGACCCTGTCGCTTGGACACGGGGTGGTGCCACCGATGGTGCACCACACCCGACTGCCCGACGAGCTTGCGGAGATCGAGACGGGGCTCTATGTGCCCCACGAGATCACGCCATGGCCGGAGGACCAGGGGCCGAGGCGGATCGCGGTGTCCTCGTTCGGGATGTCGGGGACCAACGTGCACGCCATCCTCGAAGAACCGCCCACACCAGCGCCGGCAAGCGATCAAGGCCCCGCGGAGCCCGGCATGGCCAGCCCATTGCTGTTCGCTTTGTCCTCCACCTCGGCTGACGGGCTCCGGCAGACCGCACGTGAGCTCGCCGAGTGGGTGGGTAGTCGCGCGGACTCCGCGGCCTCCACCGAGGAGGTCGACCTGGCCTACACGCTGGCGCGCCGGCGTGCGCATCGGCCGGTGCGCACTGCGGTAGTCGCCGCCAGCCTGCCCGAACTGGTCGAGGGTTTGCAGGAGGTCGCCGAGGGTGACCTCATGTATGAGGCCGCGGTCGGACGCGGCGACCGGGGACCCGTATGGGTGTTCTCGGGGCAGGGGTCGCAGTGGGCCGCCATGGGCGCCGACCTGCTGGCCAACGAACCGGTGTTTGCTGCGACCGTTGCCGCGGTAGAGCCGATCATCGCCCACGAGTCGGGTTTTTCGGTGACCGAGGCGATGACGGCGCCGGAAAAGGTGACTGGGATCGACAAGGTGCAGCCGACCCTGTTCGCCATGCAGGTTGCGCTGGCCGCCACCATGGAGAAGACCTACGGGGTGCGCCCGGGTGCCGTGATTGGGCACTCGCTGGGTGAGGCGGCCGCGGCCGTCGTCGCTGGCTCGCTGTCGCTGGAAGACGGCGCACGCGTCATCAGCCGCCGGTCCAAGCTGATGCTGCGGATCTCCGGAGCCGGCGCGATGGCATCAGTGGAACTGCCTGCCAAGCAAGTGAATTCGGAGCTCATGGCCCGCGGCATCGATGACGTCGCCGTCGCGGTAGTGGCCTCGCCGCAGTCCACGGTAGTCGGCGGTGCCACCGAAACGGTGCGTGATCTCGTCGCGCGGTGGGAGCAGCGGGAGGTGATGGCGCGCGAGGTTGCAGTGGACGTGGCGTCGCACTCGCCTCAAGTCGACCCAATCCTCGAAGATCTGGCCACGGCGCTGGCGGATATCGTCCCGTCGGCTCCCAAGGTTCCGTACTACTCGGCCACTCTGTTTGATCCGCGTGAGCGGCCCACCTGCGACGCCGCTTACTGGGTGGACAACCTGCGCAACACCGTGCAGTTTGCTGCGGCGGTGCAGGCCGCGCTAGAGGACGGCTTCCGAGTCTTCGCCGAGCTCTCGCCGCACCCTCTGCTGACCCACGCCGTCGACCAGAACGCCCGCAGTCTCGACATGTCGGCGGCCGCTCTGGCCGGTATGCGGCGGGAGCAGCCGCTGCCGCACGGGTTGCGCGGCCTGCTGACCGATGTGCACAGCGCTGGCGCCGCCGTGGACTTCTCGGTGCTCTATCCAGCCGGCCGGTTGGTGAATGCGCCGCTGCCGGCGTGGACGCACCGGCGCTTCTTCGTGGACGGTGAAGGACAAGACAGCAAGGCGCAAGGTGCCTGCTCGCTCACCGTGCATCCGTTGCTCGGCGCACATGTGCGGCTGAGCGAGCAGCCGGAGCGCCATGTTTGGCAGACCGATGTCGGCACCGACACCTTGTCGTGGCTAAGCGATCACCAGGTGCGCAACGTGGCCGCCCTTCCCGGCGCGGCTTACTGCGAGATGGCGTTGGCGGCCGCCGGCGAGGTATTCGGCGAAGCATTCGAGGTCCGCGACCTGGCCTTTGAGCAGATGCTGTTGCTCGATGAGGAGACCCCGATCGACGCCGTCGCGTCGCTGGACTCGCCGGGTGTCGCCAACTTCGTGGTGCAGACCCATGTTGACGGTGAAACCACGCGCCACGCCACCGCGGCGTTGCGCGCCAGCGACGACGAATCCGTGCCGCCGGCCTACGACATCGCAGCGCTGTTGGCGGCCCACCCCGTCTCGGTCAACGGAGCCGAGTTGCGTGAAGCGTTCGTCGAACGTGGCATTCAGCACGGTCCCGCATTCAGCGGTCTGACCATCGCGCGTACCGCGGAGACAGAAGGCAGCACGGTGCTGGCCGAAGTGGCGCTGCCCGCGTCGATTCGGTTCCAGCAGGGGGCCTACGGCGTGCACCCGGCGCTGCTGGATGCCTGCTTCCAGTCCGTCGCCGCGGGCGTCAAGAGCACCGGCGGTGGCGGCTTGCTGTTGCCATTGGGTGTGCGCAGCCTGCGTGCCTACGGGCCGACCCGCAATGCCCAGTACTGCTACACGCGGGTAACCAAGGCCGACGCCAATGGAGGCGAGGCCGACCTGGAGCTGCTCGATGAGCAGGGTTGCGTGCTATTGGCCGTGCGTGGGCTGCGCCTGGGCACCGGGACCTCCGAAAGCGGTGAACGCGACCGCGTGCTCAGCGAGCGTCTGCTGACCCTCGAGTGGCAACAGCGACAGCTGCCCGAGGTCCTCGACGAGGAGACCGGCTCGTGGTTGCTCATCAGCGCCTCCGATGGTGAGGACTTGATGGCAACGATGTTGGCTGATGCTCTGAAATCCCAGGGCGCGGAGTGCGCCAGCATGGTCTGGTCGGCACAGGACGATCTGGCCGGCGGCATCGAAAAGCTGGGCGCCCAGCTTCGGGCCCGTGCCAACAAGGGTGTGGTGATCGTCTGTGGGCCACGTAGCGGCGACGCGGATGAGCAGAGCCTGCTGCAGGGTCGTGAGCAGGTGCGCCACCTGGTTCGGATCACCCGGGAGTTGGCCGAGCTGGAAGGTGAGCTGCCGCGTCTGTTCGTGGTGACCAGGCAGGCTCAGCGAGTTCGGCCAGAAGACGAGATCAATCTGGAGCAGGCCGGACTGCGCGGCCTGTTGCGGGTGATTGGCAGTGAGCATCCGCTGTTGCAGACAACCCAGGTCGACGTCGACGAAAGCACGCAGGCCGAACAGCTGGCCCAGCAACTGTTGGGAGGATCCGAGGAAGACGAGACCGCCTGGCGCGGTGGCGAGTGGTACGTGGCGCGCCTGTTCCCCGGCCCACTGAGCGCTGACGAACGGCAAACCGCCATCGTCGACCACGAGCGTGACAACATGCGGCTGCAGATCCGCACGCCGGGTGACCTGCAGACGCTGGAACTCGCCGCCTGTGACCGCGTTCCGCCGGGGCCCGGTCAGATCGAGGTCGCGGTGACCATGTCCAGCATCAACTTCGCCGATGTCCTGATCGCCTTCGGCCGGTACCCCAGCTTGGAGGGACGTCTGCCGGAGACGGGGACCGACTTCGTCGGCGTGGTGACGGCGGTCGGGGAGGGCGTCACGGATCACCAGGTCGGTGACCGGGTTGGCGGCTTCTCCAAGGACGGATGCTGGCGGAGCTACCTCACCTGTGATGCCAACCTCGCTGTCACACTGCCGGCGGGCCTGTCCGACGAGCATGCGGCCGCGTCCTCCACCGCCCACGCCACCGCGTGGTACGGCCTCAACGACCTGGCCGGAATCAAGGCCGGGGACCGGGTGCTGATCCACTCCGCAACCGGTGGTGTGGGGCAGGCGGCCATCGCGATCGCGCGCGCCGCAGGGGCGCAGATATTCGCAACAGCCGGCAATGCGGAACGTCGGCAGCTGTTGAACGACATGGGCATCGAGCACGTTTACGACTCGCGCAGCATCGAGTTCGCGGATCAGATCCGGCGCGACACAAACGGGTACGGCGTCGATATCGTGCTGAACTCGCTGACGGGTGCCGCCCAACGCGCGGGCCTGGAGCTGTTGGCCTTCGGCGGACGGTTCGTCGAGATCGGCAAGGCCGATGTGTACGGCAACACCCGGATGGGGCTGTATCCGTTCCGGCGTGGCCTGACGTTCTACTACGTGGACCTCGGGCTGATGTCGGTCATCCAGCCCGAACGGGTCCGCGAGTTGCTCTCGACGGTGTACAACCTCACCGCCGAAGGTGTGCTGAGTGCACCGGAGTGCACTCACTACCCATTGGCCGAAGCCGCCGAGGCTATCCGGACGATGAGTAACGCCGCACACACCGGCAAACTGCTGCTCGACATGCCGCGAAGTGGGCGCAGAGGGGTAGTGGTACCTCCGGAGCAGGTTGAGGTGTTCCGCAGCGACGGGTCCTACATCATCACCGGCGGCCTGGGCGGCCTGGGGCTCTTCTTCGCCTCGAAGATGGCCGCGGCGGGCTGCGGCCGGATCGTGCTGACTGCCCGCTCACAGCCCAACCCCAAATCGCGGCAGGCCATCGAGCGGCTGCGGGCCAATGGGGCTGACATCGTGGTTGAGTGCGGCAATATTGCCGAGCCCGAGACCGCTGACCGTCTGGTCAGTGCGGCGACCGCCACCGGGCTTCCGCTGCGGGGTGTGCTGCACGCGGCCGCGGTGGTCGAGGACGCCACGTTGAGCAACATCACCGACGAGCTGATCGATCGGGACTGGTCGCCCAAGGTTTACGGATCCTGGAACCTGCATCGCGCATCGACCGGACAGCCGCTCGACTGGTTCTGCTTGTTCTCCTCGGGTGCGGCCCTGATGGGTTCGCCCGGTCAGGGTGCCTACGCGGCGGCCAACAGCTGGGTCGACGCGTTCGCTCACTGGCGCCGTGCTCAGGGCCTGCCGGTCTGTGCCATCGGCTGGGGTGCGTGGGGTGAGGTCGGCCGCGCCACGTTCTTGGCCGAAGGTGGCGAAATCATGATCGCCCCCGACGAGGGTATGTACGCATTCGAGCAGATGCTGCGCCATGCCCGCACCTACACCGGCTACATCCCGATCATCGGTGCGCCATGGCTGGCAGACCTGGTCAGGCGCAGCCCGTGGGCTGAGATGTTCCAGTCCAGCGGTCAAAACACGAGGGGCCCAAGTAAATTCCTCGCGGAGCTGAAGTTGCTGCCGCAAGAGGAGTGGGCCGGTCGGCTGCGGCGTCTGATAGCCGAGCAGGCCAGTGTGATCCTGCGTCGCACAGTGGACGCGGACCGGCCGTTCGTCGAGTATGGCCTGGACTCGCTGGGCATGCTCGAGATGCGGACCCACATTGAAACCGAGACGGGGGTGCGGCTGTCGCCCAAGGTCATCGCCAGCCATAACACTGCGCGTGCCTTGTCGCAGCATCTGGCTGACACATTGGCCGAGGAAGAAGCCCAAGCCGCGGCGTCATAACGGCGGATCCGTTGCACTGTAGCGTTCTTCGTGAGCCCACGAGGTGCGCTGCAGTGCAACGGTGCCTTATGGCAGCGAACTAGGCCTGATGGTGGCGAACGAGAGCCGATCTACACAGCCTGCGATCTAGCCAAAAGGGTTCGATCCAACAAAAGGTCGGATCTACAGGTCGGATCTACAAAAGCGCGCAGGCTCAGGTCATTCCATGAACAACCCGTACTCTGAGGGAACAGAGCACAGGATGTCGCGGATGGCGTCCAACAAGAGCTGTGGCGCCGGGATGCTGCCGTGCAGCTCGATCGAGAGCCGGTCGGTGGCGATCGAGCAGGCGTAGAAGCCGAAGGGGACATCCATCGCGCAGTGGATCCTGCTGTGGAAGTCCACCAGCTCCACGTCTTCCGGTGTGCGGATCGGCGGCAGCGTACTGACGTTCGTGCACAAGACAAATGGTGGCAGTCCGGGGGGAGTTCCCTCCAGGATCCTGCCGGAACGAAGCGCCGATTGGTGAATCATGCCGTCGGACAAGTCAGCCCGGAAAGTTGCGACGATGTCGGCTGCCAATTCGGTGATGTCGGTGTCGGGACCAATCTCGGCGAGATAGGTTGCCAATCCCACCGGGTTGGTGCTCTCGGTCGCCCCTACCGGAGGGCTCAAAAGGAAGCGCAGATCTACGGCGTAGCAGTAGGGAATTGGGACGTGCGGCGTCTCGCGCAACCGCCACTCGGCGAGCAGGATAGCGGCTGCCAGCACCGCGTTGAAGCTAAGCCCATTGTCTCGGCTGAACGAGACCAGGTCGGCGGTCTCCTGGCTGGTGAGTCGGCACCTGGTGACCGGAACCGGCTCGGGCGCTTCGAACTTGCGCATCTCCTCGGCGATGGGCGGAAGGTCATAGGCGAACAAGAGCGGCAAGAAACGCTCGAACCCGGTCAGCGCTGATTGCTTGATACCGCGGCGCTTCAGCAGCTCTTCAGCTGGTTCGGGCGCCGGCTCGGGTGTTATCGGACCGGGGTCGCCGGTAGTGACCACGTCGGTATAGCGGGACAACAGCTCGTCAAGCAGGCTGCCGAGGTGGTGAGCGTCGGCCAGGCTGTGATGGACATACGCGGTGACCAGGCTCTCCGACTCGCCGAGCGTCAACTGCAGCCTGAACAGCGAGTCGCGCTGATCGAGCTGCACATGGGGGTTTTCGGCCCGCCTGCCGTCGATGACCACCAGCCCCGAGTGCAGCAGGTCATTGGCGACAATGTGGTGGTTCCCGTCGGGGCCTTCCTCCAGATGGGCCGCGAACACCGGATGGGCCTGCAAGAGAGCGTCGAAGGCCTCCGACATCGCATCGATGTCGACCGGACCTCGCACATGCGCTGTGAACGAGGTGAAAGCCTGGTATCGGGCGTATATTTCCTCGCTGAACGCCAGCTTCCGGATTACGGCTCCGGGGAACACGTTAGGACTCTCCGTTCTTCACTGCATGGTGAATCAATGCGTGCTGGCCCGTCGCCAGCCGACGGCCAGGGGAACCGCGCACGCCGCGCAGATGCCGGCGGTCCACAACAGCACCCCGATCATCGGAAACAGGACCGGGCCACCCATCGACAATCCGCGCATCGCCGAGACCGCATAGCTTACTGGCTGATGGGCCACGACCGGCTGAATCCAGTGTGGGTATTGGTCCAGCGGAATCAGACCCGTGGAGAAGAAGATCGCGATTGCCTGGGTCAACTCGACCCCCTCGACGATGACTGCCTGCGACGAATAGAGCGCCACGGTGGTGACCATGACGGCGAAGGCGATGCCGAGCGTCACCGGAACGCACAGCCACATGAGGCTCGCGATCAGACCTTGGCGAAACTCGAAGCCCATCAGGATCCCCACGCCCAGCATCACGAGAGTGGTGAACAGAATCCGAACCGCGTCTGCCAGGATGCGGGCCATCAGACCCGACATCCGGTGCACTGGCAGCACCCACAGTCGGGAGAGCAGTCCGCTGGTGCGTTCTCGCATCAGGTCGATCGCGACGAACGCCGATCCGGTGATCGCGGCGCCGAGTGCGATTAACGGAACGATGCTGTACATCGCATCATGGTGGGTTACGGCATAGATCAGATTGCCGAGCACGATCTTCAACACCAGCATGAACAGAATCGGAAAGACCAGCGCTTCGATGAGGGTGACGAAGTCACGCGACCAGCGCGTGAGTATCCGCTGGGTCTGCACCAGAGTCTGCGAAATGAGCAGCCGGGCAGAGTGGTTGGTGTGCTGGGACTGTGCGGGCGCAAACGCGATTTCTTGACTTGTCATACCGATCATGGCCGCCGGGACAAAACGATGATGGACACGGGCACCAGGAGCAGGGCGAAGCCGGCTAGCCACGCCAAGGTCGGCGTCATTACCGTCCACGTCACCGGTATGGCCGCCTTGGTGGTATCCCCGGCCAACGCGCGCAGCGCCACCACGAATTGCGTTATCGGTTGGTTGCGAACAAACGGGTGGATCCAATGCGGAAACAGCTTGAGCGGCATGAGACCAACGGACAACAGCCCAAAGATCAAGATGGGCAACGACAGCAACGGCAGCATGGCATCGGGGTTCTTGGTGCCGGTGCCGAGTAGGTCGGCACCGAATGACAGCACCGCCCCGATTGCGATCGCCAAAAGGCAGTAGCCGACGATGTAGAGCGGTCCGCGATTGAAGTGGAAGCCGATCGCGTATCCGCAGATCAGCGCCACCGTCAGACCAACGCAGCAGCGGTAGATCGCGGCTGTCACGCGGGCGACTACCGGTGTCAACGGGGCGATCGGCATATACCTGAACCGTCGATTGATGCCCTGCAGGGAATCGGTGGCCGCCCGAAAGGCCGAGGAGATGGCGGCGAACGAAATGGACTGCAGCACGATCAGCGGGGCGATGTATTGCCCCAGGCTGCTGGCGACACCGGAGGCGCCGCCACCCACATAGTGATTCCACGGTATGGCGAACGGTATGTAGAAGCCCACCGTGAAGACCACTGGCGCGCCGACCATGGTGATCAGCTCCGGGTCGCGCAGGCGCGGTTTGGTGAAGCGTCCAACGAGCACCCACCATTGCTGCAGCGTCGACAGACGTGGTTTCGCCGCGCTCGGGCCTGCCCCCTTGAAGGTCGGGACTGGGGTCGGGTCGACCGCCGAGATGCTCACAGCATGGCCCCCGACGCCACGTGACTCAGCGCGTGGGCCTCGCTGGGATCGGTTGTCATGGAAAGGAATACGTCATCAAGAGACGGCCGGCGCAGCGCGATGTCGGCCAGCTCGATATTGGCCTCATCGATCCTTCGGGCCGCTTCGATGAGGGTGCGGGTGCCATCGGGAGCCGGCATCGTGATGCGGTCCGATTCCGAGGTCACCATGGCCCTGTTGTGCTCGGGCAACAGCGAGCCGAGGGCGGCGACGGTAGCGTCCAGATCCTTCAGATGCCGCGGCACAATCTCGCAGAAGGTGTCGCCGGCGCGGTGCTTAAGCTCATTGGCGGTACCGTCGGCAATGATCTTGCCGTGATCGATCAGGATGATCCGGTCGCTGAGCGCGTCCGCCTCCTCGAGATACTGCGTGGTCAGCAGGGTGGCGATGCCAAGCTTCTTGAAACTGGTGACCAGGTCCCAAATGGCTTGTCGGCTTCTGGGATCCAGCCCCGTGGTCGGCTCGTCCAAGAACGCCACTTGCGGCTCGACCACCAGTCCGCACGCGATGTCGATGCGTCGACGCATCCCGCCTGAGTAGGTGCGCACCAGCCGCTTGCCGGCATAGGTGAGGCCAAATTGATCGAGGAGTTCCTGCGCCCGCTGGCGAGCACGGGACTTGCGCAGCCCGTAGAGGCGGCCGAACAACACCAGGTTCTGCTCCCCGGTCAGCCCGTCGTCGACGGCCACTTGTTGCCCGGTGACCATGATCGAGCGCCGCACTCCGGCCGGCTGGGCGACCACGTCGTAGCCGGCGACGTGGGCCGAGCCGGCATCCGGGCGGGTCAAGGTGGACAAGATGTCCACCATAGTCGTCTTGCCCGCCCCGTTCGGGCCGAGTAGACCGATGACCTCGCCGCGGCCAACCTCGAAACTGATGTCGTTGAGAGCCACGACGTCGCCGAAGGCCTTGCGAACCCCGCGAACCTCTACCGCCAAGTCGTTGTTACGCATCCAATCCTCCTCAGCCGGCATCCAGGCTCGAGAGGTCCACCAGAGCGCCGGCTTCGATTACCCCAACCTTTTCGTCTTCGTCGCGCTCTTCCTGCTCCGCCGCGATGCTCTCCTGGATCAGTTCGCTGAGTGCGGTGGGGAACGACCGCGCCAGCGCCGTTGCTGTTTCCGCGGTGATACGCCGGGTGTCGTACCACCAATCCAGATGTAGCGAGCTGCCGGACCGGTAGGCCCGGATTTCGACGGCGTGGCCGAGCCCAGGGAGCGGCTCTCGCACCGGCATTGCCAAGTCGGAATCGAACTGTACCGGAGCATCCACGGGGGGCAGCTCGGGAATCGTGCCGGCGTACCGGAAGTGGATGTCGGGTGTGCGCTGCGCACCCAGCACCCGTCCGGTCGGGGCATACAGGTACCGCAGCAGCCCGTATCCGATCCCATAGTGCGGAACCGACTTGAGGGTGTCGTGAACGGCGTCGAGCCCCTTGAGCGCTGCCGCGCCTTGCCCGGTGGCACACGTCAGGGCAACCGGGTAGTAGGTGGTAAACCTGCCGACGGTCCTGCGCACGTCGACATCCGGCCGCAGCACCGAGCGGCCCTCGCCGTCGAGCTCGACGGCCACCACGCCGTCACCGACGGTTTGGGCGATCGTTCGGCCGAGCGCGGCCAGCAAGATGGTCTGAATCGACCGCCGGAACCGGCGCCGGGCATCGTCGAGCTCGGATGTCTGCTCGGCGTTGAGCACGCTGGGCACCTTGGTCAGATCGGTGGCGCTGGGTGGCTGGGCGGCATCGCCATCGGTCAACCACAGGTTGGCCTTGGTCGACTGCTCGATCCAGTACGAACGGGTGTCGAGGGCCGCCGGGTGGGTCGCCAACGCCGCGCAGCGCACCGACCAATCCCGCCACCCGGTGGTGACCGGGTCCAGCTTGATCTCTTGATCGCCGAGCCGCTGCGCGAACGCGGTGATGATGTCGGCGCCCAGCAGCTGACGCGAGGCGTCGTCGGCAACCATTTCGTGCAATGCCAAACCGAGGTATTGCGCACCACCATTGGGTGCAGTGACATGCACGGCGATCAGCGGCGCGTTCGAATCACCTTGCTCGGCAATCAGCTCGGCCACGATGTTGGAGACCGCGCTGTGCTCATCCGCCTCGCCGGCGGCCAGGTCACCGGGAAGCTGCCGGGTGGCAAGCTCGGTGAAGTCTGCAGGCGCTGCGATGTGCTGCTCCCACACTCCGCCGTTCTCGACCAGGCGCAGGCGCAACGCGTCGTGGTGGTTGGTCACCGCGCTCAGCACCGCTCGAATGTCTTCGGGGCCCACTTGGGGATCCAGTCGCAGGATCAGTGGTACTCGCCAGCGGCCGGTGTCGCGCAACCCACGGTCGAGGAAGTACGCGATGTTGGGCGGAACTGCCGGATTTGCGTCGGCCTCCGGGGGCTTGGCCAACCCGCTGGACGCGAACGAGGCATCGATGGCGGCCGTCAACGACGCAAGGGTGGGATGTTCATACAGATCCTGCGGCGTGATGGTCAGACCTTCGTTGGCGGCGCTCATCGCGATGCTGATCGCCATCAGGGAATCGCCGCCCATGTCGAAGAAGTTGGCGTTTCGATCGACCGAGCCGACACCCAGGCACTGCGACCAGATCCGCTGCAAGACGTCTTCGGTCTGCGACTCCCCGGTTTGCGCACCGCCGCGGATGCCCGAGTCGGCGCCCGAGCCGAGCTTTGCGCCAACCGATGAGCCGTTGCTCGCGGTGGGAATCTGCGCCCAGGCCATGTGCTTGGGCTCGACCCAATGCCGTTGGCGGGCAAACGGATAACCGGGCAGGGAGACGATGCGCTGCGAAGCCGCACGCCGCGGCGTCCAGTCCACGTCAACTCCGGCCGACCAGAGTTCACCCAGCGCGCGCAGGAAAGTTTCGCGGTCATCCAGGTTCTGGATCGGGTGACGCATGAGCCGGACGCTGCGGTGCCCGTCCGACCATTTCGGATGCCGGATCGCCGAACCGGTCAGGCTGCCACCGGGCCCGATTTCAACCAGGATCCGGTTCGGTTGGGACAGCACCACGTCGAGTTCGTCAGCGAACCGGACCGTGGAACTGATCTGACGCGCCCAGGTAGCCGGATCGGTGACCTGCTGCTCGGACAGCCACGTTCCGGTGAGGTTGCTCAACAACGGTGTTTGCGGGGCGCGCAACTGCTGGCGGGACAGAAACTCCTGGAACTCTCCGAGCATCGGTTCCATCGAGCTGGAATGGAAAGCGTGGGTCGCGCGGACCCGGCGCACCGGTATCCCGGCTTCGTTGAGGCGTTGGCTGAATGCCCGGATCTCGTCCTTGGGCCCGGCGACCACGCAGTTGCCGGGATCGTTGACCGCGGACAGCTCCACCCCGTTGCCGAGGTACTGCGCAATGTCATCGGGGCCCACAGCCACCGCGACCATGGCGCCGGGGGGTGACTCGTGCATCAGGCGGGCCCGCAACGAGACCGTCTTGATCGCCGTCTCGAGATCGAAGACCCCGGCCAGGGTGGCGGCGATGTATTCGCCGGTGCTGTACCCGATATATGCGCCGGCGCGCACGCCATAGGTGTCGACCAATTTGGCCAGTGCGTATTCCACCGTGAACAGCGCCGGTTGTGAGCGGTCGATGCGCTCCAAGTCGGTGGCGGTTCCGTTGAAGATCTCGGCATTGAGGTCGACACCCATCTCCGCGCGGAATCCCGCGGCGCAGGCGTCGAAGTGTTCGGCGAAGACCGGTTCGGTCTCGTAGAGCCCCTTGGCCATTCCGACGTGCTGGGCGCCCTGGCCGGGGAAGAGGAAGACGACCCGTTCTGCCGCCGCTGCGGTGGCATCGGCGACGCCGGCTACGGATTCGCCGACGAATATGCTGTCGTTGTCGGCCGCGCGCAGCGCCGTTGCCGCTTCTTCACGGTCGCTGACGACGGCGGCCATCGTGACGTTGTGCTTGCGCCGCCGGGACAGCGTGTAGGCCACATCGGAGAGGTCTGGGCTGTCCGACCGCTCCAACACCTCGGCCAGGGCGGTCCGCGACTCCGTAAGCGCCGCAGCGGTTTGCGCCGACAGCAGCAGCACCTGGGGGCCGGCCGGCTCGTCGTGCGCAGGCACCGTCGGTGCCTCCTCGAGCACGACGTGCGCGTTGGTGCCGCCGACGCCGAACGAACTCACTCCGGCGCGCAGCACCCCATCCCATTCCCAGGGGCCGTACTTGTTCTGCACGACGAATGGGCTCTGCTCGAGCCGCAGTTCCGGGTTCGGGCTGGTGTAGTGCAGCGTCGCGGGGATCGCCCGGTTTTTCAGGCACAGAATCGTCTTGATGAGACCCGCGATCCCGGCGGCAACTTCCAGGTGGCCGATGTTCGACTTGACCGAACCCAGCACGCAAGGACCCGTACGGGTGGTCTCAGATGCCTCGAAAGCCGTTCGGAGTCCTTGGATTTCGATGGGGTCACCGAGCGGGGTGCCGGTGCCGTGGCACTCGACGTAGCTCACCGTCGACGCGTCGATGCCCGACACCGCGTGAGCTTCCGCGATGACATCGGCCTGGGCGGCGGGGTTGGGTGCCGCATAACCCATTTTCGCCGATCCGTCATTGTTGATCGCCGATCCGCGGATGACGGCGTGAATGCGATCCCCGGCGTCGATGGCGGCCTGCAATGGCTTGAGGACCACCATCGCGACGCCGCTGCCGAAGACCGTTCCATCCGATCGCACGTCGAACGGTCGGCAGTGGCCCACGGCCGACACCATCGATCCGGGCGAGGTGAAGTAACCGACGTGGTGGGGGACGCACAGCGAGGATCCGCCGGCCAGTGCGACGTCACACTCGCCGGACAGCAGGCTCAGGCAGGCCAGGTGAACCGCGACCAGCGACGACGAGCACGCGGTTTGGACGGCAATGCTGGGGCCACGCAGGTTGAACGCGTGCGAGATCCGCGTTGCCAGGAAGTCCTTGTCGTTCTGCAGGAACAGGCTGAACTGATCGAAGTTGAGCCCTTCCGCCAAAACCGTGTTCGGGTCCCGGTGCGAGAGCAGATTGTGTAGCAGATAGCCACTGGGAGAGGAGGTTCCGTAGACGCCGATCGAGCCGTCGAACTTGGCGGGGTCGCAGTTCGCGTCTTCGAGTGCATGCCACGCGCACTGCAGGAACAACCGGTGCTGCGGGTCCAGGACCTGCGCCGCCAGCGGTGGGAGCCCGAAGAAATCGGCGTCAAACTCGTCGATCCCGTCGACCAGGGGAGCGCGACGCACATAGGACGGGTCGGCCAGCGTCTTGTCGCTGACTCCGGCTTCGCGCAGTTCCTCTTCGGACAGCGTGACGATCGATTCCTTGCCCCGCCGCAGATTGCTCCAAAAGGTCGAAACATCCTTGGCGCCAGGGAATTTGCCGGCCATGCCGACGACCGCGATCGCGTTGTCGGGGATGGTGCTCACAGGTTCTATCCTCGCTTCCGCCGCATCGCGGCTCCGTGTCGCGCTGCCGCGCGCTGCTGCGCCCGGTCGCGAACAACGTCGACATGTTCGTGGGTCTGCTCATCGCCGGCCAAGTCGAGCTGGCGGATCACGTCGACCGTCAGGTCATGCAACGACGCGCCTTGCAAAATCAGTGTCACCGGCGGCTCCACACCGAAGTCCGCTCGTGCGGTGTTTCGGATACGCACCGCCATCAGAGAGTCCAGACCCAGCTCCGTCAACGGCATGGTGGCATCGACAGCCGACCGGTCAGCGTAGCCCATCACCGCGGCGATGCGCGTGTGCAACCGCTCGGTCACGACTTGACGTGCCTCGGCCGGGTCCATTTCCTTGAGCGCCTCGGGACCAGCCCAGTCGCCGCCGTCGCCGGCCGCGTCGAGTTCTTGGACCACCAGGGTGAAGTAACCGAGGTTGCGGATCTCGGGGAAGGCGATCAGCGCTCGGTCCGAACGCAGCCGCGCAACGCCGGTGTGGCTGCGGTCGGCGGCGAGCAAGGCGTCCAGTGCCACCACGCCTTCGGCTGGAGTGATCGGGTCCAGCGGGGTGCCGACCAGCGCTTGGGCCACGCCCACCTCTGACCACGGGCCCCAGTTGATGGTGGCGGCCGGCAAACCGGCGGCCCGGCGCCACGCAACCAAACCGTCCAGCCACGCGCTCGCGCACGCGTACGCGGTCTGGCCGGGGGAGCCCAACAGCGAAGCGGTAGAGGAAAATCCCAGCCACCAGTCGAGTTCGCGAGTCGCGGTTGCGTCGTGCAGTCGCAGCGCGCCGGCGGCCTTGGGGGCCCACACTCGTTCGAGGCTGTCCTTGGTCATCGAGAACAGCAGGCTGTCGTCGATGACCGCCGCTCCGTGCACGATGCCGCGCAACTGGCGCTGCTGGTCCTCGGCCGCGGCAACCAGACTTTCCGCCACGCCTTCGGTGGCCGAATCGCCGCAGACCACGACCACCTCTGCCCGGCTTTCCAGCTCGGCCAGAACTTTGCGCTGCTCATCGGAGGGTTCGCTGCGGCCGTTGAGAACCACGCGGCCCGCGCCGCTGTCCACCAGCCATCGGGCGACAACCAAGCCGAGACCACCGAGACCGCCGGTGACGATATAGGACGCTCCCGGGCGAATGACCGGGTCGCGCTGCGGCTCGGGGTCGAGGATCGCGCGGCACAGCTGGGTGACGTATCGGTGGCCATCTCGCCAAGCGACGACGTCGTCGTAGTTCGGGTCGTCACGCGGCGAACTGAGTTCGCCGGCCAGCCTCGTTACCGAATCCGCACCCGTATCCAGGTCCACGAGGGTGGCGCGCAGGTCGGGGTGCTCGTAGGCGAGCACCCGCACCAGACCCTGCAACGCACCGATCGCGGGGCGGCCCGGCTCGTCGTGAACCACGAGGCCGCCTTCGGTGACCAACCACAGCCGCGGTGCCCGCCCATGCCAGGTGCCGACGATCGCGCGAACGACCGTCGAGATCTGCCAGACGGTATCGCGGGACTGGATCAGGCCGTCATAGCTGATGCGGCCGTCGTCGGCAGCGCCGGAGTTGTTCCCCGCGCCCCCAACGAAAACGACGACACCGACGGGAAGCCGCTCGGGATCGCCCGCGGTTTCGGCGAACGCGGCGAGCATGGCGGCTTCATCGCCGAGGTCTGCGGTGATCACCCGGCGTTGCGGCGAACTCCACCGCGCGACGAACTCGTCGGCCTTGGACTTGGCGTCGGTGAGCACCAGCCAACTGCCGGGAGCATCGGGTTGGTCTGCGCCGGCGATGGATTTCTCCACCCACTCGGTGTCGAAGATCTTCTGCGCCAACGGCAGCGGCACACTGCGGCGCTCGACGCGACGCAGGTAGATGTCGTTGATCTCGACGGTCACATTTCCCGCGTCGTCGGTCAGGGTGATTCGGCCCAGCTTCCCGGCGCCGCCGTCGTTGAGGTTTGTCAGCTGGGCCCGGCAGCGAGCATGCCGGCCGGGGTTGCTGTACACCCGCAACGTCTCGAACGACACCGGCAGATAACTGGCTTCGGCCGACCCGGCGAACTCGTCGTTGGGGACGGCGGCCGCCAGACTTTGCAGAGCCGCATCCAGCATTGCTGGGTGGATGCGATAGCCCTGGTGCCTGGGCGCCTCGTCAGAAAGGGTGATCTCGGTTTCCACGGATCCGTCTGGCCGTCGGAGAATGCGAGTCAGGGCGGCAAACGCCGGACCATGGTTCTGGCCGGCTTGGCGCAGCAGGGCGTACAGGTCGGCCGGTTTGATGTCGGTCTCGTCCTGACGTGACGTGCGTTCTTCCAGCACCGGGGCCGCGCTCGGCGCGGACGTTTCGGCCTTGGCCACGGCATGCCGGCGCCAGCCGCTGGCGGAGCGGGAATAGATCTCGATGCGCGTCTTGTCGTCGGCCCGTCGAGTCAACTGCGTTGTGACCTGAGTGTGCTCGTCCAGATCGAGCATCTGTTCGATCTCGAGCTGGTTGATCGAGAGGGCATCGACCGGCAGATCGAAAGCCTCGCTGGCCGCCGCCAACGCGATCTCGGCGAAACCCGCCGCCGGCATGATGGCCTGACCGAACACCTTGTGGTCGCCGAGCCAGGGGCAAGCCTTGGTTCCGACGTCGGCCTGCCAGACGTGGTCGTGGCCAGAGGGAACCTCGATGTGCACGCCGAGCAACGGGTGGGCAGCCACCAATTCAGACATCCCGGACCGATCCTCGACCCAGAATTGGGTGTGCTGCCAGGGCGTCACCGGGATGTCGGCGAGTTGACCAGTGACAGCGTCGGCGGGCTTTTTGCCGACCGCCGCCAGGTTTGTGTGGAAGGTGATGGCGTCGTCTCCGTCGCGTTGCAAGGTGGCGGTTATCAGTCGGGTTCGGCTCTCGGCTGCGGCCAACGTGTCGGTGATGGCATGCGTCAGCAGCGGGTGGGGGCTGATCTCGACAAAGGTGTGATGTTGCGCGCCGGCGGTGGTGATGGCCTGGTGGAACCGCACCGGATTGCGCAGGTTGGCCGCCCAGTAGTCGGCGTCGAGCACCGGCTGAGGCTGCTCGCAGGTGGTCGTGATCATCGGGATGGCGGGCGGCTGGGGAGTCAAATCCGCTAGCGCGCTTCGCAAGTCGGGCAGGATTGGATCGATGATGGGGTGATGCGAGGCGACATCGACCTCGATCCGTCGGGCTAGCCGATTCTGGCCGGCCACCGCGGCGATCACGGCGTCCACCGACTCGGGCGGGCCGGCCACCACCGACTGGTGCGGCGAGGCGTGCACGGCCAGCGTCACCTGCGGGTAGTCGGCTATCAGAGCCTCGGCGGCATCGGAGTCGAGTTCCAACAGGGCCATCGCGCCCTGGCCGGCCAGCCGCGCCATCAGTCGCGAGCGGGTGGCGATGACTTTGAACCCGTCCGCCGGTGTCAAAGCCCCGGCTACCACGGCGGCGGACACCTCGCCCATCGAGTGGCCCACCACCGCGTCGGGTGTCACGCCGTAGGAGCGCCACAGTGCGGTCAGTGCCAGTTGGATACCCACCAGCACCGGCTGGATGCGGTCGATGCCGACCACCTCGCGGCCCTCGGCGAGGGTCTGCTGCAGCGAAAAGCCGGCCTGGGCAACGAAATCGGGCTCCAGCTCGGCGATGGCTGCGGCGAATGACGGCTCGTCGGCCAACAACTGCCTGCCCATGCCAACCCACTGCGAGCCCTGTCCGGAGTACACGAACACGGTGCCCGGCTGGTTTTGGACGTCCTGGCAGCCCAGGACTCCGGGGCCAGGCTGGCCGGCGGCCAGTGCCCGCAGTCCCTCGACCGCGCCGGCTCGATCACGCGCAACCACGGCGCCGAACTTGCCATGGCGGGCCCGATGGTGGTTGAGCGTGTGTGCCACATCGGCCAGCGGCGTCTGGGCTCCCGGTCCGTCCACCCAGTCGGCCAGGGCGGACGCCATCGCGGCCACCCGCTGGGGCGTCTTGCCCGAGACGACCAACGCCGACAACCCGGAACGGGGCTGATCCGTCGGCGCGGGCGCCGGGGGCTGCTCGAGCACCACGTGCGCATTCGTCCCGCTCAGGCCGAACGAGGAAACGGCCGCCCTGCGCAGGCCGGCGGGCCATTGCGCGCCCTGCGTGGGCACGAACAGCCGGGTTGACGATGCGTCGATGGCCGGATTCCATCGGGAAAAGTGCAGATTGGGCGGAATGTATCCGTGCGCCACCGCCAGCGTCGCCTTGATGAAACTGGTAATCCCGGCGGCCGCCTCGAGGTGACCGAGGTTGGTCTTCACCGACCCCAGGGCGCACGAGTCCGCACCCTTGTCTTTGCCAAGGCCATAGGTGGCCGCGAGCGCCTCGAATTCGATGGGATCGCCCAACACCGTTCCAGTGCCGTGGGTCTCGACATAGTTGACGCTGTCGGCGGTCGCATCGGCCAGCTTCAACGCCGTGCCGATCACATCACGCTGCGCTGCCGCGTTCGGCGCGGTCATGCCGTTGGATCGACCGTCTTGGTTGATCGCCGAGCCCCGGACCACTGCGAGCACGCGGTCGCCATCGCGGACGGCGTCGACCAACCGCTTGAGCACCACGACCCCGCAGCCTTCACTGCGGACGAACCCGTCGGCCAAGGCGTCGAAGGTTTTACACCGGCCGGTCGGTGACAGGGCGGACCACTTGGACAGCGCGATGCTGGTGAACGGTGACAGCATGAGCTGAACCCCACCCGCGAGCGCCACGTCACTTTCGCGCAATCGCAGGCTCTGGCAAGCCAAGTGCAGCGCCACCAGAGACGACGAACACGCGGTGTCCACGGCCACGGCTGGGCCGCGCAGTCCCAACAAATAGGAAATCCGCCCCACCGCGGCACTGTGCGGATTGCCGGTGCTGATGTACGCGTCGATCTCGGCGCGACGCTCGAGGTTCACGATCGTGTAGTCCCACGCCGACAACCCCATCACCGCCGCGGTTCGGGTGCCGCTCAGCGAATCCGGTGGCAGGCCGGCATGCTCGAGAGCTTCCCAGGCAACTTCGAGCAGCACCCGCTGCTGGGGGTCCATTGCCACGGCCTCGCGCGGGGTGATGCCGAAGAAGTCGGCGTCGAACCCGGCGACGTCGTCGATGAATCCGCCCCACTTCGTCGTCATCCGCCCCGGTGCCCGCGGATCGGGGTCATAGAACGCGTCCGCGTCCCATCGATCGGCCGGCACCTCGTCGACGGCGTCCCTGCCGTCTACCAGCAGCTGCCAAAAGCTGTCCGGCCCCGAGACATTCCCCGGCAACCGGCAACCGATCCCAACCACTGCCACCGGCTCGGCGATATCCGTCGGGAACGCCGTTCCCGCCCGCACAAGTTCACGCGCGAGGACCTCGCGCGCCTTCGGTGACATCTGTGCCGCGCGTTCGGCAAGACTTGTCATTACTCGCTGCTCCCCGTTGCCGTTTCCAGCTCGCTTGCTGCCACGAGGTCGGACAGCAATTCCATTTCTTCGTCCGACAGTGCCGCCTCCGCGTCGGGCGTCTGCTCGACATCGGCTAGCTGCGCATAGCCCAGGCGTTCGCACAACGCGCCGGCAAGATCGGTGATGGTCGGGTATGCCCAGACCAAAGCCGCCGGCAACGTGGTGCCCAGGCTCGCTTCGAGCCTGTTGCGCAACTCGAGGGCCATCAGCGAGTCCAGACCGAGGGACTCCATCGGCCGGTCGACGTCGATCGGCTCGGTTGAGCGCAGCACCGCCCGGATCTCGCCGGCGATCGCGGCCGCGAGCCGGGCGGGACGCTCGGCGGCGGCCGCACCCTCCAACGCATCCAATTCCGCACGGATCGCGCCGCCAGCACGGCGTTCCGGCGTGGTCGACTCCTGCAGCTTCGAGAACAGCGACGAACCCGCTGCGGCCGGGAAGGATTGGAACCACTGCCGGGCGTCGAGAATGAACACGCCGGTGCGTGCCCGGTCTGCCGATAGCACCAGCTGCATTGCCGCCAGTCCCTGCTCGACGGTGATCATCGAGACACCGAGGTCGGCGAAGAACTGGGCGCGGCCGACTTCGGCCCACGGGCCCCAGTTGATTCCCACGGCGGGCAGTCCGAGCGAACGGCGATAGGCGACCAGGCCGTCGACGAACGAGTTCGCGGCGGCGTAGGAACCCTGACCGGGCGCCCCGAGCAGGGAAGCCACCGACGAGAAGGTCAGCCACCAATCGAGGTCGAGGTCGGCGGTGGCCTCGTGCAGCCGCCAGCTACCGGCGACTTTCGGAGTGAACACCCGGCGCGCGGCCGATTCCGACATGTTCAAGACAATCTCGTCGTCGAGCACCATCGCGCTGTGCAGGACTCCGGCCAGCCGGAAGCCGGTGTTCTGCACCGTCTGCACCAGCCGTTCGGCGGTGCCGGGCTCGGCGATGTCGCCGGTGACGACCTCGATCCGGGTGCCACCGGAGCTCAGATCCGCGATGGCCGCCCGAACGTCGTCGCTGGGCTCCGAACGTCCGTTCAGCACAATCAAACCCGCGCCCTGCTCGGCCAGCCACCGCGCGACCACGAAACCCAAACCGCCCATGCCGCCCACGATGAGGTAGCCGCCCTCCGGGCTGACCAACGGCTCCGGTGGCGGCGAGGCGATCGCCTCGACAGTGCCGCCATCGGGGATCGAGATGACGATCTTGCCGGTGTGCTTACCGGAGGCCATGAGCCGAAATCCGTCGGCCGCATCGCGCAGACCGAATTCGGTGACCGGAAGCACTTCCAGCGTGCCATCGGCCACATGCTCGAGTATTTCCTGCAGAAGTTCGCGGTACTTGGCCGGCTGCAGCTTCAGATTCAGGTCCAGGTCAACCACCGAGAACGACGCGCTCTTCGCCAGCGCGGCCAATCCCAGGTTGGCGTTGGCGTGGACGTCCTTCTTGCCCAGTTCGATAAACCGGCCGCCAGGGGCCAGTATCTGCACGCCGCGCTGAATCGCCTCGCCGGCCAGCGAGTTGAGAACGATGTCGACACCGTAGCCGTCTGTGAGCTCCAGAATTTCGTCGGCGAAGTCCACGGTGCGCGAGTCGCCGACGTAGTCGACGCCCAGGCTGGACAGCATTTCGCGTTTGGCATCCGAGCCGGCCGTCGTGTAGATGCGCGCGCCGATCATCTTCGCGATCGACACCGCTGCCATTCCGACCCCGCCGGTGGCGGAGTGGATCAGCACGCGTTCGCCGGGGGACAGCCGCCCGACCTCGCACAACGAGTGCCACGCGGTGAGATAGGCGATGCCGAAGGTGGCCGCCTCGTTATCGGGCAACGTGTCGGGGATCGGGACGACGAGATCGGCAATCGTGCCCAGATGCGATCCGAATGTGCCTGGGCCGAAGGCGATCACGCGCTGCCCGATCTCGAGCGAGTCGACGTCGTCGCCGATGGCAGTCACGTAGCCGACACACTCGCCGCCGATCACCGGAGCCGCACCGTCGAGTCCCGGGTAGACGCCCATCGCCTTGAGCACATCGCTGAAGTTGAGCCCGGCGGCGGCGACACGAACCTCCACCTGATCGCCTTGAGGCCGGCATCGTTTCACCTGATGCACGGTCAGCGAGTCCAGCCGTCCGGGTTGATCGGTCCGCAGCTGTACCGCCCCGCCGGCGTCCAGATTTACCACGGTGCGGCGAGATTCGAGTTCGAGATCGCCGGTGCCAACCGTCGGTGCGGCCACCAGTCGGTGGACATAGCGTTGTCCGTCCCGAAGCGAGATTTCGTCGTCGTCCGCGCCGGCGAGCAACTCTTGGGTCAGGGCGGCAAGTGAGCCCTCGCCGTCGCCCTCGATGTCGACGAGGGTGGTCTTGAGTTCCGGGTGCTCGAAGGTGAGCACGCGCGCGATTCCTCGAAGCTGTGTCTGTGCCAGGGTGACCTCGTCGGCCGGACTCAGTTGTTGTGCGCCCCGGGTGACGATCCACAGTCGTGGGCTGTTCCGGGCCCCCATCCGCGTCACGGTCTGTGCCACGTCGGCGATCATCAGCGTGCGCTGCTGGGTCAGGTCCAGTTGAGCGTCCTGCGGCAGGGCCTCATCGACGGCCCGTGGCGGACAGACCACGACGATGTCTTGCCACCGGACATCGGTTCGGGTGATGGCCGCGCGCAGCTTGGCTGCGTCGGCCGGCGACACCACGTCCAGCTCGGCGGCGCTGCCGGTCAGCGACGTCTGCAGGGCCGGCAACAGCCGGTCGTCGGCGCCGAGGTCACCGATCAACAACACGGCACCGGGTGTGGCGGCGGTTTGGTCGAGGGGTTTTGGCTCCCATTCCAGAGTGAACAGGCGGCTGGTGAGTTCGGTCGGGCTGGCGCTGGACCCCAGCACCGCCATCTCCACCTCGTCGATGACCAGCAGCGGCTGGCCATCGGGATCAACCAGGGTCACTCGGCCCACGAGGCGATCCGGGCGATCGGTGGCGGCGAGCGAGCCGATCGCGCGGACTCCCTCGGCGATGTCGCCGTACACGTGGATACCCGCGAAACGTATTGGCAGCACCAGGGTGTGGCCAGAATCCTGCTGTTCGGCGAGTTCGAGGGCCATCCGGGTGGCCCCGAGGGTCTGCACCGCGATATCCATCATCACCGGGTGTAGCGCGAAGCCGCGGTAACCGATCCTGGCCGAAGAGGGGAGCCGCACTTCCGCACGGGCCGCACCCGACTCGGTGACGGCGAGGCCGACGATTCCGCGAAACGCGGGTCCGTGCTGTTGCCCGGCACCGCGGAGCCGCTGATAGAGCTGCTCCGGGTCGAGTTCGTCGGTTGGGGCGCCCGCTTCCTCGACCGCCGGTCGCGGTGCGTCGCTATCGGAGGCGTCGTGGCGCGCGAGTGTCGCGGAGGCGTGCTTGACCCACCCCGAAGCGCCGCTTTGGGTGCTGATTTCGATCCGGCAGGTGTGCTCGTCCCCGGTGAGGGTGGTGACAAGTTCGGTGCCGTCGGTGACGTGGAGCAGTTGATGGAGGCTCAGTTCACGAATCACCCAGGGCTGATGCGCGTTTGAGGCCACCGAACCGTCCGGGCCGGCTGGGTCTGCCGAACCCTGGTCGCCTTCAGCGTCTTTGAAGGTGTCCATCGCTGCTGCCAGCGCGACCTCGGCGTAGGCCGACCCCGGCAGCACGCAAAGGTCGTCGATGACGTGATCTCCGAGCCACAGCAGATCCGGGCCCAGCTGGGATTCCCATACCCGGGTGCCATTGGTGGGATCGGTGACACCGATGCCGAGCAGTGGGTGGGATCCGGTCGCATAGCGAGACGCGGTCGTGCTGGAAATCCAGTGCTGGCCGTGTTGCCAGGGGGTGGTGGGGAGCACCGGGTGCGGTTCGGCAGGGTGCGGCGTCTGGGGTCCGCGGGTGGTGTGGGTCGCGTTGAAGTTGGTGTGGAACGTCAGGGTGTCATGCGCATCGCGCTGCAGGGTGCCGATGCTCAGATAACTCGCACCGGAATCGGTTTCGCCTTGGGCGCTGTCCTGGCTTGCGGCCAGGGTCTCGCTGATGGCGTGTGTCAACAGCGGGTGTGCGCTGATCTCGATGAAGGTGTGGTGGGCGGTGTCGGCGCCGTTGAAGGCATGGGTGATGGCCTGCTGGAAGCGCACCGGGTTGCGCATGTTGGTGGCCCAGTGCTCGGCGTCGAAGGCCGGGCGACTTTCCAGATCCTCATAGGTGGTTGAGATGATCGGAATGGAGGGCGGCCGTGGGGTGAGGTCGGCCAACTCGGACCGCATCAGGGGCTGCAGGGCATCCATCGCCGGGTTGTGCGGGGCCACTTCGATATTGACCCGGCCGGCGAAGCGGTTCTGCGCGCGTACCTGCTCGATGAGTTCGTCGATCATCTGGGGCGGGCCCGCGATGACGGTTTGGCGTGGCGAGGCGTAGATGGCCAACGTGACCTCGGGGTAGCCAGCGATCAGTGCCTCGGTAGCCGTGGCGTCCAGTTCGAGCATCGCCATGGTGCCCTGGCCCGACAGCGGTGCCATCAGCCGGGACCGGGTCGCGGTCACCCGCAGGCCCTCGGCCGGTGTCAAGGCACCGGCCACCACCGCGGCTGCCACTTCACCCATGGAATGGCCGATCACCAGATCGGGTGTAACCCCGTAGTGGCGCCACAGCGCGGTGAGCGCCAACTGCATCCCGATCAGACCCAGCTGGATCTGTTCGATGCCTTCCAGTTCTTTTCCGTCGGCGATCACGTCGTGGAGCGAAAACCCGGCCTCGGCCAGGAACACCGGTTCCAGTTCGGCGATCGCCGCGGCGAATGCGGGTTCGTCGGCGAGAAGTTGACGGCCCATTCCGGCCCACTGCGACCCGCGACCCGAGTACACGAACACGGTGCCGGGCCCGAGCGGTTTCTCGGGGCAGCCGACTACGCCGGTGGCCGGCTCGCCGGCGGCCAGCGCACGCAACCCCGTGATGGCTTGCTCGCGGTCGACGGCGGCCACCGTGGCAAATTTGGGTTGGCGGGCGCGGTGATGGTTGAGCGTGTGGGCCACATCGCTCAGTGGCACCTCGCTACCGGGGCCTTCCATCCAATCGGCCAGCGCAGCGGCCGTTGCGGCCACCCGCTGCGCCGTCTTACCCGACACCACCAGCGTCGACACCGCCGGAGCAGCGTCTCGCGGCACCGGCGCCGGATCCGGGGCCTGCTCGATCACCACGTGCGCATTGGTCCCGCTGACACCGAACGACGACACGCCGGCCCGGCGCGGTTGATCGGTCGCCGGCCATTCCATTTCCTCGGTGGCAATGGTCAGCCGCGACACGCCTTCACTGGCGTGGGGAGTGAGCTGGCGGAAGTTCAAGTTGCGTGGAATACGGCCGTGTCCGACGGCCAGCACCGACTTCATGAATCCGGCGATCCCGGCCGCGGCCTCCAGGTGGCCGAGGTTGGTCTTGACCGCGCCGAGCACCAGCGGCTCGCGGCCCTCCCGATCGGCGAAAACCTTACTCAGCGAGTCGAGTTCGATCGGGTCGCCGAGGGGAGTGCCGGTTCCGTGCGCCTCGATGTAGTCGATGTCGGCCGGCGTCAACTTGGCCGAATCGAGCGCCTGCGCCAGCAGCGCTTGCTGGGCCGGGCCATTGGGAACCGTCACGCCACTGCTGGCGCCGTCCTGGTTGACCGCCGAACCGCGCACCACGGCGAGGATCCGATTGCCGTCGCGCTGCGCGTCGGACAACCGCTTGAGCACCACCACGCCAGCGCCTTCGCTGCGCACGTACCCGTCGGCGTCCGCGTCGAAGGTCTTGCATTGCCCCTCCGGCGACAGCATGCCCCACCGGGAGCAGGCGATGCTGGTTCCGGGGCTGAGCAGCAGGTTGGTCCCGCCGACCAAGGCCATGTCGGTTTCGCGCCAGCGCAGGCTTTGGCAGGCCAGGTGGATGGCCACCAACGACGACGAGCACGCCGTGTCCAGGACCATGGCGGGACCCCGGGCCCCGAGCAGATAGGCGGTTCGTCCGGCAGCGAAGTTCGCCGAGTTCCCGGTGAGCAGGTAGGCGTCCAGTTCTTCGGCTCGCACGGCGCCCGACATCATCAGCATGTAGTCATAGGCCGTTACGCCGACGAAAACCCCGGTCTGGGTGCCGCGAATGGTCTGCGGCGGGATTCCCGCGTTTTCCAGGGCTTCCCAGGCAACTTCGAGGAACAACCGTTGTTGCGGGTCCATCGCCGCCGCCTCGCGCGGCGGGATGGAGAAGAACTCCGCATCGAATTCACTAGGCTCCCATGTCGAGAGGAAGCCGCCTTCGCGATTACAGATCGTTCCCGCAAGGGTGTGGTCGTCGGTGTAGAGGGCGTCGGCGTCCCACCGCTGGGAGGGAACCCGGACGATGCCGCTGCGGCCTTCGTGCAGCAAGTCCCAAAACTGTTCCGGGTTGTCGACTCCACCAGGGAATCGGCACCCCATGCCAACCACTGCGATTGGCTCGGTGCCCGCCTTTTCGGCGATTTCCAGGCGCGCGCTGAGGTCATCGATCTTGCGCAGCGCATCGGTTATGACCGCTCTGCGGTCCGGTGTCGCGGTCATCAGGTTCCTCGCAGCCTCTGCGAAAGCTGTTCCAATAGTTCGGCTTCGGTCAGTTCGTCGTAAACATCGGCTGTCGACTCATCGTCGGTCTCCAGCTCGGGCAGGATAGTCGCCAGATAGTCGGTAAGGCTGTAAACGGTCGGGTAGTCGAAAACCACCGACGGCGGCAGGAACTCGCCGAGGCTGTCCGACAGCGCCCGCTGCAGCGTCACGCTCATCAATGAGTCCATCCCGAGCTGGAAGAAGCCCGTGGAGGGATCCAGCGATTCGCCCGCATGTAAACCCATCACGTTGGCGGCAAGCATTGCCACCTGGTCGTGCAGCATGTCGTGGCGACGCTCCGGTGCACAGTTGCGCAGGGCGACACGGAATTCGCTTTCCAGCACCGTCGTCTCGTCCGAGACCGGCAGCACATCATCGACGATGCGCAGCGACCCGCGGGTTCGGTAGGCGGCGGCCAGCAGCGGCCAATCCGCCGCCACGACTACCGAATGCACTCCGGCGGCTTGGCTCATCACCAGCGGCAATGCGCCGATGGCGACGTCGTCCTGCATGGGCACCAGCCCGGAGCCGAGGCTGACCTGGCTGGCATCGTGCTCGGCGTCGGCGAGGGACTTCCACAGGCCCCAGTTGACCGTGGTGGCCGGCAACCCCATCACCCGGCGCGCGTAAGCCAGTGCGTCGAGGTAGCCGCTGGTGGCGGTGTAGTGGGCTAGCCAGCGTGAGCCGATCAGGCCGGAGATGGAGGAGAACAAGACGAAGTGACGCACCGGGACCTTCAGCGACAGCCGGTGCAGTAGGGCAGCGGCGTCGAGTTTGGGCGCAAACATGGCCGTCACGTCGTCGTTTGTCATCTCGGTGAGCAGCACGGGCTGGCCCGCGAAGGCGGCCAGATAGATGCCTTCCAGCGGTGGCAAGTCGGCACCGAACCGGTCGAACAACGCGGTCATCGCGGCTTCATCGGTGGCATCAGCGGCCGCGATGACGAGGTTAACCCCTTCTGCGCCAAGGTTTTCAGCCAACTTCTGCAGCCGCTGACCGGGATTGCGCGATACGGCGACGATGGTCTTGGCGCCCATCTCGGCGAGCTGGTTGATCAGGTGCGGCCCGATGTTACCGGTGGCGCCGATCACCAATTGGCTAGCGCCGGCATCCAGCGCGACCGGTTGCGCGGCGAGGGAGTGTCTGCGCAACCGGGGAACGTGGCGCACCCCCGACCGGTAGACCACCTGGTCCTCCGAGTCGGTGGCGTCGGCTTCGTCCAACACCTGGCGCGCGACCACCTGGGCCGGCACCGAGTTGTCGAAATCAATGATTGCGCCCCAGATTTCGGGGTGCTCGAGGGTTATGGTGCGGCCCAGACCCCACAACACGCCATGGCTGGGGTTCGCGGGATCGCCTTCGGCGATCGGCTGGGCGTTACGGGTGGCGATGAGCAACTTGGCCGGTGAGCCGTTGGCGATCATCGCCGTGGCGAGGCGGCGCACCTGGTGGAACAGCTGGTAGGCCTCTCCGACATCGAGCGGGTCGGCGGGGACCGGCGGCGCGTAGAGCACGTAGTCGACATCGCTGAGCGCCCGGGCCAACGCGGCCGGCTCGCTATCGCTGTCCAGCACGTCCGCGCCACGACCCAGTTCGGCGGCCAGGTCGGCATTGCCCAGCACCAGCCACCGGCCGTTGACCGCGGTCTGCGCACTCGGCGTGTCCGGCAAGGACTGCGCCGCCCACACAACCTTGTGGGACCACTCGTCGAGGAGGCTGCCGCTCTCCGGTGACCAGCGGGTATCCAACGCAGCCCCGGTACCGTCTCGAGACTCCGACCGCGACAGCGCGGGTGAACTCGAGGCCGCGTTGTCGATCCAGTGGTGGGTGTGGTGCCAGGGTGTGGTGGGGATTTGGGGGTGTGGTTCGGGGGGGTGGGGGGTTTGGGGTGGGGCGGTGCGCACGGTGTTGAGGTTGGTGCGAAAGACGATGGTGTCGTCGCTGTCGCGTTGCAGGGTCCCCAAGCAGGTGTGCTTGCTTCCGGGCTGCACGGCGTGCAGGGTTTCCAGGATCGCTTGGGTCAACAGCGGGTGTGCGCTGATTTCGATGAAGTTGTGCTTGTCGGTTGCCGCTGCGGTGATGGCTTGTTGGAAGTGCACTGGGTTGCGCATGTTGATGGCCCAGTGCTCGGCGTCGAAGGTCGGGCCGGATTCGCGGGCGGCGCCCAGGTCCGCGTAGGTGGTGGAGATGATCGGGATTGTTGGGGTCCGCGGCGCCAGATCCGCTAGTTCCGAACGCATCTGGGGTTGCAGCGCATCCATGGCCGGGTTGTGTGGGGCCACTTCGATGTTGACTCGGGTGGCGAAACGGTCTCGGGCGCGTACGACGGTGATCAACTCGTCGATCTGGTCGGTGGGCCCGGAGATCACGGTCTGGCGCGGCGAGTTGTAGATGCCCAGCGTGACCTGTGGGTAGTCGGCGATCAGCGCCTCGGTCTGGGACGCGTCGAGGCCGAGGAGGGCCATGGTGCCTTGTCCGGACAGTGGGGCCATCAGCCGCGAGCGCACGGCGGTCACCCGCAATCCTTCGGCGGGGGTCAGTGCTCCGGCGACCACGGCGGCGGCGACCTCGCCCATGGAGTGGCCGATGACCAGGTCGGGCTGGATTCCGTAGGAGCGCCACAGCTCGGTGAGGGTGAGCTGCATGCCGATCAGGCCTAGCTGGATCTGTTCGATCCCGACTAGTTCTGTTCCGTTGGCCAGGACGTCGTGCAGGGAGAACCCGGCTTCGGCCACGAATACCGGTTCCAGTTCGGCGACGGCTGCGGCGAAGGCGGGTTCGTCGGCCAGCAGTTGGCGGCCCATTCCGGCCCACTGCGATCCGCGGCCGGAGTAGACGAACACGGTGCCCGGCTCGGGCGGGGCGTCGGCTGGGTTGACCACGCCGGGGGCGTGTTGGCTGGCGGCCAGCGCGCGTAGTCCGGCCACCGCTTGGGCGCGTTCCCGGGCCACCACGGTGCCGAACCTGGCCTGCCGGGAACGGTGATGGTTGAGCGTGTGGGCCACATCGGCCAGCGCCACCTCGGCGCCCGGGCCCTCCATCCAATCGGCCAGCATCCCGGCCGTCGCAGCCACCCGCGCCGGCGTCTTACCCGCCACCACCAGCGTCGTGACCTCATCGTCGGTGCCGCGCCGGTTGGCTGGCGACAGTTCCGGACCCTGCTCGACGATTGCATGCGCATTCGTCCCGCCCAGGCCGAAGGAGGAAACCGCCGCCCGTCGTGGACCCGAATCTGACGGCCAAGCAATGTTGTCGAGCGGAACGAAAAGCCGCGTCGATGCCGCGTCGATGGCCGGATTCCATTGTGAGAAGTGCAGGTTCGGGGGGATTTGGCCGTGTTGCACGGCCAGTACCGCCTTGATGAACCCGGCCACGCCGGATGCGGCCTCGAGGTGACCGATGTTGGTCTTGACGGCTCCCAGCGCGCACGAGTCGCCATCCTGGCCTTTGATGAGGCCATAGGTGGCCGCCAGCGCCTCGAACTCGATCGGGTCCCCGAGTTGGGTTCCGGTGCCGTGGGTCTCCACGTAGTGCACACTCTCCGGCGCGACATCGGCCGAGCGCAACGCGTCGGCGATCACATCGCACTGGGCGGCCGTGTTCGGTGCCGTGATGCCGTTGGAGCGCCCGTCCTGGTTGACCGCGGAACCGCGCACCACCGCCAGTATCTGATCCTGGTCACGTAGCGCGTCGGTAAGACGCTTGAGCACCACAACCCCGGCACCTTCACCACGGACGAACCCGTCGGCGGCCGCATCGAAGGTGGCGCACCGGCCTTCCGGTGAGAGCAGACCCCACGCCGAGATGGCGATCTGGGTCTCCGGGCGCAGGGTCGCGCTGACCCCGCCCGCCAGTGCCAGATCGGTTTCGCGCAGGCGCAGGCTTTGGCACGCCAGGTGGATCGCCGACAAGGACGACGAGCAGGCCGTGTCGATTGCCGCGGCCGGGCCACGCAGCCCCAGCAGGTAGGAGATCCGCCCGGCGGTGATGCTGTGCGAGTTGCCGGTTCCGGTGTAGGCGTCCACGTTTTCGCGGCTGGACGCCAACATGGATTGGTACTCGTTGAAGTAGACGCCCATCATGACCGCGGTTCGCGTGCCGGCGAGGGATTCCGTTGGAATGCCGGCATGTTCGAGGGCTTCCCAGGTGACCTCGAGCAGCATCCGCTGTTGCGGGTCCATCGACGCCGCTTCGCGCGGGGTGATGCCGAAGAATTCGGCGTCGAATCCGGCGATGTCTGCTACGAAGGCGCCCCACTTGGTGGTCATGTGCCCGGGCGTCAACGGGTCGGGGTGGTAATAGTCGTCCGCGTCCCAGCGCTCCGCGGGAATCCCCGAGATGGCGTTGCCGCCTTCGACCAACAGGTCCCAGAAGCTGTCGGGGCCCGTTACGTTCCCCGGAAAACGGCAGCCGATACCCACGACCGCCACGGGCTCTGCCGTGGTGGTGCGTGAGGCCCGGGAGAACTCCTCGGACAGGGCAGCACGCTGCTGAGCCGTCATACTCGAGATGCGGCTGTACACAGATCGCATTACCCAGGGCCCTCCGGGAGCAATGAAGACGACTCGATGCGGTCGAACAGGCTGTCCAATGTGCTTCCCGCTGAAGCGGACAATTCGGCCATCTGGTCGTTACTTAAATTATCTTGTGGCGCAACACGGTTAGCGAGATAGCTGGCAAGTGATGCGACAGTCGGGTGATTGAACAGCATGGTTGCCGACAACTCGATACCCACGAACATCTCGGCCTCGCGCCGAATCGCCATCGCCATCAGGGAATTGAGCCCCAGTTCGGCAAGCGGCCGGTCGGTTTCCAGATCTGACTCCGAAACCCGCAGCTCGCGGGCGACTATCTTGCGTAGCCCCGCTTCAAACTCGGTGCGCACTTCCTGCGCCGACAGGTGCGACCAATCTCGCGCCGGAATCGTCGAAGCCTCCGCGAAATCGCGCAGCAGGTCGTCAACGATGTGCAGGGACCCCCGGGTTCGGTAGGCGGCGGCCAGCAGCGGCCAATCCGCTTCGACCACAACGGAATGCACTCCGGCGGCTTGGTTCATCAGCAGCGGCAGTGTGCCGATGGCGACGTCGTCCTGCATCGGCAGTAGTCCGGATCCCACGCTGACCTGGCTGGCGTCGTGCTCGGCGTCGGCGAGGGACTTCCACAGGCCCCAGTTGACCGTGGTGGCCGGCAACCCCAGGGCGTGGCGTGCGTAGGCCAGTGCGTCGAGGTAGCCGCTGGTGGCGGTGTAGTGGGCGAGCCAGCGTGAGCCGATCAGGCCGGAGATGGAGGAGAACAAGACGAAGTGGCGCGCCGGGACCTTCAGCGACAACCGGTGCAGCAGGGCCGCGGCGTCGAGCTTGGGTGCAAACATGGCGCGCACGTCGTCATCGGTCATTTCGTTGAGCAGGACCGGTCCGCCGGCAAAGGCCGCTAGGTAGATCCCCTCGAGGCGCGGCAAGTCGGCACCGAACCGGTCGAACAGCGCTGTCATCGCTGCTTCGTCGGTGGCATCAGCAGCTTCGATGACGAGGTTGGTCCCTTCTGCGGCAAGACTTTCAGCCAGTTCTTGGAGTCGCTGTCCGGGATTGCGCGACACCGCGACAACGGTCTTGGCGCCCATCTGCGCCAGCTGGCGGATCAAGTACGGGCCGATGTTACCAGTCGCGCCGATGACGAGTTGACTGCTGTTGGGGTCCAGCGTCACCGGCGCCACGGCAGGCGCCGTGCGGCGCTGCAAGCGGGGCACGTGGCGACCGCCACACCGGTAAACGACCTGGTCTTCGCCATCGGTGCCGGTGACTTCGCCCAGTATCTTCGGCGCCGCCAGCTCGGCCGGCATCGATTCGTCCAAATCGATAATGCCGCGCCAAATTTCGGGGTGCTCCAGGGCGATGGTGCGGCCCAGGCCCCACAGCACTCCGTGCGCGGGGTTGGCGCGATCGCCCTCGGCGATCGGCTGCGCGTTGCGGGTAACGAGCAACAGTTTCGCCGTCAAAGACGCCTTGGTCATCACCGTGACCAGGCGGCGCACCTGGTGGAAGAGCTGGTAGGCCGCGTTGACGTCAAGGGACTTTCCTGCGGGTGGGGCGTAGACCACATGCTCGACGCCGGCAAGCGCCGCGAGCAGCTCGCTCTCCTCGGTCAGCGCGGACGGGTCGATGACGTCGACGCGTGTTTGTGCGCCGGCGGCCAGGCCCAGCTCGGCACCGAGCTCTGCGTCCGCGAACACCAGCCACCGGGTACCGCTTGCGGTCTCGGTGCTTGCCTCGGCATCAGCCAACGGCTTGGTGGGCCAGCCCACCCGGTAGTGGCAGGAGTCAACCGCATCGTCGGAGTCGCCCGACACCGAGGGCTCGCTGGACCCAGCGGCGTCCTTGTCCGGGGTTGATGCCGATCGGCTGGCGACTGCTGGGGTGTCGATCCAGTGGTGGGTGTGGTGCCAGGGTGTGGTGGGGATTTGGGGGTGTGGTTCGGGGGGGTGGGGGGTTTGGGGTGGGGCGGTGCGCACGGTGTTGAGGTTGGTGCGAAAGACGATGGTGTCGTCGCTGTCGCGTTGCAGGGTCCCCAAGCAGGTGTATTTGCTTCCGGGCTGCACGGCGTGCAGGGTTTCCAGGATCGCTTGGGTCAACAGCGGGTGTGCGCTGATTTCGATGAAGTTGTGCTTGTCGGTTGCCGCTGCGGTGATGGCTTGTTGGAAGTGCACTGGGTTGCGCATGTTGATGGCCCAGTGCTCGGCGTCGAAGGTCGGGCCGGATTCGCGGGCGGCGCCCAGGTCCGCGTAGGTGGTGGAGATGATCGGGATTGTTGGGGTCCGCGGCGCCAGATCCGCTAGTTCCGAACGCATCTGGGGTTGCAGCGCATCCATGGCCGGGTTGTGTGGGGCCACTTCGATGTTGACTCGGGTGGCGAAACGGTCTCGGGCGCGTACGACGGTGATCAACTCGTCGATCTGGTCGGTGGGCCCGGAGATCACGGTCTGGCGCGGCGAGTTGTAGATGCCCAGCGTGACCTGTGGGTAGTCGGCGATCAGCGCCTCGGTCTGGGACACATCGAGCTCCAGGAGGGCCATGGTGCCTTGTCCGGACAGTGGGGCCATCAGCCGCGAGCGCACGGCGGTCACCCGCAATCCTTCGGCGGGGGTCAGTGCTCCGGCGACCACGGCGGCGGCGACCTCGCCCATGGAGTGGCCGATGACCAGGTCGGGCTGGATTCCGTAGGAGCGCCACAGCTCGGTGAGGGTGAGCTGCATGCCGATCAGGCCTAGCTGGATCTGTTCGATCCCGACTAGTTCTGTTCCGTTGGCCAGGACGTCGTGCAGGGAGAACCCGGCTTCGGCCACGAATACCGGTTCCAGTTCGGCGACGGCTGCGGCGAAGGCGGGTTCGTCGGCCAGCAGTTGGCGGCCCATTCCGGCCCACTGCGATCCGCGGCCGGAGTAGACGAACACGGTGCCCGGCTCGGGCGGGGCGTCGGCTGGGTTGACCACGCCGGGGGCGTGTTGGCTGGCGGCCAGCGCGCGTAGTCCGGCCACCGCTTGGGCGCGTTCCCGGGCGACCACGGTGCCGAACCTGGCCTGCCGGGAACGGTGATGGTTGAGCGTGTGGGCCACATCGGCCAGCGCCACCTCGGCGCCCGGGCCCTCCATCCAATCGGCCAGCATCCCGGCCGTCGCAGCCACCCGCGCCGGCGTCTTACCCGCCACCACCAGCGTCGACAGCGCCGGGGTCAAGCCCGCCTCGGGCGAGGAAGCCGCTTGTTGACCCTGCTCGATCACCACGTGGGCGTTGGTGCCGCCGAATCCGAATGACGACACGCCGGCCCGCCGCGGATGACCCGTGTCCGGCCAATCAGTCAGTTCGTCAACGACCTTCATCCGCAGGTCGGCGAAGGCAATGTGTGGGTTGGGGCTCTCGAAACGCTGGTTGGGCGGAATCTGGCCATGCTGCACCGCCAGCACCGCCTTGATGAAACCGGCGATTCCGGCCGCTGCCTCGGTGTGGCCGAGGTTGGTCTTGACGGCGCCGATGAGCAGCGGAGATTCCTCGGGACGACCGCGGCCCAGCACCGAGCCCAGGGCGCGCGCCTCGATCGGGTCGCCCAGCAATGTTCCGGTCCCGTGCGCTTCGACGTAGTCGACCTCGCTGGGCTGCATCCCCGCGTTCGTGTAGGCCGCACGGAGCACGGCCTGCTGCGCGGCCGGGTTGGGAGCCATCAGACCGTTGGAGCGACCGTCCTGGTTGATCGCCGAACCGCAGATCACTGCGAGCACTCGATCGCCGTCTTGCTGCGCGTCGGTCAACCGCTTGAGCACCACCACCCCGGCACCTTCACCACGGACGAAACCGTCGGCGGCCGCGTCGAAGGCGCGGCAGTTGCCGGTTGGCGACAATGCGCCGACCTGATCGAATCCGCGAAACACCGCCGGAGACAACAGCAAATTCACCCCGGCGGCGATCGCCAGGTTCGAGTCCTGCATTCGAAGGCTCTGGCAGGCGAGATGAATCGCCACCAACGACGACGAGCAAGCGGTGTCAACTGCCACCGAAGGGCCACGCAGGTCAAGGAAGTAGGAGAGGCGGTTGGCGATGATGCTCATCGCGCCGCCGGTGTTGCTCCAGCCATCGACTTGAGTGAGGTCGGTGGAAGCGATGGCGCCGTATTCACTCAGACATGAGCCGGCGAACACCCCGGTTTGCGAACGGCGCAGCGAGCTCGGCGGAATTCCCGCGTGCTCCAACGCTTCCCACGCCACCTCCAGTAGCAGGCGTTGCTGCGGGTCCATCTTGTCGGCCTCGCTGGCGGAGATCTCGAAGAAATCCGCGTCGAAGGCATCGATGTCGGACAGGTACGAGCCCCACCGGGTGGTGCGGGCCAGCAGCGCTTTTACCGCGGGCGATCCGTCGTCGAATTGCGCCCACCGTTCGTCGGGAACCCGACCGATCGAGGACTTGCGATCACAGAGGAACTGCCACAACGCTTCCGGTCCGGATATCCCGCCCGGAAACCGGCACCCCATGCCGACAACGGCGATGGGCTCCTCGAGTGAGCCGCGCACGGTGCGGCTCACTGCGGCTTCGGCCCCCGTGCTGGGCTCGGGCGCGGTTAGGTATGCGGCCAGGTCATTGATGGTCGGATGTTCCCAGAAGTCGATCGGGGAGACGGTCCTGCCCAGCAACTCGGTCAACTCGCCCGACAGCACAACGGCGTCACGGGAACTCACGCCGAGGTCAGCCAGCGAAAGGTTGGGGTCGACCTCATCGGGTGGGCAGCCGATGTTGGTGACCAGGTAATCGACGAGCCAGTGGCGGAGGTCGGCTTCTCCACCGATGCTCGGTGTCATACCGTCACGTCCAGCCGATTGAATCCGTCGCTGCGATAGCGTTCGACGCAGGCCGCACGCCGGATCTTTCCGCTGGTGGTGATCGGGATCGAGCCGGGCGGTACCAGCACGACGTCGGCCACCCGCAGACTGTGTGACTTCGAGATCGCCGAGGTGATCTCGCGCTTCACCGAGCGGAGCTTGACCATGGCTTCCTCCGCGGAAGCCCCCCGCCTCTTCAGCTCGATGATCGCCACCAGTTGCTCGGTGATGTTGTCCGGCACGGCAATGGCCGCCACGCGCCCGCCGGTGATCTCCTGGATCGTCGCTTCGATGTCGTCGGGGTAGTGGTTGCGGCCGTCCACGATCACGAGGTCCTTGATCCGGCCCATGATGAACAGTTCGCCATTGGACATGACGCCCAAGTCTCCGGTGCGCAGCCACGGCCCCTCAGGTGTTCCGGGCGCGGGATTGACGATCCGTGCGTTGAACGTGCGCTCGCTCTGCTCGGGCTTCTGCCAGTACCCCATGGCCACGTGCTCGCCATTCGCCCAGATCTCACCGACCGTCCCCGATGGGTTCTCGATCATGGTCTCGGGGTTGACGATTCGCACGGCCGACGGGTCGGGCGACCCGTAGCTGATGAGTTCAGTGCCGACCGATCCGTCAGCCCGGCACGGCCTGGCGTGGCCGGCGGTCAGGGACTCGTAGTCGAACCGGACCGTCCTGGGGGTGGTGCCGGGTTCCGGTGCGGCCACGTAGAGGGTTGCCTCGGCGAGGCCGTAGGACGGTCGCACCGCAGCTGGGCTGAGGTTGAAGGGAGCGAAACGCTCGGTGAACCGCTTGATCGTTGCCACGTGAATGCGCTCACTGCCGCTGACGATCCCGAGCACGTCACCCAGGTCGAGTCCGGCCAAGTCCTCGTCGGTCGTCCTGCGCACCGCCAATTCGAAGGCAAAGTTCGGTGCCGCGGAAAAGCATTTGGGATGGCTGGCCAGCAACTGCATCCAACGGGCCGGCCGGCGCAGGAACGACATCGGGCTTAACAAGACGGCGGTGCAACCGGTCACCAATGGGGCGCAAATTCCGAGGATGAGACCCATGTCGTGAAACAGCGGCAGCCATGACACCAAGGTGGTGTCCGCCGGCATCTTGTCGGGACCGCCGAAATACCCGTACAGGCTCTGCGTCACGTTCGCGATGACATTCTCGTGCGAGACGATGACGCCGGCCGGGGTGCGGGTCGACCCAGACGTGTACTGCAGATACGCGGACCCGGAGGAGGGCTGCGGGAGAGCTTGCAGCGGGCGCGGGGTGTCCAGGTCGAGCAGGTCGACCTCGATGACCGACGGAGCGGGCTGTCCGTCTTGTGAGCAGGCGTATTTTGTGACGTCACCTACCACAGCCGAGGTTGTGAGAATGGCGACCGGTTGGGAATCCAGCAGTACCGCGGATACACGTTCGTCGTGAACGCCGTACTGCGGTGTTGAAAGTGGGACCCCGATAAAGCCGGCCTGTAGTGCGCCGAGGAACGCGACAACGTATTCCAGCCCCTGCGGTGCCAAAATCGCTACTCGGTCACCCGGGACGCCATACATTGTGAGTTCGTCAGCAACGACGCAGGCACGCGCATAAACCTGCGACCAGGTCAACGTCTCGGCAAAGCCGTTGGGATCTAAGTCGTAGTCCAGAAAAGTAAAGGCAGTCTCGTTGGGCCGCTGGTCGGCCTGCTCCTTCAGCAAAGAGGGGATGGAACGGTCGGTCACCGGCATCGAACTACACTCCCATTCGGCTGTCTGCTCAATTATGTGTTGCGGAAGCTGTGAACCCGCTTGCGATCGCACAGCGAGACTTCTCAGCGCTGTCTAACCGCGCTGGTCCGCATTGACCAGGCCGCTCTGTTGCTGCCGCAGTTTTGCACCTCGCAAAGCACGCCTGCGTGGCACCAGCAGTCGGCCCTAGACTAAACCCAGTTCCCCGAATAACGAATCCCTAGCTGTAGGGTATGCGCCTTCGGAGACAGGTGCGGGCGGTATTCGGAAAATCTGGTCGCTGCTTGCGACGCCCGCAGGTCGCACTATCTAGTATCCCAGCGCTTTGATCAGCATTGAGCGCTAATTTCATGCCCCCCGGGGGAAGCGGTCGTACGTTCTGTGAAATTTGAGGCATGTGTGACCAATGTCTAGTTGCGTGAGATATGAGGTTTCGACTGCTAGGACCAGGATGCCAGCGGTTTTGGGACTGGCGTCCAGTTGTGACAAAGGTAACATCGGCGAAACCTCCGTCGCGGGTGATCCATGGCACATTGGCCCAGGCTAGGTGGCATGCGGGGGTGAAACCGGGTGGGCTTGCGGCGGCCCGGCGGCCCTCCGCCGGCGTGCAGCGAACCGGGATGCCGGAGCGTGGTAAGCCGCCCGTCAGCCGGCGTCGTGGGCCCAGGTTTCGCCCTAGCTAAATTTGGTCAAACTGCTGCAGCGTTCCGATCTCTATGTCGCTTACCAGCTCTGGCAAATTTTTGTTCAGGTAAAAATGGTCGCCGGGAAACTCGCGGAGCGAAAAGTCTCCGGTGGTGCGCTCGCGCCACGGTTCCATGTCTTCTCGGGTGGCAATCCAATCTTTGCTCCCGATAAATGTGTAGATTGGGCACGATAATTTGTTTTCCGGTGGGCAGCTATAACCGGCGATGGCTCGAACTGCCCTCAATGTCGGCAGGACTCCCACTCGAAATTCTTCATCGTTGAAGAATTCTGGATCGGTTCCAGTTGCCCGGGCGACGAGGTCGAGCATCTCGTTATCCGAGTAGCCCTTCAGTTGCTTGTACTTGATGTGGCCCGGCGCCGAGCAGGCCGACAGAAACAGGGCAAGTACCCGATATCCCGCCGCCTCGAATCGCAGTGCCACTTCGAACGCCAGCATTCCGCCCATGCTGTGACCGAAAAGCGCGACCGGAGTGTCAATCCGAGCCGCTGGCTTCATGATCGCGAAGATTTCCTCGGCGAGGCCGGGGATGCTTTCCAGTGGCGGCAGGCCGTACCCGTCCTGCTGGCCGGGGTATTGGACGGCTACCCGCTTCACTTCGCCGGAAAATTCCTTAGCAAATGGAACGTAATCCTTCGCCGTTCCACCGGCATGTGGGAAAATGTATAGCGTAGGTGCAGTTAGCTTTTCGTCGCTTTTACTGTTACTTGAGCGCCCGTTCACGGGGTCACCATACCTTGGTTTACAAACCGCTTGTATCGGCGTTCTTCCTCGTCGTGGTGGCTAGACGACTCACTGGCGCGGTGCCGCGCGGGCCCGGCGATGACCGCTTCGGCGGCCACACCCGCCGGCCCGGGCCGCCGCTGGGCGTGGCCGTGTGCTGCAGGAACCGCCGTATCGCGGGTCGCCGAGACCGCGTTGAAATCTGGAAATAGACCCGACACACCGGTGCCGAACCATCGTCACAGGGATAACACCGGGCACACTGGTAACAACAGCAGTGCCAGTGATACCAGGAGGGTATGGCCGTGTACCGAGTCTTTGAAGCGCTCGACGAATTGGGCGCAATCGTCGAAGAAGCCCGCGGCGTGCCGATGACGGCCGGATGCGTTGTGCCCCGTGGCGACGTGCTCGAGCTGCTCGACGACATCAAAGACGCGATTCCGGGTGAACTTGACGACGCCCAGGATGTGCTCGACGCGCGCGACTCAATGCTGCAGGAGGCCAAGGCGCATGCCGACTCGATGGTGTCCTCGGCGACCACCGAGTCGGAATCGATGCTCAACCACGCCCGTGCGGAGGCTGACCGGATTCTCTCCGATGCGAAAGCTCAGGCCGATCGGATGGTTGGTGAGGCGCGCCAGCACAGCGAACGAATGGTAGGGGAAGCGCGCGAGGAGGCCATTCGTATCGCGGCCGCGGCCAAGCGCGAATACGAAGCGAGCATGAGTCGGGCCAAGTCGGAATGCGATCGGCTCATCGAAAGCGGCAATATCTCGTACGAGAACGCCGTGCAGGAGGGCATCAAAGAACAGCAACGCCTGGTTTCGCAGAACGAGGTGGTCCAGGCGGCAAATGCGGAAGCCACCCGGCTGGTCGATACCGCCCACGCCGAGTCCGACCGGCTGCGTGGTGAATGCGATGTCTATGTGGACACGAAACTTGCCGAGTTCGAGGAAATGCTCAACGGCACGCTCCGTTCTGTCGGGCGGGGACGCCACCAGCTACGCACCGCGGCCGGCACGCACGACTACGCCACGCGCTAGTCGCGAGCGGCCGCCGGGAGGCCGGGCAAACCGGATGGCGCCAGACCGCGGGCTCGCGCCGTAGGATTTCGTCTATGGCAAGGCAGCGTAGCCAGACAAAATCGGGACATGTAAGTAGCCCCTTGACGGTCGACATTGCCCGACTCGGGCGCCGCCCCGGGTCGATGGTCACCGTGCGCACCACTGTGGACAGCCCCTCACGCATCGGGCTGGACCTGATCGCGATCGACAAGGGTGCGCCGGTGGAGCTCGACCTGAGGGTGGAGTCGGTATCGGAGGGAGTGCTGGTGACAGGGACCGTCGCCGCGGACACCGTCGGTGAGTGCTCGCGCTGCCTTACTCCCGTCACCGGCAGCGTGCAGGTGCACCTGACCGAGCTATTCGCCTATCCCGACAGCACCACCGAGGCGACCACGGAGGAAGGCGAGGTCAGCCGCGTCGTCGACGAGAGGATCGACCTCGAGCAACCGATCATCGACGCCGTCGGTCTGGAACTGCCGTTGTCGCCGGTGTGCCGGCCCGATTGCTCGGGACTGTGCCCACAGTGCGGTGTCGCCTTGGATGCCGAGCCCGGTCATCACCATGACCAAATCGATCCGAGGTGGTCCAAGCTGGCCGACATGTTCACCCCCGACGGCCCCGAGGCGACGGGGCGGGGTGAGCGGTGAGCGTGTCACGGCAAGCGCTGCTCGACGCGGTGGGCGTCGAGCTGCCTGAGGAACTTGTCACGCTGGCGTTGACGCATCGCAGCTACGCCTATGAGAACGGCGGGTTGCCGACCAACGAGAGGCTGGAGTTTCTGGGCGACGCGGTGCTGGGGCTGACGATCACCGACGAGCTCTTCCACCGGCATCCGGAACGCTCGGAAGGCGACCTGGCCAAACTGCGGGCCAGCGTGGTCAACACTCAGGCGCTGGCCGATGTGGCGCGCCACCTGTCCGAACACGGTCTGGGGGCCCACATGCTGTTGGGGCGGGGTGAGGCCAACACCGGTGGTGCCGATAAATCCAGCATCCTGGCCGACGGCATGGAATCGCTGCTGGGCGCGATATACCTGCACCACGGAATGGAGGTGGCGCGCGAGGCGATCCTGCGCATCTTCGGTCCGTTGCTCGACGCGGCACCCACGCTGGGCGCCGGATTGGATTGGAAGACCAGCCTGCAGGAATTGACCGCCTCGCGCAGTCTGGGCGCCCCGTCTTACGCGGTGACATCCACCGGCCCGGATCATCACAAGGAGTTCACCGCGGTGGTCGTGGTGAACAACACCGAATACGGATCGGGAGTCGGGCGTTCGAAGAAGGAAGCCGAGCAGAAGGCGGCGGCCGCCGCCTACCAGGCACTCGAAGGTCTGGAAGTCCTCGACGGCGCCATGCCCGGCAACTCGTCGGCCTAGATGCCTGAGCTGCCCGAAGTCGAGGTGGTGCGGCGCGGCCTGCAGGACCACGTGGTGGGCAGGACGATGACCGCGGTGCGGGTCCACCACCCCCGTGCGGTGCGCCGCCACGAAGCAGGGCCGGCCGACTTGACGGCGCGGCTGCTCGGCGCGCGCATCACCGGAACCGATCGGCGCGGCAAGTACCTGTGGTTGACGCTGGACTCTGGGTCGCCCACGACCGGGCGCGATGATCCGGACACCGCGCTGGTGGTGCACCTGGGTATGAGCGGGCAGATGTTGCTGGGGGGTGTTCCACGCGCCGAGCACGTGCGGATCTCCGCCGTGCTCGATGACGGGACGGTGCTGAGCTTTGCCGACCAACGGACCTTCGGCGGGTGGCTGCTTGCCGACCTGGTGAGCGTCGACGGCAGCGTGGTACCGGCGCCGGTCGCGCACCTGGCGCGTGACCCGCTTGACCCGCTATTCGACGCCGACTCCGTCATTAAAGTGTTGCGGGGCAAGCACTCTGAGATCAAACGCCAACTCCTCGACCAGCAGGTGGTGTCGGGAATCGGCAACATCTACGCCGATGAGGCGCTGTGGCGGGCCAAGGTGCACGGCGCCCGGGTGGCCGCCACGCTGACCCGTCGGCAACTGGGCGCGGTTTTGGATGCTGCCGCCGATGTGATGCGTGCGGCGCTGGCCAAGGGCGGGACCTCGTTTGATTCGCTGTATGTGAACGTCAACGGTCAGTCGGGCTACTTCGACCGATCGCTGGACGCGTACGGCCGCGAAGGAGAAAACTGCCGGCGCTGTGGTGCGGTGATGCGTCGGGAAAAGTTCATGAACCGCTCGTCGTCCTACTGCCCGAGATGTCAGCCGCGGCCCCGCCGGTAGCCGGAGTCGAGTTCGTGGGGGTGAGGTGGCGCCGTCCCGGGGCGGTAGTGGTGTCCGGAGCCGGCACCGCAATTTAGTAGAAAGAAGCCATGACGCAACTGTGGGTCGAACGCACCGGCGCCCGCCGCTATACCGGACACAGCTCGCGGGGTGCGCAGGTACTCATCGGCTCTGAGGACGTCGACGGGGTGTTCACCCCGGGCGAGTTGATGAAGATTGCGCTTGCCGCGTGCAGCGGTATGTCCAGTGACCGGCCGCTGGCTCGTCGTCTCGGCGACGACTACCAAGCCGTGGTCAGGGTTTCCGGTGCCGCCGACCGCGATCAGGAACGCTATCCGCTGTTGGAGGAGACCCTGGAGCTGGACCTGTCGGGTTTGTCCGAAGACGAGAAAGAGCGCGTGCGCGTGGTTGTCGACCGGGCTATCGACCTGGTCTGCACCGTGGGCCGCACGCTGAAGTCGGGCACCGTGGTCAACTTCGAGGTCGCCGATGTCGCGCCCGTGTCACAGCCGGATGTGCGGCTGACCGCATGGGTGCACGGTCACGTCCAGGGGGTCGGTTTTCGCTGGTGGACCCGCTGCCGGGCGCTGGAGCTGGGCCTGACCGGTTACGCCGCCAATCACGCTGACGGCCGGGTGATGGTGGTCGCCCAGGGGCCGCGTGACTCGGGTGTTCAGCTGCTGCGGTTGCTCGAGGGTGATACCACTCCTGGCCGGGTGGACAAGGTCGTCGCGGACTGGTCGCAACCGGTTGAACCGATCAGTGGGTTCAGCGAGCGATAGCCCGGGCGGCGAGATGCGCCGCGAGTGAGGGTGCGCGGGTCCGCCAGCTTGCGGGGGACCGGCTGGGGCGAATGCGCTGCTGGGTAGTCTGGCTGGTCGTGTACCTCAAGAGTCTGACGCTGAAGGGCTTCAAATCCTTCGCTGCGCCGACGACTCTGCGCTTCGAGCCGGGCATCACGGCCGTGGTCGGGCCCAACGGATCCGGCAAGTCCAATGTGGTGGATGCCCTGGCCTGGGTGATGGGGGAGCAGGGCGCCAAGACCCTGCGTGGCGGAAAGATGGAAGACGTCATTTTCGCCGGTACGTCGTCGCGGGCACCGCTGGGGCGCGCCGAAGTCACGGTCACGATCGACAATTCCGACAACGCCCTGCCGATCGAGTACACCGAGGTGTCGATCACCAGGCGCATGTTCCGCGATGGCGCCAGCGAGTACGAAATCAACGGCAGCAGTTGCCGGTTGATGGATGTCCAGGAACTGCTGAGCGACTCCGGCATCGGCCGTGAGATGCATGTGATCGTCGGTCAGGGCAAGCTGGACGAGATCCTGCAGTCGCGACCGGAGGACCGCCGCGCATTCATCGAAGAAGCCGCGGGTGTGCTCAAACATCGCAAGCGCAAGGAAAAAGCCTTGCGCAAACTCGACGCGATGTCGGCCAACCTGGCCCGGCTCACCGACCTGACCACCGAACTGCGTCGCCAGCTCAAGCCGCTGGGCCGACAGGCCGAGGTGGCCCGCCGTGCCCAGACCATTCAGGCCGATCTGCGCGATGCGCGGCTGCGGCTGGCCGCCGACGATGTGGTGAGCAGGCGCGCCGAGCGCGAAGCCATTTTCGAAGCCGAGGCGACGATGCGTCGCGAGCACGACGAGGCCGCTGCCCGCCTGACCGTGGCGGCCGAAGAGTTGGCCGCCCACGAGGCGGCGCTGGCCGAGCTCACGTCCAGGGCGGAGTCGGTTCAGCACACCTGGTTCGGGTTGTCGGCATTGGCCGAACGAGTGGGCACCACGGTGCGCATCGCCAACGAGCGTGCTCAGCATCTCGACGTCGAGCCGGTGACCAACAGCGACACCGACCCGGACGCGTTGGAAGCAGAGGCCGAGCAGGTCGCGATCGCCGAACAGCAGCTGCTGGTCGAGCTGGCCGAAGCCCGCGACCGGCTGGATGCCGCGCGCGCGGAGTTGGCCGACCGTGAGCATCGCGCCGCCGAGGCCGACCGCGCGCACTTGGCGGCGGTCCGCGCCGAGGCCGACCGCCGTGAGGGGCTGGCGCGGCTGGCCGGACAGGTGGAAACCATGCGGGCGCGCGTCGAATCGATCGACGACAGCGTTGCGCGGCTCTCCGAGCGCATCGAACATGCCGCCGCCCGGGCCCAGCAGACCCGCGCGGAGTTCGAGACCGTGCAGGCCCGCGTCGGCGAATTGGATCAGGGCGAGGTCGGTCTGGACGAGCAGCACGAACGCACGGTCGCGGCACTGCGGCTGGCCGAGCAGCGGCTCGCCGAACTGCAGGTCGCCGAACGTGACGCCGAGCGACAGGTGGCGTCGCTGCGGGCCCGCATCGAGGCGCTGTCGGTGGGTCTGGACCGCAAGGACGGCGCGGCGTGGCTGGCCCGCAATCACAGCGATGCCGGGCTTTTCGGGTCGGTTGCCCAGCTGGTCAAGGTGCGTTCGGGTTACGAGGCGGCAGTTGCCGCAGTGCTCGGGTCGGCGGCCGAGGCACTGGCCGCCGACAGTTTCGGGGCAGCCCGCAGCGCGGTCACCGCGCTCAAGCAAGCCGACGGCGGCCGCGCCGCGCTGGTGCTGGGTGATTGGCCGGGTGCCCACGACCACCGGCCGGCCGGTGGCCTGCCGTCCGGGGCGCTGTGGGCGCTGGATTTGATCGAGGTGCCGTCGCGGTTACGACCAGCGATGACGGCGATGCTCTCGGGCGTTGTCGTGGTCAACGATTTGTCCGAAGCGCTGGATCTGGTGCAGGCCCAACCGCAACTGCGTGCGGTCACCCTCGACGGTGATCTGGTGGGTGCCGGCTGGGTGAGCGGCGGTTCGGACCGCAAACCCAGCACGCTGGAGATCACTTCGGAGATCGACAAGGCCCGTAGCGAGCTGGCCGCCGCGGAGGTGCGGGTGGCCGAACTCGGCGCGGCGCTCTCGGGTGCGTTGACCGATCAGACCGCCCGCCAGGATGCGGCCGAACAGGCCTTGGCGGCGCTCAACGAATCCGACACCGCCATTTCGGCGATGTATGAGCAACTAGGCCGCATCGGACAGGATGCGCGTGGGTCCGAGGAAGAGTGGACCAGGCTGCTGCGACAGCGTGAGGAATTAGAGGTTGGGCGAACGCAGACCCTCGAAGAGGTTCTCGAGCTGGAGAGCCGGCTGCGCAACGCTCAAGAGTCCCAGCACGTCCAGGCTGCCGAACCGGTCGACCGCCAGCAGATAGCGGCCGCTGCCGAGAGCGCGCGCGCCATTGAAGTGGAGGCCAGGCTGACCGTGCGGACCGCCGAGGAGCGTGCCAACGCGTTGCGCGGGCGGGCTGACTCGCTGCGCCGGGCGGCCGCGGCGGAACGTGAAGCCCGGGTGCGCGCCGAACTTGCGCGGGCGGTTCGATTGCGCTCGGCGGCGGTGGCCGCGGCCGTCGCAGAATCCGGGCGGCTGTTGGCGTGGCGGTTGAACCGGGTGGTCGATGCGGCGTCGCAGCTTCGTGACGAGTTGGCGGCCGAACGGCAGCAGCGTTCAGCGGCGATGTCGGCGGTTCGTGAAGAAACCAACTCGCTGAGCGCGCGAGTGGCCATACTGACTGATTCGCTGCACCGTGACGAGGTGGCAAATGCCCAGGCGGCGTTGCGAATTGAGCAAGTCGAACAGATGGTGCTAGAGCAGTTCGGGATGGCGCCATCAGATCTGGTCGCCGAGTACGGCCCAGATGTTGCGCTGCCGCCCACCGAGCTGGAGATGGCCGAATTCGAACAGGCCCGCGAACGTGGCGAACAGGTCGTCGCGCCGGCCCCGATGCCTTTTGATCGCGCCACCCAGCAGCGCCGCGCCAAACGCGCCGAGCGTGAACTGACGGAGCTGGGCAGGGTCAACCCGCTAGCCCTGGAAGAATTTGCTGCGCTAGAGGAGCGCTATAACTTCCTGTCCACCCAGCTCGAGGACGTCAAAGCGGCCCGCAAGGATTTGCTGGATGTGGTTGCCGACGTCGATGCCCGCATTCTGCAGGTGTTCAGCGACGCCTTCGTTGACGTGGAACGTGAGTTCCGGACCGTTTTCAGTTCGTTGTTCCCGGGTGGTGAGGGCCGGTTGCGGCTCACTGCGCCCGAGGACATGCTCACCACCGGCATCGAGGTGGAGGCCCGCCCGCCCGGCAAGAAGGTCTCCCGGCTGTCGTTGCTCTCCGGTGGTGAGAAGGCGCTGACCGCGGTGGCGATGCTGGTGGCGATCTTCCGGGCCCGTCCGTCGCCGTTCTACATCATGGACGAGGTGGAGGCGGCCCTCGATGACACGAACCTGCGCCGGTTGATCGGCCTGTTCGAGATGCTGCGGGACCGATCGCAGCTCATCATCATCACGCACCAGAAGCCGACAATGGAAGTCGCCGATGCGCTCTATGGGGTCACCATGCAGGGCGATGGCATTACCGCGGTGATCTCGCAGCGGATCCGCGGTCAGCAGGTGGGTGCGGGTTCCGCTTAGGGCGCCGGTGGCACCGAACGGCGGCTGCGGCCCATCCCGTCCGTAGGTGGGGCAGGCCAACGGGTAGAACGGTTTTCCGATGGCCCCAACGGAGCGTTCGAAACCGTGATCGCGACCGCAGCCAACACCCCCAGACTTATCTGATTGATACCAACTGGTCCACCGAGTCTGCGGGAAGTTCGCCGTCCACCACCGCGGTGACCTCCATCCTCGTTAGGGTGATCGCGCCATCGTGGTTGTCGAGGAACGCGGTGTCAGCTGCATCGCGTCCGGTGGCGATTCGCACCAGGGACTGCCGCGGAGCGAGCAGTGTTCCGTCAACCACTCGCCATATGCCGTCGACGTAGGCCTCAGCAACGGCATGAAAGTCCATCGGATACAGACCGGGTGCATAGACCGATACGACGCGGGCCGGCACGTTGACCGCGCGCAGCAGCGCGACCACCAGGTGCGCGAAGTCGCGGCACACTCCGGCGCCGGCGAGCAGGGTGTCCACCGCTCCGTCGATCGGATCGCTGGAACCTGGGACGTAGTCGAGCCGGGTGCCCACCCACGAGGAGACCATTTCCAACAGCGATGTGGTGTTGGCGTAGTTGCCGAATTCGGTTGCAGCGAAGCCGTAGAACTTGTCGGCCTCGGCGTACCTGCTGGGCCGCAGGTACATCGACAAGTCGTATTCGGTCACCGGTGCTGGATCGGTCCTGCCCACGATCGTTGCGGCGTAGGCAACTCTCAGGGTGCCCGCCTGGATATCGATCTTGTGGATACGGTTGCCGTGCATTCCGCTGATTTCCTGGGGGTGAACGGCGTTTCCGTCGAGCAAAAACGACAATGACTCGAACACCTCGGCGTTCGGGTGCGGTGCAATGGCAATCTGGAACTCTAATGTCGTCGGCCCTGTGACCTCGACGTCTAACTCTGCGCCCACCTGTCGTTTCATGTCGAAGACCGCCCAGCCGGCGAGTTCTCAGCGATCAGAACCGTCTTCGGAATCATCGAGCCCCTTTCCGCCATCGCCCACGTAACGCGATCCGGTTTCCGGTGTAGCGCATGCGGAATCCCACATTGACTGTGCCGCAGATAATGCCGTTTTGATTGCGGTGCCGGCCAACGTATGGGCGACCTGGCCCTGGCCGAATTCGCCGCACCGCCCGGTTGCGAGGCCAACGTATCGATGTCGGCATGGCTACCGGTGACCAGCGCTTCAGCGATGGGAGTCATGATGCCTTTCGCCTCTGGTATCCGGTGTCCGGCGGACCGCGTCGCGGCCCTCAGCCTCCAACTCGCGCGGGCTTTCTGAATGCGAGCCAGCGTTGCTGGGCATCGGTTGCCAACGTGCGCCGCTGTCGCGCACCGACGCTTATCCCGAGAAGTGTGTCCACCGTGGCGGTGCTATTCGGTGCTGCGGCGTTCGTCACCGCGGCGTGCGCATTGCTTGGATCGCAACAGTGCGGCACCACCAATAGGGCGATAGCCTCACGGTTGATTCCGCGTACTTCGATGGTGTTGGGCGGATGCGGCCGGTGGCAGTCGAGCTGTACGGTTCGATCGCCGGTGATGAGTTTCGTCGGTGTTCTTCCCCATTCGCTGTGGTTGTAGACCACACGGGCGATAGCGCCGAGACGGACTGTGAGCGCCGCCAACAGATCTGGCAGTTCTGCTGTCAGATCATCGCTGTGCGGCCACCATGCTCCGTCGACGTAGCCGCTCCGGGGTTCCTGGGGCTTCAGGCGCAACCGCAAGGTGGGTACCGGCGTGCTGCGGTTTCGGGCATTTCCAGGCGCCGGCTGCCGCGTCATGGCGACGCTCCTAACTGGGCAGCGAGACTGACCGGATTCTCGGGTCGACAACCACACGGTGTGGCTCATTCACGTGTACCAGATGCCACCGATACAAGCCACTCTACGCCGATCCGTGATCGGCTGTTCGGAGCGGCAACGAGCACCCAACAGGGTTTGAACTTCTCTGAACTGCAATAGGTTTAGGTGTGTTGGGCGCTGCACCACCGACGTCGCGACTACGGGTCGCGACGTCGGTGTCGGCCCACCGTTGGTATACCAGTCGGCTGTCGCGACTGGTTTCGGTGAACCTCGCATTGCGTCGACGGCGTTCGGTTACCCATCGGGTGTCGGCGGCCCTGCTGGCCGCGCGCTCCACTGCTGCCAGCAGGCGCATGATTACCAAGTGCGGCGCCATCACGCACACCGTGGCTGTGCAGGTTCATGACCCGGGTGAGCGAGCGAAACGCAAAAATGTGTGCTGACAATCATTGTCACACCTCGTCCTATATCAGAATTCCAGTACACGCCTGTTGCGGCGGCATGTCAACGCAGTAGCGCGCGGGATTGCCACCGTAGAAATGTCAAGTAAGCAAACAATTTCGACCGTATTCGAGATCAGGACCCAAGGGTGCCGACACGTCGGAAGTGGCTTCCCGGAGGCCCGAACAGGCAGTCATGCTCGTTCGGTGGTAGGACCATCGGTTGAGCTGATCGAGTGACCAGTGCAGCGGAGCGGTTGGTGATTTCCATTCTCGCGCTTTCGACTTCAATGTCCAGATCTCGGCGTCGGTAGCTGTCGGTTGGCGAATCGCGGTCGTGCCGCTTCGGGCCGCGGTGCTGAGCTCCCAGCATGCCCTGCCGAAGCTCAGGAGCGCCGGGCACGTGCCCGGCGTACGGCTTCATCGAGAATCTGTTGGGCCACCTCAGCCATCTTGCGGTGTTCAGCTTGGCTGATCTCCCGCAGCTGTGTGAGCGCCTCCTCGGCGCTACATCCGGTCCGCCCCCGGACCAGGCCGATCGCTTGATCGATCACTGGGCGTGTCAAGAGCGCTGTCTGCAGTTGGGCGGTAAGGGCCTTCGCCTGCGTGAGGACCCGGGCGTTGTGTACCGCTACCGCCGCGGGCGCTGCGAACATTTTCCCGAGTTCGGCTGCGCGCTCATCGAAGACGTCTTTGCCGTGTGCATAAACACTGATCGCCCCGATCACCTGTCCAGCCACTAGCAGCGGCAGCGACAGTGCACTGTGCACCCCCAAGCGCCCCACCCGAGGGCCGAACCGTGGCCACATCTTCTCCCCGCCCAATGATCCCGACCGCACGGTGCGTCCTTCGTTTGCCGTGGTGATGCCGGGCCCCTCCTTGACGGTCACGTACTGGATCTTGTCGATATCGGCGACGAATGGGGCGCTAGCCGCCAATGCCTCGACAATGTTGTCCACTCGGTCGACCCGCAACAGGGCCACCCCGGCGCCCTCGGCGCCGGGAATCGCGCGGACCGCGTACGTCGCAACCTGCGCCAGTAAGTCAGCCAATCCCAGACTGTCGGCGACCAGCCCTGCCAGCGCGCCGATCCCGGCCTGCAGATCGGCGATATCGGTGTTGTCCTCCGCTGAGGTCAACGTCTGGTCCCGCGCGCCGCCGCTGTGCCGACTGTGAACTCCGCCATATACCCCTGCCTGTGCTGGGCATCCCGTCGAAGGCCAGTATCCGCGAAGGCCCCGGCGACGTCATCCACGGCGTGGCCTCTGCGAGGTGGGCCTCACCCGGCAACGATCCTTGGATATGGGCTCCGATTGCACCGTTAGCCGGAAATTTGATGTGGCTCAGCAGATTATCAACGCGCACCGGGAGGTGCGAGGTGGGTGTAGCATCGGTGGCAGCTGAGAAATAGCTGGTCCGGGATGAGTTCGGCTGTCCGCTGCGGAACTCCAGGAGTACTGGCTCCGACACCCGGCACTCCGGTGATCGTTTGGTCCGGACTTGCCATGACTGCCTCATCTGTAGACCCATTGGCCTACTCGCCTGCAGCAGATTGGTCTTGCACCGTGCCGGTGCAACCCCTGCACGACGACAACCGAGTTTGCGAGGGCACGACTCTCGGGCAAGGCCGGTGGTGTTGGGGCTGAAGTCGGTGATTCACATGACCCCTTGATTCCGCTCAACGAGGTCGAACCCAACAGGTAGGTAGCGACAGTGCAATACGCCTGTGCCGCCAGAATTGACGGGCCGGAATTAGGCAGGCGATGTTGGCTGCTGCCGGAGTTGAATTCCCTCTCCCTTCCCCTCGCACAACATCGAAACTAGAAACTAGGTAAACACCATGATCATTCTGGGAATCATCCTTCTCGTTGTCGGATTCCTTTTGAAAATCTCGATCCTGTGGACCGTCGGAATCGTTGTCCTGCTGATCGGCGTAGTACTCACCGTCATGGGATCAATGGGACACGCGGTCGGCGGACGGCGCACCTACTACTGATTTGCCGACCCGGCTGACCGTGAAGACAGCAGTACGGCGGCAGCGTACGTGCGGCATTGTTGTCCGTTGTTAGCAACGAACACCACCAATTCACGCGCCCACCAATCCAGGGATTCGAGATGGCTACTAGCACCGACGTTGCAATCGCCCCGTTAGTGATTGGTGACCTGTGCCACACAGGCCGGCGGCGACGCCAAGACAGCGCACGCGGTCGGCTCAATAGCCCAGACGCCGTACTCCACGGCCCCGCACCGGCCACGGCGAAAAGATTCGCCAGGTGATGCACCGACATCAGCACCAGCCGCTCTACCGACGACATGTTCTCAACTGCGTGTCGAGTTGATTGGAGGACATATGCCCGCCAAGGAGACAGCGTTGTGTTTGTCCATACTCTCCCTGGGCAACGTCCCTTCCCGGCCGTTGGGAGATGGCACCCTGCGTTTAGAGATTCTTCGACTGAAGTCAGAGGTGGTCGTCATCAGCGCATGCGGCGACATCGACGCGTCCGACGTCGGCGCTGTGGTCCGGTGCACGCTGGGGCAAGTAGCGGGCTGTCGAGGGCTGATACTCGATCTGCGTTGGGTGGATTTCTTTGGGGCCGGGGGTTTCTTGGCTTTGCACAAGATTTCTGCCAACTGCGCCCGCGCTCGGATAGGCTGGGCACTCCTACTCAGCGCAGCCGTCTCACGGGTGCTGTCGGTCTGCGACCCACAAGCCAGCCTGCCCGCAGTCAGCACCCTCGACGCTTCGCTGGCCGAACGACTAACCCGATCCGAATGTCCATTTGTACGGGTGACCAGCGTCGATTCCGCAACCTGCCGGCCTGGACCAGTACAACCCCGGTGCTCTGGGCGGCCCCGCGCCCGGTACTGGGCAACACACGTCTCGCATCGCGACCCGCAAACCGGCGAGGCAATCGCGGTACCGGTAAGTGGCACAACCACAACCGATTTTCAACGAGAATCATCGGCCGTCGGACCTGAGCTCCCAGTTGGGGACGGGATTGGAATGAAGAAGGACAAGGCAACCCAATGTGAGCAGAACCTGTGCGGCCGCCGGCGGAGGTCCACAACGGCGACGCCAGCGACACACGCCGAGCGTCCATTGACGCTGTCGCCGAGCGCATGTGCCAGCTGTCGGCCGACTGACCTGTTCTCGATCCAGACCAGACTCGATGATGGCAATGCCGAGGAATAGGGGCCCGATGACGCAGCAGGCTAGACGGTTTCCCGTCCGGCAATTGGCGGGACGCCTGCCTCCGGTAGGAATGCCGGGAAAGTCTCCATGAGGCAACAAGTCCAAACCCGGCAAATCAACCACCAAGAACGACCCTGAACCCGATGGTGTCACGCCCAAGCCCTGGTAACACGTCCGCCGGCCGGCGAGTAGGGTGCGGCGCCGTCTGGCCTGAACATTGGTAGACATCTATGGCAATAACGCAAGTCGCGGAATTCGCACACCTGAGCGATGCCGACCTCGAGGCTCTCGGAGCCGACTTGGCGGCCATCCGCCGGGACATCGAGGATGAGCGCGGCGAAAAGGACAGGGCGTACATACTGCGGACCATCGCGTTTCAGCGATTGCTCGACATAGCCGCGCGCATCACCATTGCCGTCAGCCGCAGCAGGTTCGGTTGGTTGCTGGGCGTCACCGCGCTCGCCGCGGCCAAGAGCATCGAGAATATGGAGCTCGGCCATAACATCGGCCATGGTCAATGGGATTGGATGAATGATCCCGAAATTCATTCCAGCACCTGGGAGTGGGATATGGCGGGTGTCTCGTCCCAATGGCGGTATTCCCACAACTATCGCCACCATGTGTTCACCAACGTTGTTGGTGTGGACGACGACCTCGGTTTTGGCGTTCTGCGAGTCACCCGTGACCAGAAGTGGCGCCCGAGTCATTTGTACCAACCTTTGCGAAACGTACTATTGGCAATAATGTTCGAGTGGGGCATTGCGGCGCACGGCCTGCACTCAGAACATGAGCGCGCGGCAACTGACGCCGAGAAATCCGCCCATACCCGTGCGCTGATTCGCAAGATGGCTCGGCAAGCCGGCAAGGACTACTTGTTCTTCCCCACTCTCAGTCTTCGACGTTGGCGCCGAGCCCTGACGGGGAACATCGCCGCGAACCTGCTACGCAATTTGTGGGCCTACATCGTGATCGCGTGCGGGCACTTTCCGGACGGAGCGGAGAAGTTCACCCCTGCCGCGCTGGAGGGCGAAACGAAACCCGAATGGTATCTGCGGCAGATGCTGGGTACTGCGAACTTTCGCGCTGGCCCGGTGCTGGCGTTCCTCAGCGGAAACCTCTGCTACCAGATCGAACACCACCTTTTCCCGGATCTGCCGAGCAACCGCTACGCGCAGATAGCACAACGGGTTCGGGTGGTATGCGCCACCTACGATCTTCCGTATACGACCGGACCGCTTGCCCGCCAGTACCTGCTCACCTTCCGCACCATCTCCAAGCTGGCGCTTCCGGACCGTTTCCTCATTGCCACGTGTGACGACGCCCCTGAGACTGCCTCGGAGATCAAGTTCCGCCACGTCACCGCACCCATGGTGTCGGGTAGGAGCGACAGCGACGCCCGGCGTCGTGGACTGGTCTCTGCGACACGTCAGGGCCAGGTTCGCCAGCGATCGAGACACCACGCACGCCGCGACGTCGCAGGATAGTGACCGGTGCAGTCTTGTGCGAATGGCCAAGACCGCTCGCGATCAATTCGTGCGGACCCGCGATGCTCGGCCCACGACGACAAGCACTGATTCGCCCTCTAGACGCCATAATGCGTATTCCGCTTGGTGGGGCCTGTCGGCACGAATACCCCGACCTGGAAGGATGTCAGTGTGTCGGAAGGTTTCTGGATCGCCATCGCGGTCGTCGCCGCCCTAGTCCTCATCGGCGCGCTGGTCGTCGGCTTGTTACGGTACCGACGCCGGCAGATCAAGCTGTTGGCCGCGCCAAAATCCGACACTATCGATCGTTCGGGCGGCTACACGGCATCTTCCGGTATCGCTTTCAGTCAGACTCCAACGACAACCGAACCGGTCGATCGGATAGACACCAGCGGTCTGCCCGCGGTGGGGGACGATGCGACCGTCCCGCGCGATGCACCGAAACGCACCGTCTCCGAGGTGCATCTTCCAGACGTCGAGTTCGAACCCGAGACCTCGGCCTCGGTTGCCGTGGAACCGGGGCCGCCGCTGGCACCTGAAGCACCCGAGGCGCCCGAAGTGTCTGAAGCGCCTGAGGTTGCCGAAGTTGAGGCCATCGAGCCGCCGGAAGGCCGCTTGGAGCGCCTGCGCGGACGCCTCGCCAAGTCACAGAACGCGCTCGGGCGCAGCGTGCTGGGTCTGATCGGTGGCGGTGACCTGGACGAGGACTCCTGGCAGGACGTCGAAGACACCCTGTTGGTCGCCGACCTCGGGCCGGTTGTCACCGAGGCGGTGGTGTCACAGTTGCGCAGCCGGCTGGCCAGCGGCAATGTCCGTAGCGAGGATGACGCCCGGGCGGTGTTTCGTGATGTCCTGATCAAGGCGCTGCAACCCGACATGGATCGTTCGATCCGCGCGTTGCCGCATCCGGACCATCCGTCGGTGCTGCTGGTGGTCGGCGTGAACGGAACCGGCAAAACCACCACGGTCGGCAAGCTGGCGCGGGTGCTGGTGGCCGATGGCCGGCGCGTGGTGCTGGGTGCGGCAGACACCTTCCGGGCGGCGGCGGCGGTCCAGCTGCAGACATGGGCGGCCCGGGTGGGCGCGGAGGTGGTCAGCGGGGCCGAGGGCGCCGATCCGGCATCGGTGGCCTTCGATGCCGTCGACAAGGGGGTCGCCGCGGGCGCCGACGTCGTCCTCATCGATACCGCCGGTCGGCTGCACACCAAGGTCGGCCTGATGGATGAGCTGGGCAAAGTGAAGCGTGTGGTGACCCGGCGCGCGGCCGTCGACGAGGTGTTGCTGGTGCTCGACGCCACCATCGGGCAGAACGGGCTGGCTCAGGCCAAGGTCTTTGCCGAGGTCGTCGACATCACCGGGGTGGTGCTGACAAAACTGGACGGAACAGCCAAGGGCGGCATTGTCTTTCGTGTTCAACAGGAACTCGGCGTGCCGGTGAAGCTGGTTGGGCTCGGCGAAGGCCCCGACGACCTGGCGCCGTTCGAACCCGCCGCGTTTGTCGACGCCCTGCTCGGCTGAAAGCTACTCCACAGCAAGTTTTACGTTAATCCTGATGAAACACGTCGGCACCATTGCTGCAACAACTACTGCGCATGGTTCTGGATCAGGTCACCAGTCAACAAATCTGGGGCCCTCCCAACGCTGACTGGAGGTGATAACGAGTGAGTGACTTCCCGATAATGGGTGTGCCCGACACCGGCGACACCGCCTGGATGCTGGCGAGTTCGGCGCTCGTGCTGCTGATGACGCCGGGGCTGGCGTTCTTCTATGGCGGCATGGTGCGCGCCAAGAGCGTGCTGAACATGATCATGATGAGCATCAGCGCGATGGGCGTTGTGACCGTGCTGTGGGTGCTCTACGGCTACTCGGTCGCTTTCGGCAACGACATGGGCGGCGTCGCCGGAAACCCGACCGAATACCTGGGGTTGAAGGGGCTGATCGGGGGCAATGGGGCGCCCGCGGATCCCGCCACGCAGACCGCGGCGGTGGACATCCCGCTGGCCGGTTCGCTGCCCATGACGGTGTTTGTGGCATTCCAGCTGATGTTCGCCATCATCACGGTCGCACTGATCTCGGGGGCGGTGGCTGACCGGCTCAAGTTCGGCGCCTGGTTGCTGTTCGCCGGACTGTGGGCGACCTTCGTCTACTTCCCGGTCGCGCACTGGGTCTTCTCGTTCGACGGCGTCACCGCTGCCACCGGCGGCTGGATCGCCAACAAGCTGCACGCGATCGACTTCGCGGGGGGAACCGCGGTCCACATCAACGCCGGTGTGGCCGGCTTGGTGCTGGCGCTGGTGCTGGGCAAGCGGCGCGGTTGGCCCACGACACTGTTCCGGCCGCACAACCTGCCATTCGTGATGCTCGGGGCGGGGCTGCTGTGGTTCGGCTGGTACGGGTTCAACGCCGGTTCGGCGACCAGCTCCAACGGCACCGCGGCCACGACGTTCGTCACCACCACCGTCGCTACGGCCGCGGCGATGCTCGCCTGGCTGCTCACCGAGCGAATCCGGGACGGCAAGGCGACCACGCTGGGTGCCGCCTCGGGCATTGTCGCCGGGTTGGTTGCCATCACCCCGTCGTGCTCTTCGGTCAACGTGCTGGGCGCGCTGGTGGTCGGCGCGGTAGCCGGGGTGCTGTGTGCGCTGGCGGTCGGATTGAAGTTCAGACTTGGATTCGACGACTCGCTCGACGTGGTCGGCGTGCACCTGGTCGGTGGTCTGGCCGGCACCTTGCTGGTGGGCCTGATGGCCGCCCCGGAGAGCCCGGCCATCAACGGAGTCGAGGGTGTCTCCAAGGGCCTGTTCTACGGCGGCGGCTTCGATCAGCTGGTACGACAAGCTGTCGGAGCCTCTAGCGTTCTCATCTATTCTGGTGTAGTCACGCTCATCCTTGCTTTGATCCTGAAGTACACCATCGGGTTGCGTCTGGGTCCGGAGCAGGAGTCCGCGGGCATCGACGAGGCTGAGCACGCCGAGAACGGCTACGACTTCGCGGTCGCTAGCGGTTCGGTTCTACCTCGTCCCGGCATCGTCGCGGATTCGCGTAACGGCCTAGAGGAGCGAGTAGGCGAGAAAGTGGAGGCGGAGCCGAAATGAAGCTGATCACAGCGATCGTAAAGCCGTTCACCCTCGACGACGTCAAGACCAGCCTCGAAGAAGCTGGAGTCTTGGGAATGACGGTCAGCGAGATCCAGGGCTATGGGCGGCAAAAGGGGCACACCGAGGTCTACCGGGGCGCCGAATATTCGGTGGACTTCGTGCCCAAGGTCCGAATCGAGGTCGTGGTCGACGACTCCATCGTGGACAAGGTCGTGGACAGCATCGTCCGGGCCGCGCGCACGGGAAAGATCGGCGACGGCAAGGTGTGGGTCAGCCCCGTGGACACCATCGTGCGAGTACGCACGGGTGAACGCGGACCTGACGCGCTGTGAGAATAGCCGCGCATTGCGCAACGAATCCGGATGGGCCGGCCGGGCGTGAGACAGCACCGGCCGGACCCGTCCGGGGTATCTGATTCGGAGGTCATGGAGCCGGGGAGTGTCCGCGCGGCAAGCGATTTGGCTGCCGCGCGGCGCCAGTTGTTGTCCGATGATCATCGCGACATGGATCCCGCCGAGTTGCGGCAGGCGTGGCTGGATCTGCATGAGTCCTGGCTGATCGCCAAGGCCGCGCAGATCGGGATCGCCGATGACAGCGGTTATGCGATCGTCGGGGTCGGTGGGCTCGGCCGGCGCGAGCTGCTGCCGTATTCGGATCTGGATCTGGTGCTGTTGCACGACGGCAAGCCCGTCGAGGAACTGGGCGATGTCGCCGACGCACTGTGGTATCCACTGTGGGACGCCAACATTCGGCTGGACCACAGTGTGCGCACCGTCTCGGATGCCCTGGGTGTGGCCGGTGCTGACATGGCGGCCGCGCTGGGCATGTTGGAAGCCCGCCACATCGTCGGGGACCAACAGCTCTCGGCGAGCTTGATCGACGGCGTACGCCGCCAGTGGCGCAGCGGAATCCGTTCGCGGATGAACGAACTCGTCGACATGACCCACGACCGTTGGCTGCGCTGCGGGCGCGTCGCCAACCGCGCCGAGCCCGATCTGAAGTCGGGTCGCGGTGGCCTGCGCGATGTCCAGTTGCTCGACGCGCTGGCGATCGCCCAGCTCATCGATCGCCACGGCCTGGTCACGCCCGACATGCCGGTGGGTTCACTGGATGCCGCATACCTCACCCTGCTCAATGTGCGTACCGAGTTGCACCGGGTCTCCGGCCGTGGCCGCGACCTGCTGTTGGCTCAACATGCCGACGACATCAGCGCGGCGCTGCATTTCGGCGATCGGTTCGACCTGGCCCGGATGCTGTCCAGCGCTGGCCGCACCATCGCCTACCACGCCGAAAGCGGGCTGCGGACCGCCTGCAATGCCTTGCCCCGGCGCGGCATCTCAGCGCTGCGGCGGCGCCCCAAGCGGCGCCCGCTGGACGAGGGCGTGGTCGAATGTGCCAACGAAATCGTGCTGGCCCGCGACGCCCAACCCGAACAAGATGCCGGTCTGGTACTGCGGGTGGCCGCCGCGGCGGCCCACGCCGGGTTGCCGATCGGTGCCGCCACGCTGCGCCGGTTGGCCGACAGCGCTGCGGAATTGCCGACGCCGTGGCCCCGAGAGGTCCTCGACGACCTGCTGGTGGTGCTGCTTGCCGGTCCCACCGCGGTGGTGACCATCGAAGCGCTCGATCGCACCGGGCTATGGGGGCGCCTGTTGCCGGAGTGGGGTGCGATCCGAGACCTGCCGCCGCGCGACGTGGCCCACAAATGGACGGTGGATCGCCATCTGATCGAGACCGCCGTGCAGGCGGCGCCGCTCACCACGCAGGTGGCCAGGCCCGACCTGCTTGCGCTCGGCGCGCTGTTGCACGACATCGGCAAGGGCAGGGGAGCCGATCACAGCGTGCTCGGCGCCGAGATGGTCGTGGCGATCGGTCAGCGGCTGGGCATTTCCGCCCCCGACATCGATCTGCTGTCCAAGCTGGTCCGCCACCACTTGTTGCTACCGGTCGTGGCCACCCGAAGCGACCTGAATGACCCCAGCACCATCACGCGGGTGTCGGAGGCCCTGGGCGGGGATCCGCAATTGCTCGAGGTGCTGCGCGCGCTGACCGAAGCGGACTCGAAGGCGACCGGTCCGGGTGTGTGGAGTGACTGGAAGGCGTCGCTGGTCGACGACCTGGTGTCGCGCTGCCGCTTGGCGATGGCGGGCGAACCGCTGCCGCGTGCCGATCCCGAAGCGCCACACTATGTTTCGCTGTCGGCTGACCACGGAGTGCACGTGGAGATCGCGCCCGGCGAGAGTGCTCGCATGTACCAGGTGGTGATGGCCGCTCCGAACAAGCCCGGGTTGGTGTCCAAGGCGGCGGCGGTGCTGGCGCTGAATTCGCTGGGTGTGCATTCGGCGTGGGTGAACAGCCACGAGGGCGTCGCGATCACCCAATTCGTGGTGTCACCGCTGTTCGGCACCCCGGCCGCCGCCGACCTGTTGCGTCAGCAGTTCGTCGGCGCGCTCAGCGGCGACATCGACGCCCTGGCCATGGTGGAAAAGCGGGACAGCGAGGCCACCAGCAACGCGTCCCAGCGAGCCGGCGAGGTGGTCGCGGGGGTGCCGGTCACGCGTTCGACCGCGCCGCCGCGCATCCTTTGGCTCGACTCCGCCGCCCCCGATCAGCTGGTGCTCGAAGTTCGTTCGATGGACCGGCCGGGACTGCTCGCGCTGCTGACGCGCGCGCTGGAACGGGCGGGCGCAGACATCGTCTGGGCCAAGGTGAACACGTTCGGGTCGACCGCCGCAGACGTGTTCTGCGTGACGGTTTCGGCCGGGCTCGAGGAGCCCCAAGCACGGGCCGCGATGGAGCAACAGCTCTCGGCCGTGCTGGGTGGGTCCGCGGACGTGCTGCTCGACGAGCCCGTCGGCGACTAGCCGTGCGAACCGGTGGGCCGGCCGGCCTCACCCATGTTCGGCGTTGAGTTGGCGCACCGCGTCAATGCGCGCCTTGAGCTGGTCGCGGGTTGCCGCGGCGATCGGCGGTCCACCGCAGCGCCGCCGCAGTTCGTTGTGGATCCATCCGTGCGGCTTGCCGGTCCGGTGGTGGGCTATCGACACGAGGGTGTTGAGCTCGCGGCGCAGCTCGCGGATCTGGCCGTGGGTGGTGGCCGGCTCGGCCAGCGTCCCGACTTGTGTGACCCCTTGTTGCAGCTGGGCCCGCTTCTGCAGTTGTTCGTCTTGGCGACGGTGTAGCAAGGCGCGCATCTGATCGGCATCCAGCAGGCCGGGGATGCCCAGATAATCGGCTTCCTCGTCGCTGCCCGCCGGGGTGGCGGTCCCGAACGAGGAACCGTCGAAGATGACCTGATCGAGTTCGGCGTCGGCTCCCAGCGAGGTGAAGCCCTTCTCGAGATCGCCCTGCTCGTCTTGTGTCTTGGTGGCCGGATCGCCGTCGAGCGGATCATCGAGGGATTCGCGATGCGGTTTGCCCAGAACGTGGTTGCGCTGGGCCTCGAGTTCGCTGGCCAACTGCAACAGGTTGGGCACCGAGGGCAGGAAAATGCTCGCGGTCTCGCCCGGTCGGCGGGACCGGACGAATCTGCCGATGGCCTGCGCGAAGAACAACGGTGTCGAAGCGCTGGTGGCGTAGATCCCCACGGACAGGCGGGGCACGTCGACGCCTTCGGACACCATGCGCACCGCGACCAGCCAGCGGCTGGTGCCGTTGGAGAATTCCGTGATCCGTTCCGATGATCCGGGGTCGTCGGAGAGCACGACCGTGGGTGTTTCCCCGGTCATCTTCTGCAGCAAAGCGGCGTAGGCGCGGGCCGCCGTGCGGTCGGAGGCGATGATCATGCCCCCGGCATCGGGCACGTGCTCGCGCAACTGACGCAGCCGCCGGTCCGCGGCCGCGATCACCGCGGGCATCCATTCGCCGGCCGGATCCAGCGCCGTGCGCCACGCCCGTGCGGTCTGTTCGGCCGACAGTGGCTCGCCCAGTCGCGCCTCGTGCTCTTCGCCCGCGCTATCGCGCCAGCGGGCCTGCCCGGAGTAGGCGAGGAACACCACCGGCCGGACCACGCCGTCGGCAAGGGCCTCCGCGTAGCCGTAGGTGTGGTCGGCCTGGGAGCGCAACACACCTTCCCCGTCGGGCTCATAGTTGACGAACGGGATGGGGGAGTCGTCGCTGCGGAAGGGCGTCCCGGTCAGCGCGAGCCGGCGCGACGCGTCGCTGAACGCCTCCCGGATCGCGTCGCCCCAGGTCTTGGCATCGCCGCCGTGGTGGATCTCATCGAAGATGACCAGGGTCTTGCGCTGCTCGGTGCGCACCCGGTGCAGCGTCGGATGCGCTGCGACCTGGGCATAGGTGACCACCACACCGTGATACTCGGCCGAAGTCTGGGCGTTGGAGTTGCTGAACTTCGGGTCCAGCGAGAGGCCCAGCCGAGCGCCCGCCTGCGCCCACTGGGTCTTGAGATGCTCGGTCGGCACCACCACCGTGATCTGCTCTGCGGCCCGCTGACCAAGCGCTTCGGCCGCGATCCGCAGGGCGAATGCCGTCTTGCCGGACCCGGGGGTGGCCACCGCCAGGAAATCACGCGGCTGGGTGCCCAGGTACTTCACCAGCGCCCTGCGCTGCCAGCTGCGCAGCGGTCGAGTGCCCTCGATGATGGGTTCGGCGGGGCTTACCGACTGCATCGACCTTGCTCCCCCCGTAGCTGTTCGGCCGCGCCTGGCGTTCACCAATCGAGCCACTGCCAAGCCCCGGATCCGCGGCGTCGCTGCCGCGCGGTGCCCTCGCGGCGCAGCTCACGACGGTCTTCATCGACCGGTCGACGACTTGGCGAGTGTGAAATCTAGCATGACAACACATTTCGGCACGTGCACGACACCGGTCGGTGCGGTGTTGGGAGCTACCCGGACGCTCGGTGGCGGCTTGCCGGCGCGGTGAATCCGCCGGTGTCGTCGAAGAACGCCCACTGGCCGCCGTCGTTGACCTCCAACCGCCAGCCCAGCCGGGAACTGCCCGCAACCGAGCCGGTGAACCACGTGTGTGCGTCCTCGGCGCTGTCGCAGTTCTTCGTCGCGACGATAGCGCCGTGCGGATCGATAACTCGGAACGCAACCATGGGGCTTGGTTAGCCCTTCCGGCGGGCTTTCAATCGCGGCGGGAGGTCGCGCTGTGGCACGGCGGGATTTGTCGCGCCGGCGAGCGGACCAAGGGCCACGACAGTGCCGCACCATGATTACGCATTAGGCTGGCGGTCGTGTTTGAATCGCTGTCCGACCGGTTGACCGGTGCCCTGCAGGGGCTGCGCGGCAAGGGCCGCCTCACCGACGCCGATATCGATGCCACTGCCCGTGAGATCCGGCTGGCCCTGCTCGAGGCCGACGTTTCGTTGCCGGTGGTTCGGGCTTTTGTCCACCGGATCAAAGAACGCGCCCGTGGGGCCGTGGTATCCGGAGCCCTCAACCCGGCGCAACAGGTTGTCAAGATCGTCAACGAGGAGCTCGTCGGCATCCTCGGCGGCCAGACGCGCGAGTTGGTTTTCGCCAAGACACCGCCGACCGTGGTGATGCTGGCCGGTCTGCAGGGGTCCGGCAAGACGACGCTGGCCGGCAAGTTGGCCGCACGTCTTCGCGGCCAAGGCCACACGCCGCTGCTGGTGGCCTGTGACCTGCAGCGACCGGCCGCGGTGAACCAGCTGCAGGTGGTCGGCCAGCGGGCCGGGGTGCCGGTATTCGCGCCGCATCCGGGCGCCTCGCCCGAATCCGGCCCCGGCGACCCGGTAGCCGTCGCCGCGGCGGGGCTGGCCGAAGCCCAGGCCAAGCATTTCGACGTCGTCATCGTGGACACCGCCGGCCGGTTGGGCATCGACGAGGAGTTGATGGCCCAGGCCTCGGCCATCCGCAAGGCCATCAACCCCGACGAGGTGCTGTTCGTCCTGGACGCGATGATCGGCCAGGACGCCGTGGCCACCGCCCAGGCATTCGGGGAAGGGGTCGGCTTCACCGGGGTGGCCCTGACCAAGCTCGACGGCGATGCCCGCGGTGGTGCCGCGTTGTCGGTCCGCGAAGTGACCGGCGTTCCGATCCTTTTCGCGTCAACCGGGGAGAAGCTCGAGGACTTCGACGTCTTCCACCCGGATCGCATGGCCAGTCGCATCCTGGGCATGGGCGACGTGTTGAGCCTGATCGAACAGGCCGAACAGGTCTTTGACGCCGAGCAGGCCGAACAAGCCGCCGCCAAGATCGGCGCCGGCGAACTGACCCTGGAAGACTTCCTCGAGCAGATGCTCGCGGTGCGCAAGATGGGCCCGATCGGCAACCTGCTGGGCATGCTGCCCGGTGGTGCGCAGATGAAGGATGCGCTGGCCGAGGTCGACGACAAGCACCTGGATCGGATCCAGGCCATCATCCGCGGTATGACACCCGAAGAACGGGCCGACCCCAAAATCATCAATGCGTCGCGTCGGTTGCGTATCGCCAACGGCTCCGGTGTATCGGTGTCGGAGGTCAACCAGCTGGTCGACCGCTTCTTCGAAGCTCGCAAGATGATGTCGTCGATGCTCGGCGGCATGGGCATCCCCGGCATGGGGCGCAAATCCGCGACCCGAAAAAGCAAGGGTGCAAAAGGCAAGGCCGGCAAGAAGGGCAAGAAGGGGGGCGCCCGCGGTCCGACTCCGCCGAAGGTGAAAAGCCCCTTCGGCATGCCGGGTATGCCGGGTATGCCGGGTATGCCGGCCGGATTCCCGGATCTGTCGCAGATGCCCGAAGGGCTCGATGAGCTGCCGCCCGGCCTGGCCGACTTCGACCTGTCCAAGCTGAATTTCCCGGGCAAGAAGTAGTCCGCCGTGCGACTGCACGTGCGGGGGCGGGGGCTGCCCGACGAGACTGCGGTCGAGCTGTGGATCGTCGACGGCCACATCAGCACGGAGCCGGTCAGCGGCGCCGACACGGTCTTCGACGGCGGCTGGATTCTGCCCGGGCTGGTCGACGCGCATTGCCACGTTGGGCTGGGCCACCACGGTGCCATCGAGCTTGACCAGGCCATCGCCCAAGCCGAAGCCGAACGCGACGCGGGGGCGCTGCTGCTGCGCGATTGCGGGGCACCCACCGACACTCGCCCCCTCGACGACCGCGAAGACCTGCCGCGAATCATCCGCGCGGGCCGCCATCTGGCCAGACCGAAACGCTACATTCCGGGATTCGCGGCAGAACTCGAAGACGAATCCGAGTTGCCCGCCGCGGTGGCCGCCCAAGCCCGCCGCGGCGACGGCTGGATCAAGCTGGTCGGGGACTGGATCGACCGCCAAATCGGCGATCTCGCCCCGCTGTGGTCCGACGAGGTACTCAAAGCCGCCATCGACGCGGCACACGCCAACGGTGCCAGGGTCACCGCGCACGTTTTCGGAGAGGATGCGCTGCCCGGATTGATCAACGCCGGGATTGACTGCATCGAGCACGGCACCGGCCTGACCGACGACACGATTTCGCTCATGCGCGACCACGGGACCGCTCTGGTCCCCACGCTGATCAACGTCGAGAACTTCCCCGGCATCGCCGATTCCGCCGTCCGCTATCCGACCTACGCCGCCCACATGCGCTACCTGTATGCGAGCACCTACCCCCGGGTCGCGGCGGCGCGCGAGGCGGGGATTGCGATCTACGCCGGCACCGACGCGGGCGGCACGATCCAACACGGGCGGATCGCCGATGAAGTCGAAGCCCTCAAGAAGATCGGAATGAGCGCCACCGAGGCGCTGGGTGCCGCGTGCTGGGAGGCGCGGCGCTGGCTGGGCCGGCCCACGGTAGAGCACGGGGCATCGGCGGACCTGGTGTGCTTTTCCGAAGACCCCCGTCGGGGTGCCGCAATACTTAACCGGCCGGATTTGGTGATCCTGCGTGGCCGGACGTATCGCCCCAACCAACTAGGTCACCGCTAGCTCAGCGGCGGTCGTGCGCGGCTACTCGCGCCTGGCTACTATCGCGAAATGGCGTTGGACAACGGTGCGGTCTATGCCGGCTACACCGTGGTTCGCAGGTTGCGCGCGGACGCGACCGGTGAGAGCTGTCTGGTTAGCGAACCCGGCTTTCCGGGCTGGCAGGTGCTCGAGATCCTTCCGCAGTCGTGGTCGTCGGATGACGCATTCCGCCGGCGATTCGAGCGCGACAGCGCGATCGCGGCCAGGCTCTATCACCCGCACATCGTTGAGGTTCGCGCCCACGGTGAGCTGGACGGCAGGCTGTGGATCGCGATGGACTACATCGAGGGCATCGATGTCGGGCAGCTGATGCGCGATCGGTTTCCCGCGGTCTTGCCGGTCGGCGAGGTACTCGAGATCGTGGCTCCGGTCGCCGACGCCCTCGACTATGCCCATCAACGCGGGCTCGTCCACGGCGACGTCAAACCCGCCAACATCGTGATGACGAATGCGGGGGAGGGCCAACCCCGGATCCTGTTGAAAGGCTTCGGCATAGCAGCTCCCCACGGCGCGCCGGGCGACGCGACCGGATCTGTGGCGCCCGAACAACTCACCGGCGCCGAGGCCGACGGGCGCTCCGACCAGTATGCGTTGGCGGCCACCGCCATGATCCTGCTCACCGGCGCGGCCCCGGTTGGCGGTTCCCCATCCGCGGCGCCCAAACTCAGCGACCTGCGTCCCGACCTGGCACGGCTGGATGCGCTGTTCGCCAGAGCGCTGGCAACCGAGCCGGCCGGCCGCTTCCGGACCTGCCACGAGCTAGCGGATGCGCTGCGCGATGAGGTCGGGGGCAGTTTCGGCGCTGCCGGCCGGGACGACATGGAGGTGGGCGCGTCCTGGGACCTCTCCCCGGATGCCGGGGCCACCGGTGCGAGCCAGGACCGCGAGGTCCTTGACTACCCGGCCTACGGCTGGCCGGCGGTCGCACCGCCGCAGCCCCCGGCCCAACCCGTACCCATGCCGATGGCTCCCCAGCCGCCCGCCACCCTGCTGCAGGCGGTGGCAGCGTCGCTGGCACGGCGGCTCAACGAATTCTCCGCGGCGGGCCGTGAGCCGCGCAAGCGCAGGCTACGACGCATTCTCATCGGGTCGGTGGCCGCGATCCTGCTGGTGGGCATGCTGGCCGTCGCCATCCCGAGCCTGCGTGAGATAACCAGCAGCCCACCTCCAGCAGCGGCCCCCGCAACCAGTTCACCGCCCGCGCCCAGCACGTCGGCCACCAGCCCCCAGGCCGCCACCCCGGAGCCCCTGGACGGCACCTACAGCATCGAAATCCAACGCGCCAAGCAGCTCTACAACGGCAGACCCAGCCCACAGCCGCCCAATGTGACCACCTGGTGGGCCATCCAATCCTCGTGCATACCGACGGGGTGCCTCGCGGCTGCCGCCATGCTCGACGGCTACGGTCATGGGCAGGCCAAGCAGGGTATTCCCCCCATCATCATGGAGTTTTCCGAAGGTCAGTGGCGATCGCGGCCCGATACGGTGCGGTTTGCCTGCATCGGGCCCAATGGCGAGGCGAACACCCAGACCACAGTGCAGGTGCTGACGCTGCGCCCGCAATCCACGGGTGACCTCGTCGGTGATCTGGTGGTCACCGTGGAAACCAATGAGTGCGGCCAACAATCGGCCGTGATCCGGATCCCCGCGGTGGCTAGCCGCAGTGGCGATATTCCGCCTGGGATCAAGGTGCCCAACCCGGTGACGATCCCCAAAGCTCCTCAGGCGCCTGCCACGTCCGAGTCCCCGTCCGAGACGCCAACGATCACCCCGACCACCCCGACCACTGCGCCGTCGGGCCCCGGCCGCTGACCGACAACTGCCCGGCACAAATGGGGGAGGAGCGCGAATCCAAAAAAGATTGCGAGTGATCGCTATCTATGTTAGATTGCCTGCAACCCGCAATCTGGAGGAACTGTGACCTACGACGTGATCATCCGTGACGGACTCTGGTTCGACGGAACCGGCAGCGCGCCGCAAACCCGCATGCTCGGAATCCGCGACGGCGTGGTGGCGACGGTGTCGGCGGGCCCGCTGGATGAGACCGGATGCGCCCAGGTCATCGACGCGGCCGGGAAGTGGGTCATGCCCGGCTTCATCGACGTGCACACCCACTACGACGCCGAGGTGCTACTCGATCCCGGGCTGCGCGAGTCGGTACGCCACGGTGTCACCACGGTGTTGCTCGGAAACTGCTCCCTGTCGACGGTCTACGCGGGCGCCGAAGATGCCGCCGACCTGTTCAGTCGGGTCGAGGCGGTGCCGCGCCAGTTCGTCTTGGGTGCCTTGTCTGCCGCCAAGAGCGAACGCGCATGGTCGAACGCGGCCGAATACATCACGGCCATCGACTCCCTGCCGCTTGGTCCGAATGTGAGCTCACTGCTTGGTCATTCGGACCTGCGAGCCACCGTCCTCGGGCTCGAACGTGCCACCGACGCGAGCGTGCGGCCCAGCGAAGCCGAGCTGGGGCGGATGGCCACGCTGCTCGATGAGGCACTCGATGCCGGGATGCTCGGCATGTCCGGGATGGACTCGGCGATCGACAAGCTCGACGGTGAGCGCTTCCGGTCGCGCGCGCTGCCGTCGACCTTCGCGACGTGGCGGGAACGGCGCCGGCTGATCAAAGTTTTGCGCAAGCGCGGGCGAATCCTGCAGAGTGCGCCCAACGTCGACAAGCCCGCTTCGGCGCTGCTGTTCTTCCTGGCCAGCAGTCGGATCCTGAACCGCCGCAAGGGAGTTCGGATGAGCTTGCTGGTCTCTGCCGACTCCAAGTCGATGCCGATGGCGGTGCACACGTTCGGATTGGGTGCCCGGCTGCTGAACAAGCTGTTGGCCGCCAGCGTCCGATTCCAGCACCTGCCGGTGCCGTTCGAGCTCTACTCCGACGGAATCGACCTGCCGGTCTTCGAGGAGTTCGGCGCCGGCACCGCGGCGTTGCACCTTCGCGAACAAGTGGAGCGCAACCAGTTGTTGGCCGACGAGTCCTACCGTCGCGAGTTTCGGCGTGAGTTCGACCGCACCAAACTCGGACCGTCCTTGTGGCACAAAGACTTTCACGACGCGGTGATCGTCGAGTGCCCCGACGAGTCGTTGATCGGCAAGAGCTTCGGGGCCATCGCAGACGAGCGCGGGCTGCATCCACTCGATGCGTTCCTCGACGTGCTCGTCGAAAACGGCGAACGCAACGTGCGCTGGACGACCGTCGTCGCCAACCACCGTCCCAAACAGCTCAACAAGCTGGCCGCCGAGCCCGGCGTTCACATGGGCTTCTCCGACGCCGGCGCGCACCTGCGCAACATGGCCTTCTACAACTTCCCGCTGCGGTTGCTCAAGCGAACCTGGGACGCCGAGCGGGCCGGAAAGCCGTTCCTGTCCCTGCAGCAGGCGGTGTATCGCCTGACCGGTGAACTGGCCGAGTGGTTTGGCGTCGATGCCGGCACGTTGCGCGAGGGTGACCGCGCGGACTTCGTGGTGATCGACCCGGCCCACCTCGACGAATCGGTCGACGGCTATCACGAGGCGCAGGTGCCGTTCTATGGCGGCCTGTCGCGCATGGTCAATCGCAACGACGCGACCGTGATCGCCACCGGTGTGGCCGGTGCCGTGGTGTTCGGCAGCGGCCAGTTCCGGGACGGTTATGGTCAAACGGTGCGGTCGGGCCGGTACCTGAGGGCGGGGCAGCGATACACGGCAGCTAGCGTCAGCGCCTGAGATGGCCCGGACCCAGCAGCAACGCCGCGAAGAAACCGTCGCGCGGCTGCTGCAGGCCAGCATTGATACCATCGTCGAGGTCGGATACGCCCGGGCGTCGGCGGCCATCATCACCAAGCGTGCCGGCGTGTCGGTGGGCGCTCTGTTCCGTCACTTCGAGACGATGGGCGACTTCATGGCGGCGACCGCCTACGAGGTGCTACGCCGGCAACTGGACACCTTCACCAAGCAAGTCGCCGAAATACCCGCGGACCGGCCGGCGCTGGAAGCGGCGCTGGCAATACTGCGAGACATCACCGCCGGGGCGACCAACGCGGTGCTGTATGAACTCATGATCGCGGCGCGCACCGACGACAAGCTCAAAGAAACCCTGCAGCACGTCCTGGGGCAATATCGCGCCAAGATCTACGACGCCGCGCGCACCCTGCCCGGCGCTATGGGCTTCCCGGAGGAGACCTTCCCGGCCATCGTGGCGTTGTTGACCAACGTGTTCGACGGAGCCGCGATCGTGGGCGCGGTGTTGCCTCAGCCGGACATCGACGAGCAGCGAATCCCGGTGCTCGCCGCGCTACTGAGCGCCGCGGTGCCGGATACCGCTCCCTAGCGGTCGAGCCCGCCGGCGGCTACAGAGATCCGATGCCGGATTGCGGGTTGAGGGCGAATCCCCAGTCGAAAAGACTTCCGGCCTGGTCCCAGTAGGTGGGCCCGCCCTCTTTGACCAGCCCGTACATCATGGCAATCACCAGCCGGCGGCCGTTTCGGGCCGCCGCACCGACAAAGGTCTTGCGGGCGGCGTTGGTGTAACCCGTCTTGCCCCCGATCGCGCCCGGATAGCGCTGTAACAGCTCGTCTTGGTTGACGATCGGGTGCTCACCATCCTCGCCGGGGAACATCGCCGACGGCTCCGCGGTGATGTGCGCGAACACCGGATTGGCCATCGCGGTGCGGAAGATCACCGCGAGGTCATGAGCGGTCGACCATCCCGACCCGCCGGGGCCGTCCAATCCCGAGGGAGTGGCCGCGTGGGTGTTCATGGCGCCCAACGCGGCGGCTTTGGCGTTCATCTTGGCGACCGCGGCGTCCTGGCCGCCGAGCATCTGAGCCAGCGTGTTGGCGGCATCATTGCCCGACACCAGCAGCAGGCCGTCGAGCAGCTGGCGGGCGGTGTAGGTGTGACCCGGTTTGACGCCGACGCAGTTGCACTCCACGTGCGTGTCGGCCTCGTCTGCGACGACGGTCGAGTTCAGGTCGAGCTCGTCGAGCGCCACCAAAGCCAGGAGCACCTTGATGGTGCTCGCGGGCGGGTGGGTGACATTCTGGTCGCGCCCGGCAAGCACCTGGCCGGTGTCCAGATCGGCGACGATCCAGGTCTGTGCGGGACCGTCGGGGATTGGCACCGATCCGGCCGGCTGCATTTCGGTATCGGCCGATGCGGTGGCACCGCTGATGGTGGCGGCCGTGAGCAGCGCCGCGGCTACGGCCATGACCTTTCGCATGGGCGCAAAGTGTAACTTCCGCGGCTTCGGGACGCCTATTTTCGAACGGATCGGCGGTGTTGAATCGAATCATGTTGAGCCTGCCCGAAATTTCTGACCGGTTAGAGATCCAGCAGCTGCTCGTGGACTACTCCACCGCCATTGACCTGCGCCGATTCGATGACCTCGACAAGGTGTTCACCCCGGACGCCTATATCGACTACCGCGCGATGGGCGGCATCGACGGCCAGTACCCGCACGTCAAGGCGTGGCTTGCCGAGGTGTTGCCCAACTTCGCCAACTACGCGCACATGCTGGGTCTGCCATCGATTCGGCTCGCCGGCGACACCGCGACCGCGCGCACTTTCTGCTTCAACCCGATGGTGTTCGCCGACGAGAAGCCCACCACCATGTTGCTCGGGCTGTGGTACGACGACGAGTTCGTGCGCACCGCCGAGGGCTGGCGGATGAGCCGCCGCGCCGAAACGAAGTGCTTCGATCGACGCCCCTGACGCCGGCGCGCCCCAGCGGTGCGTTGGCGGATCGAGCGAATTTCCGGGATCGCAGGGTGCTCTGGCACAATGGGCGGCTGTCCACCGCGCGACCGTGCATCGTTGCGATACCGCCCGGTGGTCGAACACGCGAGGCAAAACCGGTTCCCGGCATCCCGCCCGGATCGCTGAATTGCAGCGTGCACACACAGGAGAAATCGCTTTCATGGCTGTAAAGATCAAGCTCACCCGGCTCGGCAAGATCCGCAACCCGCAGTACCGCATCGCGGTCGCGGACGCTCGCACCCGGCGTGACGGTCGCTCGATCGAGGTCATCGGCCGCTACCACCCCAAGGAAGAGCCGAGCCTGATCGAGATCAACTCCGAGCGTGCCCAATACTGGCTGTCCGTGGGGGCGCAGCCCACCGAACCCGTTCTCAAGCTGCTCAAGATCACCGGTGACTGGCAGAAGTTCAAGGGCCTGCCCGGCGCAGAGGGCCGGTTGAAGGTCAAGCCCCCCAAGCCCAGCAAGCTCGAACTGTTCAACGCCGCGTTGGCTGCCGCCGAGGGTGGTCCCACCACCGAGGCCACCAAGCCGAAGAAGAAGTCGCCGGCCAAGAAGGCCAAGGGCGGCGAAGGCGACGCCGATGCAGCGGCCGAGAAGGTGGAAGCTTCCGCCGAGGGTAAGCAGACCGAATCGGCCGAGAGCTGACGACCGCTATGAGCACTGTCGTGGTCGACGCTGTCGAGCATCTGGTCCGCGGAATCGTGGACAACCCCGACGATGTGCGGGTGGACATGGTGACGAGCCGTCGCGGACGCACCGTCGAAGTCCACGTCCACCCCGACGACTTGGGCAAGGTGATCGGGCGCGGGGGACGTACCGCAACGGCACTGCGGACACTGGTCGCCGGCATCGGCGGCCGTGGTATCCGCGTTGACGTGGTGGACACCGACCAGTAGCGAAGCCTTGCTCATGGAGCACCGATGGAGCTGGTAATCGGGCGCGTGGTGAAACCGCACGGGATTACCGGCGAGGTTGTCGTCGAGATCCGAACCGACGAACCGGACCGCCGGTTCACGCCGGGTGCCAGCCTGCGCGCCAAGAGATCCCGAGACGGCGGCACCGGCCGCAATTATGTGATCGAAGGCGTGCGTGAGCACGGTGCGCGGCTGCTGGTGCGATTGGCCGGGGTGAACGACCGGGACACGGCGGATGGGCTGCGTGGCAGTCTGTTCGTCATCGATTCCGCCGACCTGCCGCCGATCGACGAGCCCGACACCTACTACGACCACCAGTTGGAGGGACTTCGGGTCCGGACCACGGCGGGCCAAGACGTCGGAGTGGTCGCCGAGATACTGCACACCGGTGCCGGCGAGTTGCTGGCGGTCAAATGTGATTCCGGCGAGGTGTTGGTGCCGTTCGTCGGCGCGATCGTCACGTCGGTGTCGCTGGACGACCGCATCCTCGAGATCGACCCGCCCGACGGGCTGCTGGACCTGGGGTCCTAGGGGGTGTCATGAAAATCGACGTGGTGACGATTTTCCCGGCGTACCTGGACCCGCTGCGGCAATCGTTGCCGGGCAGGGCGATTGCGTCGGGCCTCGTCGACCTACAGGTGCACGACCTGCGCCGGTGGACCTACGACGTGCACCACTCGGTAGACGACTCGCCCTACGGCGGCGGGCCCGGAATGGTCATGAAGGCGCCGGTCTGGGGGGAAGCGCTCGACGAAATATGTTCGGCTGAAACGCTTCTGGTTGTCCCGACGCCCGCCGGCTCGCTGTTCGACCAGGCCACCGCGCGACGGTGGAGTGCCGAGCAGCACTTGGTGTTCGCCTGCGGCCGGTATGAGGGGATAGACCAGCGGGTCGCCGAGGACTCGGCCCGGCGCATGCGGGTCGAGGAAGTCTCGATCGGCGACTATGTCCTGCCCGGCGGGGAGTCCGCGGCGGTGGTGATGATCGAGGCCGTGCTGCGATTGTTGACCGGAGTGCTGGGCAATCCCGCATCCCACCAAGAGGATTCGTTCTCGCCGGAACTGGATCGGTTGCTGGAGGGGCCCAGCTATACCCGGCCACCGAGCTGGCGGGGGCTCGACGTGCCCGAGATCCTGCTCTCCGGTGACCACGCGCGCATCGCCACTTGGCGCCGGGAGGTCTCGTTGCGGCGCACCCGGGAGCGCCGGCCCGACCTCGCGCCACCGGAGTAGCCCTGCCGAGCAGACGCGGAATCGCACATCGCGAAGCGGTTTGGCGCGATTCTGTGTCTGCTCGCCGGTAAGACGGGCGCTGAGGGGCCGTAGGGCCCGCGCCGGACCGGGTCAGATCCGGCCGGCGGGAAACATCGTCTTGACGGCCTGGGTGATCGTTTCGCGCGCGGTGGCGTCATCGGAGGCCTGCAGCGATTCGATCACCATGATGTAGCGGCGGTCCGAGCCGATGATTCCGGTCGACAGATGCATCCAGTCGGCGCCGATGCAGCACATCCAACCCTGCTTGACCGCGACCGGTTCGGCAGAGAGGCCGTCGGGGATGCCAAACCGTTGTGGGTAGCCGTCGATTCCGTTCGGAGTGGACTGGGCCAGGTCGTTGACGATGATGGCGGCACTCTGCAACGGCAGCCCACCCTCCCCGTCGAGCAACATCTCGTAGTAGCGGATCAGGTCAGGTGCGGAACTGAAGGTGTTCCACCAGCGCCCGTCGCTGGGTGGTGCGGTGGCGGCCAATCCGTACCGGGTCGCGATCTCGGTGACGATGGCATCGCCGCCGAGCTCGCCCCAGAACTGCTCGGCGGCGCCGTCATCCGATGAGCGCAGCATGTTGTCGAGGGCCTGGCGATCCTGGGCAGAAAGGGTGGTCTTGCCCTGGGACGCCCGCAAAAGCAACTCGTCGGCGATGAACAGCTTGGACACCGAAGCGGTGGCGATGATCGAGGTCTTGCCGTTGGAGACCAGCTGGTGGGTAGCGCGGTCCAGGATCGCGACCGTGATGGTGGCGCCCTTGGCGGCGGCTTCCTCGGTTGCCCGCTGGATGCGTTCTTGAACCCCGACCAGACCGGCCGAGGGCAATAGCGCGGCAGGATCCTCGGGCGGCGTGATGGCGCGCAGCAGCAGTTCGATCAGCTGTTGCTGCTGGGGCTGGGACTGTTGCCGGGATGATTCGCGATCATCGGTGCCATACGCCTTGGCCTGCACCTTTGCCTCGCAACCGGTGAGCACCAGCGATACCACCAATGCCACCGCCGCAGCGGCGGTCAGCATCGTCAGCGGCCGTGCTCGCATGCTTCTCCTTCAGCACTCTCCGGTAACGCGAAGACGCGCAAGTGTGGCGGCCGCACTGCCATCTGCCCCGGGAATCACGCAAAGCTGAGGGTTCGGCCTGCGCGGTTTGGCACCTGTCATATGTACCACTTGCAGGCGCTTTGCGGACGATGTGAACCGCCCGGATTTCCTGTGATTTTCACTGCATGCGTACCGTCTGGCACAATTGGCCAGTTGTCTTTAGCAGTTGTCGGCGGGCCGCTTGCTCCGCCTGCTGCGAGATACACCCATAAAGCCCATATCCATTGGCTTGGTAAGTGCCGCGTGCCTGCGTGTATGCGGTCTGCCGAGCCGCGATCCGGAGGAAGTGTCTTTCCAATGAACAGGCTGGACTTCGTCGACCAGGCGTCGCTGCGCGACGACATCCCGGCCTTCAGCCCGGGCGACACCATCAATGTGCACGTCAAAGTCATCGAGGGCGCCAAGGAGCGTATCCAGGTGTTCAAGGGTGTGGTGATTCGCCGGCAGGGTGGGGGCATCCGCGAGACGTTCACAGTGCGCAAGGAAAGCTACGGCGTCGGCGTCGAGCGGACGTTCCCGGTGCACTCGCCGAACATCGACCACATCGAGGTGGTAACGCGCGGTGACGTTCGTCGCGCCAAGCTGTACTACCTTCGTGAACTGCGCGGCAAGAAGGCCAAGATCAAGGAGAAGCGCTGACCGGCGCGGCCTTGGTGGCCATCCCGGCCTGCCTGGGCACCACCGGCGGTTCAACTCGCCAGTGGCTCGCCAGTCTCGAAGGCTACGGCGTGCGCTGGCTACGCTGATCACGTGACCGAAACCACGGACTCCTCATCTGAGCGCGAGCCCGACGCAGGTCAGTCGGAGGCGCCGCTCGCTGCTCGAGGTGCTGATGCCCCGGCTGCGGCGGATCAGGAAGAACCTGGGGCGGAGTCGAGGGCGGCCGACGAGGACGAGTCGAAGCCGGCCAAGAAATCGACCCTGCGCGAACTCGCGACCCTGGCCGTCATCGCGATAGTGATCTACTACGTCATGTTGACGTTTGTGGCGCGTCCATACCTGATTCCGTCGGAGTCGATGGAGCCCACCCTGCACGGGTGTTCGACCTGCGTCGGTGACCGCATCATGGTGGACAAGCTCACCTACCGGTTCACTTCGCCCAAGCCCGGTGACGTCATCGTCTTCAAGGGACCACCGTCGTGGAACGTCGGCTACAAGTCGATACGTTCGAGCAACACAGCGCTGCGCTGGGTGCAAAACGCCCTCTCGTTCATCGGTTTCGTGCCCCCGGACGAGAACGATTTGGTCAAACGCGTCATCGCGGTGGGCGGACAGACCGTCCAATGCCGCTCCGACACCGGGTTGACCGTCGACGGTAAGCCGCTCAAGGAGCCATATCTGGATCCGGCCACCATGCTGGCTGACCCATCCGTCTACCCCTGCCTGGGCAGCGAATTCGGGCCGGTGACCGTCCCGGCGGGCCGGCTGTGGGTGATGGGCGACAATCGGACCCACTCGGCGGATTCGCGGGCACATTGCCCCATGCTGTGCACCGGGGACGCCATGGCCGGCACCGTGCCGGTGGCCAACGTCATCGGCAAGGCACGGTTCATCGTGTGGCCGCCGTCGCGGTGGGGCGTGGTGCGTTCGGTGAACCCCCAAACGGGCCAGTAACCGTGGCCACCACCTGGCCGCCACGAACCGTGATCCGCAAGTCTTCCGGACTGCGCACGCTGGAGTCCGCGCTGCAGCGCAGCGGTCTGGGACCGGTTGCCGGTGTGGATGAGGTGGGGCGAGGTGCGTGCGCGGGCCCGCTGGTGGTCGCCGCTTGTGCACTCGGGCCGAATCGCTACGAGAGCTTGGCCGCCCTCGACGATTCGAAAAAACTCACCGAAAAGACTCGGGAAAAGCTGTTCCCGTTGATCTGCCGCTATGCCCTGGCCTACCACGTGGTGTTCATTCCGTCGGTGGAGGTCGACCGTCGTGGTGTGCACGTGGCCAACATCGAAGGCATGCGGCGCGCGGTGGCCGGGCTGTCGGTGCGCCCCGGCTATGTGCTCAGCGACGGCTTTCGGGTCCCGGGATTGTCGGTGCCGTCGCTGCCGGTGATCGGTGGCGACGCGGCCGCCGCCTGCATTGCCGCGGCCAGCGTGCTGGCAAAGGTCAGCCGCGACCGGCTGATGGTGGCGATGGACACCCAGTACCCCGGATACGGATTCGCCGAGCACAAGGGCTACAGCACCCGCGCACACACCCTGGCGCTGACCCAGCTAGGGCCCTGCCCCGAGCATCGTCGGTCGTTCATCAACGTTCGCCGAGTGGCCACCCGGTCCAACGGCGCCGCGACGGCCGAGTGCGAAGCGGACCCTCCCCAAGAGCGTGACGGAACCGGGTAGGGAAAGATGGGGCAAGATTTCCGACCGGGCGGCGATCGGCGCCGCCGGTGGCGCGCGGAGTCCTGCAGGGCCCCGAGTGGGAGATCTGGCAAATTGGTGGGAGAAGGACGTCTGAGCAGATGAGTGCAGAGGATCTCGAGAAGTACGAAACCGAGATGGAGCTCTCGCTGTACCGCGAATACAAGGACATCGTCGGCCAGTTCAGCTACGTCGTGGAAACCGAGCGACGCTTCTACCTGGCTAACAGTGTGGAGATGGTGCCGCGCAACGCCGATGGCGAGGTGTATTTCGAGCTACGACTGGCCGATGCCTGGGTATGGGACATGTACCGGCCGGCTCGGTTCGTCAAGCAGGTGCGGGTGGTCACCTTCAAGGACGTCAACATCGAAGAGGTGGAGAAGCCCGAGCTGAGGCTGCCCGAATAGTTCTCCTAGCCGCTGACGGTGGGGTTGACCGTGTCGTCGGTTTCGAGGGCTTCGGGGGGCAGTTGGCCACGGTTTTCGATGACGGTGCGGGCAACATCGGCGAGCTTGATATTGAGGCTCTGGGAATGGTGGCGGAGCAGGTCGAACGCCTCATCCTCGGTGAACCCATTCAGCAACATCAACATGCCGACGGCTTTTCCGATCTCGCGGTTGCTGAGCAGCCCGCGGCGCAGGCTGGCGGCATCCTCGCCGTGTGCGATGGCGTTGACCGCCACGCTCGCAAACGATGCCAGCACCGCCGCACGGCCGGCGGACTCGGTATCGAAACTGTTGGGGGTTTCGCTGAATAGGTTGAGTGCGGCGCCCTTGCGCTTGTCGACCAACAGCCGGAATCCCATGGCGCCGCGTACCGGTGTTTGGGCCAGAAGCGCGGCCGCAAACTTCGGCCATTGCGTCGGAGTGGTCAGGTCCGTTTCGATCTGCGGCGTTTCTTCCTCGATGGCGTCGATGCACGGGCCGTCGCCGGCTTTGCGCTCGAGTTCGTCGACGTGCTGGGCCAGCCGGTCGCTGGCGCCGACGGTGATGTAGCGGTCATCGGTGCGGACCAGCAAGCTGGCATGGTCACACCCCGGAACGATCAGGGTGGCGGCGATGCAGATCGCGGAGTACATCTCGGCGGGTTGGGCTCCCTGATAGATGATCTCGGCGAGGGCCGCAAAGACTGTCGCCGGGTCGGCGGTCGTCCCACCCGGTACCGAGTCCGGGTTGCTGTCCTTCGGTGTGGCCGTCACGTGTTCCCTCACTTCGGGTGGCAGGGGGGAGTCGCCCCCCAGTGCGCTGGCGTAGATTATCGGGCCTCGTCGGGCCCTCAAACTCCGACAGCGCGTTCCAACTCTTTCAGCGATGTCTCCAAGTGCCCGAGCATGCGCTGCAGGCGAGGCACGCTGCGCCGGCAACCGACGAGCCCGAAATCGAGATTGTCGGCGTTGTTGGTCACTGTAATGTTCATCGCCTGGCCGTCCAGGGCAATTGAGAGTGGATAGTTTCCGACCAGCCGCGCGCCCCGCCAATACAGCGGTTTGGGCGCGCCGGGCACATTCGAGATGACGATGTTGAACGGTGGCGGCGCGGTGGCCACGAAACCGGGAACCAGTCCGAACACCAAACCGCCGGTCAGTAAGCCCGACAACGCCAGCTGCTGGATGCGGGGAAGCTGAGCGAACACCTTCTTGTTGTCCGACATCGACTGGCTGATCACCTCGAGGCGTTTCATCGGGTCGTCGAGGTTGGTCGCGAGGTTGCACAGCAGGGTGCCAACCATGTTGCCGCCGCGATCGGCATCGCCTTCCTTGCGCAGACTCACCGGAACCATGGCGATCAGTGGGGCGTCGGGAAGTGCGTGTTGATCGATCAGGTAGGCGCGCAGCGCGCCGGCCGACATCGCCAGGACGACATCGTTGACGGTGACGTTTGCCGCGTTCTTCACCGCCTTGATGCGATCGAGGGACCAGGACTGGGCGGCCACCCGGCGTGCTCCACCGATCCGGACATTGAACATTGTCTTTGGAGCTCTAAACGGCAGGGTCAGTTGCTGCTCGAGCAGCGCTGCGCGGGCCAGCGACAGCGCCGAGGGCGCCAGAGACGCTGTGGCGCCAACCGTCTCGGTGAGTAGCCGAAGCGGTGAGGATCTGTGCCCCGGGTTCGAGCGGCGCCGCGGTTTTAGTTCCCACGGCACCCGGATCTCGTCGTCATCCGGATCGGTGCTGAATGCGCGCTGCATCAGCTTCTGCGCGGAAACCCCATCCTGCAATGAATGGTGGAACTTGATGTAGACCGCGTAGCGCCCGTCGTTGAGTCCCTCCACCAGATGGGCTTCCCAGAGGGGCCGGTGCCTGTCGAGCAGGCTGCCATGCAGCCGAGAGGTCAGCTCGAGGAGCTCCCGTACCCGGCCTGGCCGGGGGAGAGCGGACCGGCGGAAGTGATAGTCGAGCTCCACGTCGTCGTCGAATGTCCACGCGAAGTTGGTCATCGCGCCCAAGAACGCGGGATGCTTGCGGAACATGGGCTGGACGTCGGTGCAGCCGAGCATGGCTTCATATGCCTCGGTGACGAAGTTCCCGTCGGCATTTTCGGGCGGCTGGAACAGCTGCAGGCCCCCCACATGCATCGGGTGTTCGCGCGATTCGCCGAGCAAGAACATGGAATCGGTGGGTGCGATCAGCTTCATCATTCGTCTCCCCGAACTCGAGCAACACCAACCGGGATAGCCGCGCGCAAGGCCCCGCACACATTGCGGGTTTTGGTCCTGCGTTTGGGCGCGGTCGCTGGCGGAAACCCATTCTAGGTGGGTGTTGCTGTCGCGGTTACCGGGCCGACTGGAGATATCGGCATCTCGGCGGTCACTGCGCTGGAGCGGGAGCCGGCCGTGGCGTCGATCGTCGGTATGGCGCGCCGGCCGTTTGACCCGGCCATCTACGGCTGGTCCAAGACCACCTATCAGCGGGGCAACATCTTGGATCGCGATGCGGTCGACGCGTTGGTCGCCTCGGCCGATGTGGTGGTCCACCTGGCGTTCATCAAGCTCGGATCGCGTGCCGAGAGCGCGCAGGTCAATCTGCAGGGCGCCCGCAACGTCTTCGAAGCCACCGTCGCGGCCCGCCGGCCACGACGCTTGGTCTACACGTCGTCGGTGGCGGCCTACGGCTACCACTCGGGCAACCCGGCGGCCATCACCGAGGATGTACCCGCGCGTGGATCACCGGAGCACTACTACTCCGAGCAGAAGGCGCAAAGCGAGGCAGCGCTCGCCAAGATCACCGAGGACTCGTTGCTGCAGGTGTTCGTCCTGCGCCCGTGTATCGTCGCGGGCCCGCACGCCTACTCGTTGGCCGAGGCCATGCCATGCAGGCAGGTGCCCGCGCCGGTGCGCGCGCTGAGCCGGCTGGTGCCGATGCTGAAGCCGATCGTGCCGGATCCGGGTGTTCCGGTGCAGCTGGTGCATCACGACGACGTGGCAGCCGCGATAGCGTTGGCGGCGACCGCACCGGTGCCCGCGGGGGCCTACAACATCGCCGCTGACGGGGTCGTGACGATCACCGACATGGCCAGGGTGCTGGGCGGCCGTCCGGTCCGGGTCCCAGCGGCTGCCGCCTCGGTCGCATCCGCGGCGATTTCTCGATTTCCGCTGGTACCCCCGCTGCTCGAATGGCTTCATGCGGTTCGACAACCCGTGGTGATGGACACCGCCAAGGCGAAACGCGAACTCGGCTGGTCGCCGACGCACTCGTCAGCTGACACCTTGTCGGCGCTGGCTGCAGCGATATGACGGTGGCCGGCCGATCCGACGGGCGGTGCGCAATCGAGGTACGTTGAGGCCGTGTTCGGGTGTTCTGCGGTCCCTGCCGATGCCGTGGCCTGCTGCCGGCGCGATTCGGCGGCGGGGCCAATCGAAGCCGGTCAGTGGGCCACGTAACGGCGCGTCGGCGGGTCAAGCACCTCGCCGCCGGTGATGCGATCACCCGACCGGAAACCCTGGCCGTCGAGGAGCCGCTGGAGATCCGCGTCAATGGTGTGCCGATATCGGTCACCATGCGCACCCCCGGCTCGGATTTTGAGCTCGCGCGCGGTTTCCTGCTGACCGAAGGGGTGATCGCCCACCGTGACGATGTGCTGACGGTCCGCTATTGCGGCGGGCGCGGTGCCGATGGCGTCAACACCTACAACGTCTTGGACATCACGCTGGCGCCCGGGGTAAGCCCGCCGGGCCTCGATGTGACCCGCAACTTCTACACCACCTCGTCGTGCGGAGTCTGCGGCAAGGCGTCGCTGGACGCGGTGCGGCTGATCAGCCGATTTTCGCCCGGCGACGATCCGGCCACCATCACGGCCGGTGCGCTTGAGGCGATGCCCGGCCAACTCCGTAGTGGCCAAAAGGTTTTCGCGAGCACCGGCGGCCTGCACGCCGCGGCGTTGTTCAGCGCGGACGGCACAATGCACGTGATCCGCGAAGATATCGGCCGGCACAACGCGGCAGACAAGGTCATCGGCTGGGCCATCGAGCACGATCGGGTGCCGTTGGCGGGGGCGGTGTTGCTGGTCAGCGGTCGCGCATCGTTCGAGCTGACGCAGAAGGCGCTGATGGCCGGGATCCCGGTGCTGGCCGCGGTCTCCGCCCCGTCGTCGCTGGCGGTCTCGCTGGCCGAAGAATCCGGGATGACGCTGGTGGCGTTTCTGCGGGAAGACTCGATGAACGTCTACACGCGCCCGGACCGCATCGTCTGAATCCGCTGTCGGCCCGTTGTGGACGAGTGTGCGACTGTTGATAATCGGGCGGTTTTGCTTCCCTGACGCCCTCGGTCCGGCGGCCAGTGTCGGGGCCGGCGTGCAGGTTTGGGCGCATGAAGACGTTGACTCGCATGCAACTGGGAGCCCTGGGTGAGCAGCTGGCCGTGGAGCATCTGAGCGGTCAGGGGCTACAGATCTTGACCCGAAACTGGCGGTGCCGCTACGGCGAACTCGATGTGATCGCCTGTGAACCTGCCACCCGCACCGTGGTGTTCGTTGAGGTCAAGACGCGCACCGGCGACGGGTACGGCGGGCTGGCCCAGGCGGTGACCGAAGGCAAGGTCCGCAGGCTGCGCCGCCTGGCCGGGTTGTGGCTGGCCGGTCAGGACCGCGGCTGGGCGGCCGTGCGCCTCGATGTCATCGGGGTGCGCATCGGGCGCGGCGCCAACCCCGAGATCACGCATCTGATGGGCGTGGGCTGATGGCGCTGGGGCGGGCGTTCTCGGTGGCGGTGTGCGGGCTGGACGGCGAGATCGTGGAAATCGAAGCCGACATCAGCTCGGGGCTGCCGGGAGTGCATCTGGTGGGTCTGCCCGACGCGGCGCTGCAGGAATCCCGCGACCGGGTTCGCGCGGCGGTCACCAACTGCGGCAACAGCTGGCCAATGGCCCGGCTGACGCTCGCACTGTCGCCGGCGACCCTGCCGAAAATGGGTTCGGTCTACGACATTGCCCTGGCCGCCGCGGTGTTGTCGGCGCAGCGAAAAAAGCCTTGGCAGCGTTTGGAAAAGACGCTGTTGTTGGGGGAGTTGTCGCTGGACGGCCGGGTCCGCGCGGTGCGTGGCGTGCTGCCGGCCGTGTTGGCCGCCAAACGCGATGGCTGGCCGGCCGTGGTGGTTCCGGCGGATAACTTGGCCGAGGCCAGCCTGGTGGATGGCATCGATGTCTGGGGTGTGCGCACCCTGGGACAACTGCAGGGCTGGCTGACGGGTGCTGCCGATTTGGACAGTCCCAGCGGGCCCGCGGCCACCAGCGAGGGGACCTCGGCCGACTTGGCCGATGTGCTCGGGCAGTCCCAAGCGCGTTTTGCGGTCGAGGTGGCGGCGGCCGGTGCGCACCATCTCATGCTGACCGGTCCGCCCGGGGTAGGCAAAACGATGCTGGCACAACGCCTTCCGGGTTTACTGCCGCCGCTGTCGCGCGGCGAGTCACTGGAGGTCACCGCGATCCACTCGGTGGCTGGTTTGTTGTCGGGGGACACCCCGCTGATCACCCGGCCGCCGTTCGTGGCGCCGCACCACAGTTCCAGCGTCGTCGCGCTGGTGGGGGGCGGCACGGGCATGGCCCGCCCCGGCGCCGTCAGCCGGGCACATCGTGGGGTGTTGTTTCTCGACGAGTGCGCCGAGATCAGCGTCAGCGCCATGGAAGCGTTGCGAACTCCGTTGGAGGACGGGGAAATCCGCCTTGCCCGCCGCGACGGAGTTGCGTGTTACCCGGCCCGATTTCAGCTGGTGCTTGCCGCAAACCCGTGTCCATGCGCTCCAGCGGACCCGCAAGACTGCATCTGTGCGGCGGCTGTAAAGCGACGTTACCTCGGCAAACTGTCGGGGCCGTTGCTGGACCGGGTGGACCTGAGGGTGCAGATGCACCCGGTGCGGGCCGGAGCCTTCTCGGCGGTGGCGGGCGAGTCGACCTCGCAGGTTCGTGACCGGGTGGCCCAGGCCCGCAACGCGGCCGCCCAGCGGTGGCGGCCGCACGGCTTTCGCACCAATGCAGAAGTCAGCGGCCCCCTGCTGCGTCGGGAATTCCGGCTTGGCAACTCAGCGATGGTCCCGTTGCGCACGGCGCTGGATCGGGGGCTGCTCAGCATCCGCGGTGTCGATCGAACTCTGCGAGTCGCGTGGAGTTTGGCGGACTTGGCCGGCCGGGCGGCACCCGGCCTGGACGAGGTGTCGACCGCGCTGAGCTTTCGGCAGCCGGGAGCTTGCCGATGAGCGCGTCCGGCAGTGCCTTGCGGGCCTGGGGTTACCTGTCGCGCGTGGCGGAGCCGCCGTGTGCGGAATTGGCTGCCCTGGTGCAACGAGTCGGCCCGGTAGAGGCGGCCGAGCGGGTTCGGCGCGGCCAGGTCGATGGCGAGCTTGCCCGATTGACCCGGGCCAGATGCGAGATCGATCGGGCCGCAGCAGATCTCGAGCAACTCGCGCGCCGTGGCGGGCGCTTGATCACACCCGACGACGACGAGTGGCCGGTGGTGGCCTTCACGGCTTTTTCTGGTTCGGCGATCCGGGCGAAGGGAAACGGCGGAGCTCCGATGGCGTTGTGGGTGCAGGGTCCCGCCCGCCTTGACCAGGTGGTTCAGCGCGCGACCGCTCTCGTGGGAACCCGCGCCGCGACGGCCTATGGCGAGCACATGGCCGCGGATCTGGCCGCCGGCCTGGTCGAACGTGACGTTGCGGTCATCTCCGGCGGTGCCTACGGAATCGACGGAGCGGCCCATCGCGCAGCGCTCATTGCCGAGGGCACCACGGTGGCGGTACTGGCCGGTGGGATCGACATCCCGTATCCCACCGGGCATTCGGCCCTGCTCCATCGGATCGGCCAGCACGGCTTGCTGGTCACCGAATACCCGCCGGGTGTGCGGCCGGCCCGGCATCGGTTCCTCACCCGCAACCGGTTGGTGGCTGCTCTCGGTGGCGCCGCGGTCGTGGTCGAAGCGGGGCTACGTAGCGGTGCCGCCAACACCGCCGCGTGGGCTCGGGCGCTGGGGCGGATCGTGGCCGCGGTGCCCGGGCCGGCGACATCATCGGCTTCGGCGGGCTGCCATGTGCTGCTTCGCAACGGGGCGCAGCTGATCACCCGCGCCGATGAGATAGTCGAACTGGTCGGTCGAATCGGCGAATTGTCCCTCGAACAATCGCGGCCCACTTCCGTTTTGGACGGACTCAGCCAGTCCGAAAGTCAGGTCTATGAGGCATTGCCGGGTCGCGGCGCGATGAGCGTCGACGAGATCGCTGTCGCATCCGGGCTGGTGGCCGAACAGGTGATGGGGCGGTTGGCGATCCTCGAGGTGGCCGGACTGGCCGAGCGTGACGGCGGGCGGTGGCGCCTGGTGCGTGCCGGCCGCGCACGGACCGCGGCCGAGAGCGTGCGGGCGCGGCTCGTATAGTCGACTGGGGTCGGATCTGGACAGGAGGAGTAGTGGCGGGTCGACCTGTACACACCTTCGAAGTCGTGGGTACCCAACAACTCGCGCCCCACATGGTCCGGGTGCGAGTCGGCGGCAGCGGCTTCGACACATTCGTTCCCAGCGAATTCACCGACTCTTACGTCAAGCTGGTTTTCGTCGCACATGACGTCGACGTGGCCGCACTGCCTCGGCCGTTGACACTGGATAGCTTTTCCAGTCTTCCGCCCGAGAAGCAGCCCGCGGTGCGGACCCTGACCGTCCGTCGCGTCGATGCCGCGGCGCGCGAAATCGTGCTCGACGTCGTGGCGCATGGCGAACACGGGGTAGCCGGCCAGTGGGCGGCGGCCGCGCAACCTGGCGAGCTCGTCTACCTGATGGGACCTAGCGGCGCCTACAAGCCCGACCCGGAGGCCGACTGGCATCTGCTGGCCGGCGATGAATCCGCGCTGCCGGCCATCGCCGCTGCGCTGGAGGCGCTGCCCGCCGACGCTGTCGGCAAAGCGTTCATCGAGGTTGCCGGTCCCGACGACGAGATCGAATTGCGCGCGCCGGAGTCGGTCCAGATCAACTGGGTTTACCGAGGTGGTCGCGCCGATCTGGTTTCAGCGGATCGTGCCGGCGACCATGCGCCGCTGATCGAGGCCGTCAAGACCGCCCTGTGGCTTCCGGGTCAGGTGCACGTCTTCATCCACGGCGAGGCCCAGGCCGTCATGCACAACTTGCGCCCTTACATCCGCAAGGAGCGGGGCGTGGATGCGAAATGGGCGTCCTCAATCTCCGGTTACTGGCGGCGCGGGCGCACCGAGGAGACGTTCCGGCAATGGAAAAAGGAATTGGCGGAGGCAGAAGCGGGTAGCTGACCGCTGGCTGGCATTCTCATCGCATGGCATTCGGCGATTACCAGTACGAGATCTACTTCCAGGGGCTATCCGGGGTAGTGCCAGGGCTGCCGATGGCCTTCGCCGAACTGGAGTCCAGGGCCCAGATGGCGCTGCCGCCGTCGGTGTGGTCATACGTAGTCGGCGGGGCCGGCGACGAGCGCACCCAGCGCGCCAACTGTGAGGCCTTCGACCGGTGGGGTCTAATGCCGCGCATGTTCGTCGGTGCCGCAGAACGCGACCTGACCGTGGAGATGTTCGGACTGACCCTGCCCTCACCGATCTTCATGGCACCGATCGGCGTCATCGGACTGTGCGCCCAGGACGGCCACGGCGACCTGGCCACCGCGCGCGCGGCGGCCCGCACCGGAGTCCCGATGGTGGTCTCCACCCTGACAGCCGACCCCATGGAAGACGTGGCAGCCGAGTTCGGTGACACCCCCGGGTTCTTTCAGCTGTACACGCCGAAGGATCGCGAGCTGGCCGCCAGCCTGGTGCAGCGCGCCGAATCCGCGGGTTTCAAGGGCATCGTGGTCACCCTCGACACCTGGATCCCCGGCTGGCGGCCGCGGGACCTGAGCACCGCCAATTTTCCCCAACTACGCGGACACTGCCTGAGCAACTACACCAGCGACCCGGTGTTCCGCGCCGGCCTGCCCCGCCCCCCGGAGGAAGACCCGCAGGGGACCGTGCTGCGCTGGGCCCAGCTCTTCGGAAACCCGCTGACCTGGAGCGATCTCGCCTGGCTGCGCGAACTCACCGATCTGCCACTCATCGTCAAGGGCATCTGCCATCCCGATGACGCCCGGCGCGCCAAGGACGGGGGCGTGGACGGCATCTACTGCTCCACCCATGGCGGACGCCAGGCCAACGGCGGTCTTCCGGCCCTGGACTGTCTGCCGGGTGTGGTCGAGGCGGCCGACGGGCTGCCGGTGCTTTTCGACTCGGGGATTCGCAGTGGCGCCGACATCATCAAGGCGCTGGCGATGGGCGCGACGGCGGTCGGCATTGGGCGGCCCTACGCCTACGGATTGGCGCTGGGCGGCGTGGACGGCGTCGTGCATGTACTGCGCATGTTGCTCGCCGAAGCCGACCTGATCATGGCCGTCGACGGGTATCCCACGCGCAAAGATCTCACCCCGGACACATTGCGGCGCGTCAACTGAAACCCGCAGCGCTGTCTGCGACGGTGGGGGAGTGCCGGACAACAGCGAAGCGATTCTCGAGGAGTTCGACGAATACCTCGCACTGCAGTGCGGCCGCTCGGCCCACACTCGTCGCGCGTATCTGGGCGACCTGCGATCGCTGCTGGATTACCTCGCTGGCCGCGGCGCTGACCTGCGGGCACTGAGTCTGCCCGTGCTGCGGTCGTGGCTGGCTACCGCGGCGGGGGCCGGGGCGGCCCGAACGACGCTGGCCAGGCGCACCTCTGCGGTCAAGGCCTTCACCGCCTGGGCGGTGCGGCGCGGGCTGTTGGCCACCGACCCCGCGGCGCGGCTGCAGGTGCCCAAGGCGCATCGCACCCTGCCCGCCGTGCTGCGCCAGGACCAAGCGCTGGCGGCCATGACGGCGGCGAAGTCCGGTGCGCAGCAAGGGGATCCGCTGGCCTTGCGGGACCGCTTGATCGTCGAACTGCTGTATGCGACCGGGATCCGGGTGAGCGAACTGTGTGGTCTTGACATTGACGACGTCGACACCGGTCATCGGCTGGTGCGGGTGCTCGGGAAGGGCAACAAGCAGCGCACCGCGCCGTTTGGCCAACCCGCTGCCGAAGCGCTTCAGACCTGGCTGGCAGATGGACGTCCGGCACTGGCAACGGCGGAGTCCGGTCCGGCGCTGCTGCTCGGCGCCCGGGGCCGGCGCCTCGATGTGCGGCAAGCCCGCACGGTGGTTCATCAAACCGTCGCCGCGGTGGATGGGGCCCCCGACATGGGGCCGCACGGGTTGCGTCACAGCGCGGCCACCCATCTGCTTGAAGGTGGAGCCGACCTGAGGGTGGTCCAGGAGTTGCTCGGGCATTCCAGTTTGGCCACCACCCAGCTCTATACCCACGTGGCGGTCTCGCGACTGCGCGCCGTACACGATCAGGCCCATCCGCGGGCCTAGCCGGGCCCTCCGGCGGGGAGCTCAGCCCGTCACGGGCTTGAGCCGGATCGGGGTGGATTTCAGCAGGCCGAGCGGATCGACATAGTGGGCGTCCGACGCCGGCCCCCACATTGCGCCCCAATGCAGGCACGCCTTGGCTGGGCAGCCCGGGTGCCCAGCCACCAGGGTGCCTACCGCTGATCCCGCCGTCACGTGCTGGCCGGCTCGCACCGTCGGGCGCACCGGCTGGTAGCTGGTGCGCAAGCCGCCTGGATGGGCCAGCGAAACGACCGGCCGATCCGCCAAGGTTCCCGCATACACGACGGTCGCGTCACCGGCGGCAAAGATCGGCTCGCCGGGGACCCCGGCCAAGTCGACGCCGCGATGCCCGGGGCGCCAATTCGGTGTGGGTGCATCAAAACCACGCAACACGACCGCCGGCGGCCGCAACGGCCACTGCAACCGGGTGTCGTCGGCATGTGCCGCCGCCGCGCCCAGCAGCGACCAGGATGTCAACCAGGATGTCAACCAGGATGCAGCCATCACCACCCGTCGCACATGATCAGTTCAATGCGCCGACGGCGTCCCTGCCAGCCAAATTCGCGGATCTGTGCGCCACGGGGCCGCTGTGGAAAAACCGTCGCCGGCTTCGGTGTAAACTTCTCGACGCAGCTCGCAACCGCGGGCTGACTTCGCGCGTCTGCTCCGCGACCCGGTAGTTCAGGGATCCGCAACAGCATGCCGAGCGGTCCCGTAGCCGGAGTCTCCGGAGCGGGTTCGGCATCGCAGCAGGCGCCAGGGCCCCGGTTTCAGCCGATACCGGGCGAACAACCGACACAAGTAAGGCATCAGCATGGCTGTTGTAACCATGAAGCAGCTGCTTGACAGCGGCACCCACTTCGGGCACCAGACCCGTCGTTGGAATCCCAAGATGAAGCGGTTCATTTTCACCGACCGCAACGGCATCTACATCATCGACCTTCAGCAGACGCTGACCTTCATCGACAAGGCGTACGAGTTCGTCAAAGAGACCGTCGCCCACGGTGGAACCGTGCTGTTTGTCGGCACCAAGAAGCAGGCGCAGGAGTCCGTCGCCGCCGAAGCGACCCGCGTCGGCATGCCGTACGTGAACCAGCGCTGGCTGGGTGGCATGCTCACCAACTTCTCCACCGTGCACAAGCGGCTGCAGCGCCTCAAGGAGCTCGAGGCCATGGAGCAGACCGGTGGCTTCGAGGGCCGCACCAAGAAAGAGATCCTGGGCCTGACCCGGGAGAAGAACAAGCTCGAGCGCAGCCTCGGTGGTATTCGCGACATGGCCAAGGTGCCGTCGGCGATCTGGGTTGTCGACACCAACAAGGAGCACATCGCCGTCGGCGAGGCCCGCAAGCTGGGTATCCCGGTCATCGCGATCCTGGACACCAACTGCGACCCCGACGAGGTCGACTACCCGATCCCGGGCAACGACGACGCGATCCGCTCGGCCGCGCTGCTGACCAAGGTGATTGCCTCCGCGGTCGCCGAGGGCCTGCAGGCACGTGCCGGAGCGGGCCGCGGTGATGGCAAGCCTGTGGTCGAGGCCGCGGAGCCGCTGGCCGAATGGGAGCAGGAGCTGCTTGCCGGTGCCACTGCCGCCGCCCCGGCCGAAGGCGCTGTCGCAACCGAAACAACCCCCACGGAAGGCTGAAATGGCGAACTTCACCGCTGCCGATGTCAAGCGACTTCGGGAGCTGACCGGTGCTGGCATGCTCGCGTGTAAGAACGCGCTCGCCGAAAGCGACGGAGACTTCGACAAGGCCGTCGAGGCGCTGCGGATCAAGGGTGCCAAGGACGTCGGCAAGCGCGCCGAGCGTGCGACCGCCGAGGGTCTGGTTGCCGCCAAGGATGGCGCGCTCATCGAGCTGAACTGCGAGACGGACTTCGTCGCCAAGAATGCGGAGTTCCAGAAGCTTGCCGACGACATCGTCGCTGCGGCGGTGGCGTCGAAGGCCGCTGATGTTGACGCGCTCAAGGCGGCCAGCATCGGCGGTCAGACGGTCGAGGAGGCCATCGGGGCGCTCTCGGCCAAGATCGGCGAGAAGCTGGAACTGCGTCGCGTCGCGATCTTCGGCGGCACGGTCGAGACCTACCTGCACCGTCGGGCGGCTGACCTGCCGCCGGCGGTCGGGGTGCTGGTCGAGTACACCGGTGCCGGTGCCGAAGCGGCGCATGCGGTGGCACTGCAAATCGCCGCGCTCAAGGCGCGCTACCTCTCGCGCGAGGACGTGCCCGAAGACCTGGTGGCCAGCGAGCGCCGTATCGCCGAGGAGACCGCAAAGGAAGAGGGCAAGCCCGAGCAGGCGCTGCCCAAGATCGTCGAGGGCCGGCTCAACGGCTTCTTCAAGGACGCGGTGCTGCTCGAACAGCCCTCGGTGTCCGACAGCAAGAAGAGCGTCAAGGCTCTGCTCGACGACGCTGGTGTGACGGTCACGCAGTTCGTCCGGTTCGAGGTGGGCCAGGCCTAGCTTGGGCTACCGTCGACCGTATGGTCCGTGTCCACGCTTTCGGTGACGACGTCCTCGGTGACCTTGACGCTGTCGGCCTAGCCGATGCCATCCGGTCCGGCCAGTTGGGTGCGGTCGAGGTTGTCGAGGCCGCCGTCGCGCGGACCGAAGCGGTCAACGCCCGGCTCAACGGCGTGGCGCACGCCGATTTTGACCGGGCGCGAGACGCGGCTCAGCAGCACGGGCGCGGGTCGGGGCGCGGCTTCTTCGGCGGGGTGCCGAGTTATATCAAGGACAACGTCGACGTCAGTGGCCTGCCGACGATGCGGGGCACTGACGCGTGGGTGCCCCGTCGGGCCGGCACCGACAGCGAGATTGCCCGAGAACTGCTGTCTACCGGATTGATCGCGTTGGGTAAGACGCAGATGTCGGAGTTCGGCTTCTGCGCCGCGGCCGAGCATCCCCGGTTGGGCCCGGTCCGTAATCCGTGGAATACCGACCACACCGCGGGCGCCTCTTCGTCGGGATCGGGGGCGTTGGTGGCCGCGGGCGTGGTGCCGATCGCGCATGCCAACGACGGCGGGGGTTCGATCCGAATTCCGGCATCCTGTAACGGCCTCGTCGGGCTCAAGCCGTCGCGCGGTCGGCTGCCATTGAATTCGCAATTGCGCCGACTGCCACTGGTCATCGTCGCCAATGGTGTGCTGACCCGGTCGGTGCGTGACACCGCTGCCATCTACCGCGAGGTCGAGCGCAGCTGGCGGCCGAGTGGATTGCCACCCATCGGGGACGTCACCCGGCCCGGCACCGAGCGGCTCAAGATCGCGGTGGTGACTCGCTCGGTCGACGGTGAATGCGGCACCGAGATGCGGGAACTGACATTGAAGACCGCCGGGCTTCTCGAGGAACTTGGGCACCGGGTCGAATATGTCGAACAGGTTCCGGTACCGGAGTCCTTGCCCGACGACTTCATCTTGTACTGGGGCTTCTTGGCCACCGCGCAGGTGCTTACCGGCCGCTATTCTTTCGGTAAGTCGTTCGATCGCAACCGGTTGGACAGTTTGACACTCGGGTTGGCTCGCCACGCCAACCGCAATGTGCACCGCTTACCCACGGCGGTGGCCCGGTTGCGTACGCTGCGGCGGCACACAGAGCGGTTCTTCCAACGCTATGACGTGGTACTCACGCCTACCCTCGCGGACCCGCCGCCGCAGGTCGGCTACCTTTCGCCCACTGACTACCACCAGGTCATCGAGCGGCTGCGCAAGTGGGTCACCTTTACCCCGTTGCAGAACGTCACCGGTGACCCGGCGATTTCGCTACCGCTGGCCCAATCCTCGGATGGGTTGCCGGTGGGCATGATGCTCACGGCTGACATCGGCCGCGAAGCCCGCCTGCTCGAGCTGGCCTACGAATTGGAGGAAGCGCAGCCTTTCGCGCGCATCCACGTACCCGGGTGAATGTGGACGTGCCCGCTATTCGGTGCCCAGCATCTCCAGCATCCGTTTGAACTCACGCTGCTCAGCTGGGGTCAGCTTGGCCAGGATGCGGTCATCGGCGCCGCGCACGACGACCTCCGCGCGCTTCAACAGGGCCCGCCCGGGTGCGGTCAAGGTGGCCGGCAGGGCGCGACCGGAGGGCACTGATGCTGGGCGCGATACCGCGCCGACCTCTTCCAATTTGCGCAGCACCGTGTTCATCGCCTGCGGTGTGACATTGGTGTGTCGGGCCAACTCGGCGCTGGACAGGCCGGGTGACGCCGAGAGTATGCGTAGACAGACGAATTCCGGCAACGTCAGCCCCAGGGGGTTCAGTGCGGTAGAAACCTCTGGCCGCAGCACCGCTGCGGCCCGGTAGAGCAGGAACCCTAGCGGGGCTTCTTCGGCTTGACCCATGTCAACCATCCTGACATATCGCGCGGAAGGCGGTCGCGAACCAGCACGGTTGATGGGCTTGCCCAGCAGCGCAAGACATCGCTGCGATGGGCGCGGGCAATAGCTTGGTTCAGCAAAGGCCGGCAATTGATGCCGCTGTAAGAGCTGATGCCAATGATGCTGCAGTGTCAAAGGAAACAAACTGAAAATGCACAGTCCCCGCAGCTAGATCGGTGTGGAAAAACAATTCACGGGTTATCGGTGTTTGGGTCCGGCGGCACCCGGAAACCCAGTGGAAAGCGGTTGGTCCCCATGGCGGGGCGGACTGCTTGAACGACACGAGAGAGAGGGGATAACCGTGGAGTTCGTTGCTACCACCATGAAGACGGCTGTGGGGGCTGCGGCCATTGCGGCGGCAAGCGTTTTCGGCGCAGCGTCAGCGTCGGCCGCGCCACCGACTATTCAAGGCTTCGGGACCAGCGAACGGCTCGTCGACGGGCCCATGGTCACCTCCTACACGGTCGGTAACCTGCAGCTCAGCGATGTCACAATTCCGGGCTACCTACCTCAGGGACAGCTCTACTCGGCCGACGTCACGGCTCGGTCCGTGACCGGAACGATCACCCCGCTGGTGTCGAGCTTCAACGCCCGCGCGGCCAACGGTGACACCTACGGAGTGGTCAACGAAGTCCCGGCACCCGGTGGCCTCAATCCCGCACCGATCCTTCAGGGCAACAGCCAAAGTGGCGTCCTGTACTTCGATGTGACCGGCCCACCGCCTAATGGCGTTGTGTACAACGACGGCGTGCAAGACGTTCTCATCTGGACCAGCAACGTCTGATTGCGCACCGCTAGCCGACATCCTCCCCGCGTCATCTGGCGCGGGGAGGGTTGTTTGGGCCGTCGAAATCCGTTCGAATGGCTGAGTCGTGGGTCTGGCGAACGGGTACTCCTTCGCCATGAGCGCAACCGACACGAGTGCAACCGACCCCAGGCCGGAACCGCTACGGCGACAAGCTCAGCGCCATGCCGAGCGGGCGAGAGTGGCGATGGATGACAAGCGTGAGCGCCGCGACGGCGGACTCAGCGGTTGGGTGGCGCAACGAGCGGGGCGGTGGGACCTAGATGGCCAAGACGAGGCCACCCTACAGCGGCAGAAGTTTTTCTGGAATCTGTTGGTCGACTACTGGTTTCGCATGGAGATCGACGGCTGGGAAAACATCCCGGATTCGCCGGCACTGCTGATCGGCATTCACTCGGGTGCTCCCTTTGTCTGGGATGCGTGGACGGTGGGACTGCAGTGGTGGCGGCGGTTCGGCCCGGAGCGTCCGCTGCACGGTACGGCTCACGATGCGCTGATGGCGATTCCGGGTATTGGGCGCTACTTCCGGTCTATGGGAGTGCTCCCCGCCGCTCCGGACGCGATCGCCACGGCGTTGGCCGAGGGCCGCGACGTGGCGTTGTGGCCGGGCGGCGAGGTGGATTCATTGCGTCCGTGGACCGAGCGCGACTGTGCCAACCTGGCCGGGCGCAAGGGATTCGTGAAGATGGCGATTCGTGCCGGAGTACCGATCGTGCCGATTGCGACCGTCGGCGGGGCGGACGCGATGCCGGTTCTGATCCGTGGGGACCGTCTGTCGCGGGTGCTACACCTTGACCGGCTGCTGCGCTTGAAGGTGTTCCCGCTGGCGATCTCACTGCCATGGGGGATCGCGCCAGCTGCCCTGCCCCAGCTGCCGTTGCCGGCCAAGATCCGCACCCGGTTCATGCCCGCGATCGATCTTGACCACGATCCCGACCTCACCGATGACGACGCGTACATCGACGACATCTACCACCAGGTTGAGGGCAGCATCCAACACGGGATGGACGCGTTGGCGCGCAAGCGCGCTCTGCCCCTGTTCGGGTGATCAGCGGACGAGGACCTGTTCGGTCGGCACCGAAATGTCTTGCGGCTCTGGCCCCGAACCCGGGCTGAGTACGGGTTGTCGGGCGGTCCATCGGGGCAGCGGTGGCGTTACCGCCATATAGCCCACGCCCCGCACGGTATCGACCATCGATTCGTGGTCTGCTCCCAGCTTGGCGCGCAGTCGCCGCACATGAACGTCGACGGTGCGGGCCCGTCCGTTGCAGTCGTAGCCCCAGACTTCATGCATGAGCCGCGTGCGGGTGAAGGCTTGTCCGGCGTGGCGGACGAGAAAGTGGAACAGCCGAAATTCGGTGAGTGTCAGGCCTAGGGCTTCGCCGGCCACGGTGACCGTGCAACTGTCCGGGTGAATGGCGAGGTCGCCGAACTCCAGGGTGCCTTTGCGGGCCCGGCGGCGACGCGTGACCGCCAGCCGCAGCCGGGCTCGCAGCTCGGCCGCGCCGGCCGCCGCCAGCAAGACGTCGTCGAAGTGCCAATCGATGTCGATGTCGACGAAGTCGGCCGCGGCGACAACTGCAACCACCGCAACAGACGGCGCGTTGGCGGTCAGCCGCCGGCAGGCGCTGCGGGCAGTTGCCAGGTCGGAGCGCGCGTCGATCATCGCGACATCTGGGCCGGCCCAATCCGGTGGGCCGGCAGCGTCTAGCCGCGCGTGTTGTATTACCGATGCGAACGACTTCAACGTCGGCAGAGTCGACTCGAAGTCAGCGGCATTGCTGAGCAAGAGGACTCTCAAAAAACATCTCCCAACCCCTCGCGGGGTTCCAGCCACCCCGGTCCGCATGCATCTCCCGGGGAGATGTCTCACGGCGCAGCACTGGGTACCCCTTTTCGGCCGCAACTATTCCGCTCCCGCGTGCCGGTGGCATGCACGACAGTCCAGAACAAGTCGGTGGGCCCGATCCGTGTCCGGACCGGGCCCACCTTTCCAACAAGCCTGCTTGAAGCCTGCTTGGTCCCCGGCGGGGCGCCGCGGTTGGGGTCAACGGCCCGCGCTCGATGGCGGATTCCCGGGGCCCCGGCCGTTCAAACATCGCTGCGCCGGTGTCCGCGACCTGACACCGGGCACCTCTTTGGTGCCGTTGGAATATGAGCGGACACCCCGGCTACCCCGGAGCAGTGCGATGAGGCAGGATATGAGAGGCCGTTCCGGGTGGTTGCCGGGATGGCACTCTCATGCGAGGAGATTCATGACGGAGTCCGACGTCGCCGGTGGGGCGGCTCCGAAGCCGGAGCCGGCAAGCGCCAACGGCGTACCGGCAGCTCCTGCTTCGGGGTCGGTGTCGCAATACAAGCGAGTATTGCTCAAGCTGGGTGGCGAAATGTTCGGCGGCGGTCAGGTGGGCCTGGATCCCGACGTGGTGGCACAGGTGGCCCGGCAGATCGCCGAAGTGGTGCGCGGTGGCGTACAGGTGGCGGTCGTGATCGGCGGCGGCAACTTCTTCCGCGGCGCCCAGCTTCAGCAGCGCGGTATGGAGCGGACCCGGTCGGACTACATGGGAATGCTCGGCACCGTCATGAACAGTCTCGCGTTGCAGGACTTTCTTGAAAAAGAGGGCATAGCTACCCGAGTTCAGACCGCGATCACCATGGGCCAGGTGGCTGAGCCATACCTGCCGTTGCGCGCCGTTCGCCACCTGGAGAAGGGGCGAGTGGTGATCTTCGGCGCCGGCATGGGGTTGCCTTACTTCTCGACGGACACGACGGCGGCGCAGCGCGCACTCGAGATCGGGGCCGACGTGGTTCTGATGGCCAAAGCGGTCGACGGGGTGTTTGCCGAGGATCCGCGAGTGAATCCGCACGCCGAGCTGCTCGCCGTGATCAGTCATCGGGAGGTCATCGACCGAGGGTTGCGGGTCGCCGATGCCACCGCATTCAGTCTGTGCATGGACAATGGCATGCCGATTCTGGTGTTCAACCTGTTGACCAATGGCAATATCGCCCGTGCGGTCGCTGGTGAGAAAATCGGAACGCTGGTCACCACCTAAGAGGAAGACTCAATGATCCGCGCTTGCGACGATGCAGGGCGCAGCGATGAGGAGGAGCGGCGCAATGATCGATGAGGCTCTCTTCGATGCAGAAGAGAAAATGGAGAAGGCCGTATCGGTAGCCCGTGAAGACATGGCGACAATCCGCACCGGCCGCGCGAACCCCGGAATGTTCTCACGGATTGTTATCGACTACTACGGCACCCATACCCCTATCACTCAGCTGGCCAGCATCAATGTCCCCGAGGCGCGAATGGTGGTCATCAAGCCGTATGAAGCCAATCAGTTGCATGCGATTGAGACGGCAATTCGCAATTCCGACCTCGGGGTGAATCCCACCAACGACGGCACCATCATCCGAGTGGCCGTACCGCAGCTCACCGAGGAACGTCGGCGCGACCTGGTCAAGCAGGCCAAACACAAGGGCGAGGAAGCCCGGGTCTCGGTGCGCAACATTCGGCGCAAGGCGATGGAAGAACTGCACCGCATCCGCAAGGACGGCGAGGCCGGCGAGGATGAGGTCGCCCGTGCGGAAAAGGACCTCGACAAGAGCACCCACCAGTACGTCGCGCAGATCGATGAGCTGGTCAAGCATAAGGAAGGCGAGCTGCTGGAGGTCTAACGACCTCTCAGCAGCTAAGCCCGTTTAGGTCCGTGGCCAACACCGACGCCACCACCGGCACCCCGGCCGACGAGCCGGTGCAAGAGCCGCCAAAAAAGGCATCACGAGCTGGGCGCGACCTGCCCGCGGCCATCGCAGTGGGCCTCAGCATTGGTTTGTTCCTGGTTGCAACGTTGGTGTTCGCGCCGCGCGGGTGGGTCGCGATCTGCGCGTTTGCGATGGTCGTCGCTACCCACGAGGTGGTGCGGCGGCTACGTGAAGCCGGGTATCTGATTCCGGTTGTTCCGCTGCTGATCGGTGGACAGCTAACCGTCTGGCTGAGCTGGCCATACGGCGTTCGCGGTGTGCTGGCCGGGTTCGGGGCCACGATCGTGGTTTGCATGTTCTGGCGGCTGTTCATGCAGGACAACCGGCCGCACGACGGTGCTGGCAGCGACGGGGTGCCCGCGTCGGGAACCTATTTGCGCGATACCTCGACCACCGTTTTTCTGGCCGTTTGGGTTGTGCTATTCGGTTCCTTCGCCGCGATGCTGGTCTACCCACCCAACGGCACCGGATGGGTGTTCTGCGTGATGATCGCGATCATCGCGTCCGATGTCGGGGGATACACCGTGGGTGTGCTTTTCGGTAAGCACCCGATGGTCCCTACAATCAGCCCCAAGAAGTCCTGGGAAGGTTTTGCCGGTTCGCTGTTTTGCGGGATCGTCGCAACGACTATCACGGCGACATTTCTGGCGCATGAACCCCCCTGGGTGGGTGCGCTGCTCGGGGTGCTGTTCGTGCTCACCACCACGCTGGGTGACCTGGTGGAGTCGCAGGTCAAGCGTGACCTCGGCATCAAAGACATGGGGCGGCTGCTACCCGGCCACGGAGGTTTGATGGATCGGCTCGACGGCGTTCTGCCGTCAGCGGTAGCGGCCTGGATCGTGATGTCACTGTTGACCTGACAGAGTCAGTCAGCCCCGATGTGACAGCCGGGTTCGGCTCGGAGAAGATGCGGCAGCTGCTCGAGGCGTAACGCATCTCCGGTAGATCCATGCCCTCCAAATGCGTTCCATCCGCCATAGAACTCATCTCGGCCGGATTTGCATTTCTCAATTGTGAGATGCAACGAGTCGCTGTCGGTAACCGGAGCCGCAGTTGGCGTAGTCGCGGTGAGATTGCCGCGAGCCTGGCGTGTCGTGACGGCTACTCAACTTTTGACGATCTCGTTTTTCTGCAGATACTTCGTTGACCTGCGGTTATAGCGTGTTTGGACCGGTTGGGTCCGGGTCGAACTTTGTTGGCCTTTGGGTGGATGGGCGGTGGGTGTTGTGTCGTTTGTGAGTGTGGTTCCGGAGTGGGTGGCGGCCGCGGCAACCGATGTGGCCGGGATTGGGTCGGTGGTGGGTGCGGCTAATGCGGCGGCGGCGGGGGCGACGACGTCGGTGACGGCGGCTGCCGGTGATGAGGTGTCGGTGGCGATTGCGGCGTTGTTTGGGGGGTTTGGTCGCGAGTATCAGGCGGTGTGTGGGCAGTGGGCGGAGTTTGAGCAACGGTTCGCGCGGGCGTTGGGGGCCGGGGCGGGGGCGTATGCGGGGGCTGAGGCGGCCGCGGTGGGGACGTTGTCGCCGCTAGGGGTGATTGAGCAGGGCGTGTGGGGGGCGGTGAACGGGCCGGCGGTGGCGTTGTGGGGGCGGCCGTTGATCGGTGATGGCGCTGATGGGGCGGCCGGGACCGGTCAAGCCGGTGGGGCGGGGGGCTTGTTGTGGGGTAACGGGGGTAATGGGGGTTCGGGCGGGGTGGGTCAAAACGGTGGGGCGGGTGGTTCGGCGGGGTTGATCGGGCGAGGCGGGGCCGGTGGTGCGGGCGGGCTCAGCGGCGGCTCGGGGGCTGGCGGTGCGGGTGGGGTGGGCGGCAATGGTGGCTGGTTGTGGGGTGCCGGCGGGGATGGTGGTGCCGGTGGGGTGGGTGCGGTTAGTGGTGGTGTTGGTGGTGGGGCGGGTCGGGCGTGGTTGTGGGGTGCGGGCGGGGCCGGCGGTGCTGGTGGGCAGGGCATGGGTCTAGATGGCGGTGCTGGTGGTGGTGGTGGGCAGGGCGGGTTGGTTTATGGCGGCGGCGGGGCTGGTGGTGCCGGTGGGGTGGGTGGTGAGGTCGGCGGTGGTGGTGTCGGCGGTACCGGCGGGGCTGGTGGTGCGGCGGGGCTGATCGGCCACGGTGGGGCCGGGGGTGGCGGTGGTGCCGGTGATGGCGGTAGCACCGGGGGTGCGGGCCAGACCGGTGGTGATGGCGGCCGTGCCGGTGATGGGGGCGTTGGGGGGCGGGGCGGCTGGCTGGCCGGTGCCGGCGGCGACGGGGGTGCTGGCGGTGTCGGGGGTGTCGGCGGTGCCGGTGGTGGCGGCGCGGACGGGCTGGTGTTGGGCAGTGACGGCGGAGATGGCGGTGATGGCGGTACCGGCGGGGCCGGGGGGACCGGCGGCGCCGGGGGTGCGGGCGGGTTGATCAGTTTGTTCGGCGGCCAGGGTGCCGGCGGGGCCGGCGGTGCCGGTGGGGCCGGTGGGCTGGCCGGTGATGGTGGTGCCGGGGCCACGGGCACGTTTGCCGGTGGTGGCAGCGGTACCGGTGGTGCCGGCGGTGATGGCGGCACCCCCGGTGTGGGTGGTGCTGGCGGCGCCGGCGGGGCCGGCTCGATCGCGGGCGCTCATGGCAGCGAAGGTGCCCGCCCACTGAGCGGTAATGGCGGTAGCGGAGGCCGCGGGGCGGACAGCGCGGTGCTGGGCGGAACCGGCGGGGCTGGCGGCAACGGCGGTCTCTACGGCAATGGTGGTGCGGGCGGGGCTGGCGGCAACGGGATCGCCGGATCGCGGGGCTTGACCGCGATCACTGCGGGCGACTCGGGCACCGCCGGCCACGACGGTGGCGCCGGTGGTGATGGCGGGACCGGCGGCCTGGGCGGTGCCCTGGCCGGCCACGGGGGCGACGGCGGAGCCGGTGGCACCGGCGGCGACGGTGGGGCCGGCGGGTCCGGCGCGGCCGGTGCTGTCGGGGAGGACGGCACCGTGGCAGACCCCGACGGTGGTCGTGGTGGCGACGGCGGGTCCGGCGCCGGGGGCGGGGCCGGCGGGGCCGGCGGTAACGGTGGGACCGGTGGTGACGCACAAGCGGCCGGCTACGCCGACGGCGTTCGCGGCGCCGGCGGATCCGGCGGGACTGGCGGGGCCGGCGGGCTGGCGGGCGACGGCGGCCGCGGTGGTGACGGCGCGGTCGGATTGGGCGGCGATGGCGGCGACGGTGGCCACGGCGGCGACTCCGGTCCTGGCGGGTCCGGCGGTGCCGGTGGTAACGGCGGGAGCACCGGACTGCACGGCCTTTCCGGAGCAACCCCGACCAGCGGCGGCAACGGCGGTGCCGGCGGTGAGGGAGGCAGGGGTGCGATCGATATCGCCGGTGGGACCGGCGGGGCCGGTGGTGACGGCGGAACGTATGGCGATGGCGGTGACGGCGGTGCCGGTGGCGACGGTGTCACCGGATCGCAGGGTTTGACCGCGACCACACCGGGGGGCTCGGGTACCAACGGTGGGGCTGGCAGCGCTGGTGGTGCTGGCGGGTCCGGCGGGCTGGGCGGAACCCTGGCTGGTCACGGCGGTGATGGTGGTGCCGGCGGGGCCGGCGGTGATGGTGGTTTCGGCGGGTCCGGCGCGACTGGTAGCTCCGGGGATCAGGGCAGCGCCGCGGATCCCACCGGTGGCCGTGGCGGTGACGGCGGATCCGGCGCGGACGGTGGGGCCGGTGGTACCGGAGGTGACGGCGGGGCCGGTGGACAGGCACAAGCCGCCGGCTACGCCGACGGCACCCGCGGCGCCGGCGGCAACGGTGGTGCCGGCGGGTCCGGCGGGCTCGCCGGCGACGGCGGCCGCGGTGGAGACGGCGCGGTCGGATTCGGTGGGGCCGGCGGGGACGGCGGCCACGGCGGTAACACCGGCGCCGGCGGGGTCGGCGGTAGAGGCGGTGTCGGCTCGACCACCGGACTCACCGGCCTTGGCGGGCATAGCCCGACCAACGGCGGCAACGGCGGTGCCGGCGGTGGTGGCGGCAACGGCGCGGTCGATATCGCGGGCGGGGTCGGCGGTGCCGGCGGTAACGGCGGGCTCTACGGCAACGGCGGGCACGGCGGCGACGGCGGTGACGGCGTCAATGGAGAACGCGGGTTGACCGCGATTGCTCCGGGGGGCTCAGGCACCGACGGCGGGGCCGGCAGTGTGGGCGGCGCGGGCGGGGCCGGTGGCAACGGTGGGGCCCTGGCCGGTGACGGGGGCGACGGCGGTGCCGGCGGGTCCGGCGGTGATGGTGGTGCCGGCGGGTCCGGCGCGGCCGGTGCCGCCGGGGATAACGGCACCTACCACGGTGGCCGCGGTGGTGACGGTGGCCACGGCGGCACCGGCGGCGACGGCGGTGCCGGGGGCGACGGAGGAGCAGCCGGTCACGCACAAGCGGCCGGCTACGCCGATGGCACCCGCGGTGCGGGTGGGTCCGGTGGCGCCGGTGGCGCCGGCGGGCTGGCCGGCGACGGCGGCCGGGGCGGAAACGGAGCCGCGACAACCGGTGGCGCCGGCGGCGACGGCGGCAATGGCGGTGACCCGGGTGTCGGCGGTGCTGGCGGTAAAGGCGGTGCCGGCTCGACCAACGGATTGAGTGGACTAGGCGGGTACAGCCCCACCAGCGGCGGCGACGGCGGCGACGGCGGCGACGGCGGCAGCGGTAGCGCCGGCACCCTCTCTGACCCACCGGGCGATTTCGGCGGAGCCGGTGGGCGGGGCGGCAACGGCGGGGCCTACGGCAACGGCGGTAACGGCGGCGACGGCGGGACCGGCGGCGACGGAAGCCAAAGCCTGAGCGGCGATGGCGGTGGTCCCGGTGGGCATGGCGGTGCTGGAGGCGTGGGAGGTGCCGGAGGAGTCCTCGGCGGCAACGGTGGGGACGGCGGGACGGGGGGCACCGGCGGCACGGGTGGTCTGGGCGCGCACGGTGAGTCGCAGGTGGACGCAAACGGCCTGAACGGCGGTACGGGCGGTCTCGGGTCTGCTGGCGGCGCCGGCGGCGACGGCGGCAACGGCGGAAAGGCCCACGCAACCGGATTCCACGACGGCGCCGGCGGCCGAGGAGGCGACGGCGGCCAAGGAGGCACCGGAGGGCACGGCGGCGAAGGCGGTGACGGCAAAGCCGGGTACAACCAGCGGGCTGGAGGAGATGGTGGTGCCGGTGGAGACGGCGGCTTCGGCGGCAGCGGCGGCACCGGCGGCCTCAACGGCGACGGCACCAGAGCCGCCGGAGGCGCCGCCGGCATTCGAGGGATCGGTGGCACCGGCGGCAGCGGGGGAGACGGACTCGGTGGCCGCACCGCGACCGGCGACGGCGGCCACGGAGGTAACGGCGGTGCCGGTGGTTACGGTTCTGTCGGCGGTGTCGGTGGCAGCGGCGGCGACGGCGGCAATGGCGGCCAATCTGGTACACCCCGATACGGAGGCCACGGTGGTAACGGCGGCGACGGTGGCGTCGGCTCCGTGACCGGCGGAAGAGGCGGTGCCGGCGGCGACGGCGGTCACGGCATCGACGGTGCCGGAGGCTTATTCGGCCCGAGCGGCGGTGGCGGTGGTACTGGCGGTAATGGCGGGACCGGCGGCTCCGGTGGCACCAACGGCACCGGCGGAGTCGGCGGGGCCGGTGGCAATGGCGGCAACGGGGGCACGGGGTTCAGTACGAATACCGCGGCCAGCGGTGGCGCCGGTGGCGGCGGCGGCCGAGGCGGTGGCGGCGGCGATGGTCTGATCGGCGGCGACGGGGGCAGCGGCGGTAACGGAGGTAACGGGGCGGCCGGCAGCACAGCGGCCGGCAACGGGGGCCGCGGTGGTACCGGTGGCATCGGTGGCGCCGGTCGTACCAACAGCGGCGACGGTGGCAGCGGTGGGAATGGCGGCGCCGCCGGCGAGGTCGGGCAAACCGCTGCAATCCTGCAAGTGGACCCCGGCGTTGGTGGCGCCGGTGGCGACGGCGGCGAAGGCGGCTACTCCAACACAGTCGGCGGCGTCGCTGGCAATGGCGGGACTGGTGGTGCCGGTGGCGCCGGCGGCACCCTCGATCACAACGTCGTCTTTACCTCCTCCGGGCGCGGCGGGGTCGGCGGCACCGGTGGTGTTGGCGGCTCCAGCACCTACGGCACCGGCGGGGTCGGTGGCGCCGGCGGGACCGGAGGCACGGCCGGTGCCGCGGATGCCAATAACTATGCCGCTGCCAGCGGCGACGGCGGGACCGGCGGGATCGGTGGCGCCGGGGTCACCGGCGGCGACGGCGGCCGAGGCGGGACCGGCGGTAGAAGCACCTTTGCCGGCACCTCCGGCACCGGTGGGATCGGCGGTATCGGCGGCCTCGGCACCGCCGGGGTCGGCGGCTACGGCGGGGACGGTGGCACCGGCGGCACTGGTAACGGCGCTACGGGGGGCTACGGCGGTGCCGGCGGCCGAGGCGGCACCAGCACCATTGACGGACAACGCATTCCCGGCTACAACGGTGGCCCAGGCCAACCTCCTCCACCCGGCTACGCCGGTCCGCCCGGCGCCGGCGGGACCGGCGGCGCCCCCGCAAGCCCCTGACCCCCGCGCGGTGGGCCGTGTGCCGGTCGAACCACGATGGGGGAGCAGAAAGCCGCGGTTGGTTCGCAATCCCGGCTGCGGCCGCGGGACGGATGTCAAACTGGAGCACATGGCCCAAGAGTTGATGTTTGAGGAGCCGCGTCGCGGGAAGCCGCCGCGGCACCTTGCCGATTTCGACGCGGAGGGCCGCGCGTCGGCAGTGGCCGCGCTCGGCCTGCCGCCATTTAGGGCCAAGCAGCTGGCACACCAGTACTACGGTCGGCTGATCGCCGATCCCCGTCAGATGACCGACCTGCCAGCGGCGGTGCGTGAGCAGATCGCCGAAACGATGTTCCCGAACCTGCTGACGGCGGCGCGAGAGGTCACCTGTGATGCGGGCCAGACGCGAAAGACGCTATGGCGCGCCACCGATGGCGTCACCCTCGAATCGGTGCTCATGCGCTACCCGCAGCGCAACACGGTGTGCATCTCCTCGCAGGCAGGCTGTGGGATGGCGTGTCCTTTCTGCGCGACCGGCCAGGGAGGCCTGACCCGCAATCTGTCGACGGCAGAGATCCTCGAACAGGTACGGGCCGCGGCCGCGGCGTTGCGCGATGAGTTCGGTGATCGGCTGTCGAATGTCGTGTTCATGGGCATGGGGGAGCCGCTGGCCAATTACGCCCGGGTGCTGGCGGCGGTACGTCGCATCACCGAACCGCCGCCGATGGGCTTTGGCATTTCGGCCCGATCGGTGACGGTGTCGACCGTGGGTCTGGCGCCCGCGATCCGCAAGCTTGCCGATGAACGCATCGGCGTCACGCTGGCGCTGTCATTGCATGCGCCCGACGACGAATTGCGCGACACGTTGGTGCCGGTCAACAACAGGTGGAAGATCAGCGAAGCCCTCGAAGCCGCCCACTACTACGCTGAGGCGACCGGTCGTCGGGTGTCCGTCGAGTATGCGCTGATCCGTGAGGTCAATGATCAACCCTGGCGGGCTGATCTGCTGGGCAAACGACTGCATCGCGCGCTGGGGCCGCTGGTCCATGTCAACCTGATCCCGCTCAACCCGACGCCGGGCAGCGATTGGGATGCGAGTCCCAAGCCGGTGGAGCGGGAGTTTGTCAAACGCGTTCGTGCACAGGGGGTTTCGTGCACCGTCCGGGATACTCGTGGCCGCGAGATCAGCGCCGCCTGCGGACAGCTGGCCGCCGAAGGCGGGTAGCTGGAGCGTGGGCGATTGGGGCTGGGCCTGCGGACAGCTGGCCGCCGAAGGCGGGTAGCTGGAGCGTGGGCGATTGGGGCTGGGCCTGCGGACAGCTGGCCGCCGAAGGCGGGTAGCTGGAGCGTGGGCGATTGGGGCTGGGCCTGCGGACAGCTGGCCGCCGAAGGCGGGTAGCTGCAGCGGGTGCGATGAACCGCGTCAGTGGGTATTACGTCATCAAGGCAAACACCAGTAAGTGAGGTCTGCTATGACTGTTCGCCCTACGCCCCGCAATCGTTGGTTTGCCGCGGTCCTGATGGCCAGCATGGTCGCGCTTGTCCTGACCCTCGGCCTGATCGCCGCCCCGCGCGCCCGCGCCGCCGATGATCGTCTCGATTTCACCGCGACGACGCTGGGCGGCGCGCCCTTCAACGGGGCCAGTCTGCAGGGTAAGCCGGCGGTGTTGTGGTTCTGGACGCCGTGGTGCCCGTTCTGCAACGCCGAGGGCCCCGCCGCCAGCCAGGTGGCGGCCGCCAACCCGGGGGTCACATTCGTCGGCATCGCCGCGCATTCGGACGTGGGTGCGATGCAGGGCTTCGTCGCCAAATACGGGCTGAACTTCACCAACATCAACGACGCCGACGGCGCGATCTGGGCGCGCTACAACGTGCCCTGGCAGCCGGCCTGGGTGTTCTATCGGGCCGACGGTTCCTCGACGTTCGTCAACAACCCCACCTCGGCCATGTCCCAGCAGGAACTGGCCGACCGTGTCGCCGCGCTGACGTCCTGATTCCCCGACCCCGATGAATTCGGCCCTGGTCGCGCTGGCCTTCGCCGCCGGATCGGTGGCCGCGCTAAACCCATGCGGATTCGCGATGCTGCCCGCATACCTGCTGTTGGTGGTGCGCGGGCAGCATGGCGGCGCGTCGGGGGAGGCTGCCTCTCCGATCGGCGCGGTTGGCCGAGCCATCGCCGCCACCATGGGGATGGCGCTCGGTTTCCTTACGGTCTTCGGTGCCTTTGGCGCTTTGACCATCTCGGCAGCTTCCACGGTGCAGCGATACCTGCCCTACCTGACCGTGCTGATCGGTGTGCTGCTTGTCGGCCTTGGGGTCTGGCTGCTGTCGGGGCGTGAGTTGGCCGCGCTGACCCCCAGCGGGTTTGGTCCGCGATGGGCGCCAACGGCCCGCTTGGGCTCCATGTACGGCTACGGCGTCAGCTATGCCGTCGCCTCGCTGTCCTGCACCATCGGCCCGTTTCTCGCGGTAACCGGGGCGGGCCTGCGGGGCGGTTCAATCCTGGGCGCGGTGGCAATCTACCTGGCCTACATCGCGGGCCTGACCATGGTGGTCGGCGCACTCGCCATTGCCGCGGCGACCGCCAGCTCGGCACTGGCCGACCGGTTGCGGCGGGTGCTGCCGCTGGTCAACCGGATCAGCGGTGGGTTGCTGGTGGTAGTTGGGCTCTACGTCGGCTACTACGGCTACTACGAGGTGCGGTTGACCTCTGGTCTACTGGTCGATCCCCAAGATCGGGTGATCGGTGCGGCTGGCCGCATCCAAGGTGAGTTGGCCGGCTGGGTCCACCAGCACGGTATCTGGCCGTGGGTGGTGGCGCTGACGTTGCTGGTGGCCGGTGCGTTCAGCGTCAGTTGGTATCGGCGGGCCCGTCGCTAAGCGGCGCGCGCCGAGTTGGTCGGGAAACCGCTATCGGAGCCAGCCGCGCCGGCGGCCCCACAGGTCACGAACCAGGACGGCCAACGTCAGTACAGCGAACCCGATGAGGAACCAGTCTTCGACATGGCCGACGTGGTTGCCGCGCAGCATCGCCAGCAGAAACAAAAAGGCGCACGCTCCGGTGATGTGCCAGGTGCGGTAATTGATCCGGCTCCATCCCCAGCGTGCGGACGGCACCTCGGCGATATCGACGCCGGTGAAAGGCTCCACCTCAGTACTGGCCACAGCGATTCCTCCGGATGGGATTGGCTACTGCACGTCTTCGAATCGAACCCGATCATTCTGGCACATCTGCCCGAAGCGCAGACCGGGGTCATCACCTTTGTGCTACCCGTCCGGAGGAATCGCCGTAGCGAAATGCGTCGCCGCTGCCGGTGATGCCTAGCTGGCTAGCTGGGCGGCATCAGCACGGTGTCGATCATGTACACCACGGCGTTGGCGGTTTGCACTCCGCCGCAGACCACGGCCGCGTCACCGACCTGTAGGTCATTGCCAGAACCGGTGACGGTCAGCGAGGCGCCCTCGACGGTGCTGTGGGTGCCGACCACCTGCGACGGACTCAACTGCCCGGGGACCACGTGATAGGTGAGGATCTTTTTCAGCAGCGGCGCATCGGTTTTCAACGAATCGATCGTTGCGGCGTCGATCTTGCCGAACGCGGCATCGGTCGGGGCGAAGACCGTGAATTGGCCGCCGTTGAGGGTGTCGACCAGGTTCACCTGCGGGTTGAGCTTGCCGGACAACGCCGAGGTCAGCGTGGTGAGCATCGGGTTGTTCGACGCCGCCACCGCGACCGGTTCGGCCGCCATGCCGGCTACCGACCCCGGCCCGGTCGGCACTTGCTGTGCGTAGGCACTGCATCCGGGGCCGACCAGCGTGTCTGGCGGGCTGGCCATCGCGCTCGGAGCGGTGGCCACCACCAGGCCTACCGCAGCGGCTGCCGCGAGACCGGTTGCTGCAATTGCTGGGTTGTGGAACTTCATTGCCTATGGCTCCTTTGTTGTCGGGTGGATCTCTGACTGTTATTCGGAGCCGCAGCGGTTTTGGATCGGTGTTGTGGGAAAAATAATTCATCCGTAGGTGAATGAATACACCTGCAATCCTTTGCTGGGATGCACTTCTATCGTGGTTCGCTGCACTTGGTCGCCGGCGACGATTTGATGCGAGGTGGGTGCCCCGCCGATCCGCAGCGTCGTCGACTTGCCGGCTCCGGTCACGGTGAGGGTTCCGGTGCCACCGACCACCAGATAGACGTTCTTGGCGAGGTAGTTCAGCTTGATGCGGCAGTCGTCGCCGTCGGCCGTGGCCCGCTGGTGGTCCAGGGACCAGGGGCCTTGCAGGGCGAAGGTGTCTGGGGGCAGCGCGAGCGGGTAGCTGAACGTCGCCGAACCCTGGTCGTAGCCGCTGCCGGCGAAGTTGACCGCTTTGCCAACGCCGAAATATGTCTCGGGGGTCAGGCTCAGCGCGGGTGTGGTGTCGGCGGCGTCCACCGGTGCCGGCAGTTTGGCGCCCGGATTGGCGTCGGTGAGTAGCCGTCTGATCAGGTTCTCCGTGCCGTCGTAGTCACCCTCGCCGAACTTGATGTGCCGAACGGTGCCACTGGCATCGATCAGATACTCGGCGGGCCAGTACGCGTTGCGGTAGTTCGTCCAGGTCGAATAGTTGTTGTCCAGCGCGATCGGGTAGGTGATGTTCAGATCCGCGGCGCCGGCCGCAACATTTTCCGGCACCTTTTCGAACGCGTACTCGGGTGTGTGCACGCCGATCACTTCCAGGCCGCTGTCTTTGTAGGCCCGGTACCAGCCGACGACGTGGGGGATGGCGCGTTGGCAGTTGATGCATGAATACGCCCAGAAGTCGACCAGCACCACGCGGCCTCGCAGCGTACTCAACCGGATCGGTTGGTGCTCAGGGGTGTTGAGCCAGCCGCTGATTCCCGTGATGTCGGGTGCGGTGCCACAGTCTTGCGGTTGCGCGGCGCCGTTGGTGCAGTTGGAGAGCTGCGCGTTTTGGTCAGTCACAAGACCGCCGATGCCGCCCAGGTTGGTGCCGATCTGGTTGGGGCCGCCCACCTGCTCCGGTAGGCCCTGTAGCGCACTGGTGTAGTCGGGGATGGCCCGCTGCAGAGTCGCGGGCAGATTGAGCACCAGGGCCACTGCCAGCAGAATCGTCACGACTCCGGCCCCAATCCGGATCTCGCGCTGGCGGCGACGAAACGCGCTCACCCGCCCTGCCGTCTCGCGCCCGGCCAGGGCGAAGAACAGCAATGGCAAGGCGGTTCCGAGGGCGAATGCGCAGGTGAGCGCGACGGTGTTGAGCCCGATTCTCGAGGTGGCGCCGGCCAGGATGATAGCGGTGAGCACCGGGCCGGCGCAGGGGACATAGAGCACGCCCAGCGCCAACCCGAGCCCGAAACCGGTGCCGCCAGCACTGATCGAGTTGTGCGGGATGCGGGCAAACGGCCGCTGTAGCCACTGTTCGAGTCGCGGAAAGATCAAGCCCGAGCCGATCGCCACCAGCGCGGCCAGCGCGACCCAGCGGATGGTGTCCTGGCGCAGATGCAGCAACGACAGCAGCGCCGAACCCGTCAGGGTCACCAGGCAGAAGCTGAGCACCAGGCCGGCGATCACCCGATAGGGGCGTGTCTGGACACGCGCGGCCTTCGGGTCCGGCGTACTAACCCCCGTCTGTGTGGTGGCCACCGTGGCGCCGCCATGGGCGCCGGAGAAGAAGACCACCGGCAGCACCGGCAGGATGCACGGCGAGATCCCGGTGATCAGACCTCCGACGAAGCCGACGAGTGCAAGCGTGACCATGTTCACTATTCGAAACTGCGGAGGTCCTGGATGGCTAGTCGAAGCGGCGGGCTGGCCGGGCCGCATTGGGGTCGGTCGGGGCACAATGATGGAGTGACTACTGCCACCGACGGGTCCGCCGACGGCCGCTTGCGCGTGCTAGTGCTGGGCAGCACGGGTTCGATCGGCACCCAGGCGCTGGAAGTCATCGCCGCCAATCCGGACCGTTTCGAGGTCGTCGGGCTGGCTGCCGGGGGCAGCAATCTGGACACGCTGCTGCGACAGCGCGCCGAGACCGGCGTAACGGAGATTGCGATCGCCGACGAGCGGGCGGCGCAACTGGCCGGCGACATTGCGTACCAGGGGCCCGACGCTGTCACCCGGCTGGTGGAGGAGACCGAGGCCGACGTCGTCCTCAACGCGCTCGTCGGCGCATTGGGCCTGCGGCCGACGCTGGCCGCGCTGGCATCCGGGTCCAGGCTGGCCTTGGCCAACAAGGAATCGCTGGTTGCCGGCGGTCCACTGGTATTGCAGGCCGCGCAACCCGGTCAGATCGTGCCGGTCGACTCCGAGCATTCCGCGCTGGCTCAGTGCTTGCGCGCAGGCACCCCCGACGAAGTCGCCAAACTAGTGTTGACCGCCTCGGGTGGGCCGTTTCGGGGGTGGTCGGCGGCCGACCTTCGAGAGGTCACCCCGGAGCAGGCCGGTGCCCATCCGACCTGGTCAATGGGCCCGATGAATACGCTGAACTCGGCCTCACTGGTCAACAAGGGACTCGAGCTCATCGAAACCCACCTATTGTTCGGCATCCCGTACGAGCGCATCGAGGTCGTCGTGCATCCGCAGTCGATCGTGCATTCCATGGTCACCTTCGTCGACGGTTCGACCATCGCCCAGGCCAGCCCCCCAGACATGAAATTGCCGATCTCCCTGGCGTTGGGCTGGCCGCGCCGGGTGCCGGGTGCGGCCCGTTATTGCGATTTCAGTCAGGCTCAGACGTGGGAGTTCGAGCCGCTGGATGACGAGGTGTTTCCCGCCGTCGAGCTGGCTCGCCATGCTGGCGAGACCGGCGGGTGCATGACCGCGGTGTACAACGCGGCTAACGAAGAAGCGGCAGCGGCCTTCCTCGCCGGCCGGATCAGTTTCCCCGCCATCGTGGGAACAGTCGCCGACGTGCTGCACGCTGCCGACCAATGGGCCGTTTCACCCGCTAACGTGGATGACGTACTTGACGCGCAGCGTTGGGCGCGGCAGCGGGCACAGCGTGCGATCGCCAAAGCAAGCCCGGCCGGCGCATGCGAGAAGGTCTCCGGACTGGCTTGAGAAAGGTCGATAGAGGCTGATGATGTTCGTTGTCGGCATTGTGCTCTTCGCACTCGCCATCTTGATATCGGTGGCGCTGCACGAGTGCGGCCACATGTGGGTAGCGCGCGCGACCGGAATGAAGGTGCGGCGCTATTTCGTCGGCTTCGGTCCCACCTTGTGGTCGACGCGCCGAGGCGAAACCGAGTACGGGGTCAAGGCCATTCCGGCGGGTGGCTTCTGCGACATCGCCGGCATGACCCCGGTCGAGGATCTCGAGCCCGACGAACATGACCGGGCGATGTACAAACAGGCGACCTGGAAGCGGGTGGCGGTCCTGTTCGCCGGGCCCGGTATGAACTTCGTTATCTGCCTGGTGCTGATCTATGGCATCGCAGTGGTCTGGGGGCTGCCGAACCTGCACCCGCCCACCCAGGCGATCATTGGCGAAACCGGCTGTGTCGCACCGGAAACGGCTCAAGGAAAACTGGAGCAGTGCACCGGGCCGGGGCCCGCGGCGCTAGCCGGACTGCGCGCCGGTGACGTCGTCGTCAAGGTCGGCGACACCGCGGTCTCCACCTTCGACGAGATGGCGACCGCCATTCGTAAGCTGCACGGCAGCGTGCCGATCGTCGTCGAACGCGACGGAACCACGGTGACGGCCAACGTCGTCATCGAATCCACCCGCCGCTGGGTTCCCAACGAGCAGGGCAATCAACTCGAGCCCGCGACTGTCGGTGCTATCGGGGTGGGCGCGGCCCAGTCCGGGCCGACGCAATACGGGATTCTGTCGGCGCTGCCCGCCACGTTCGCCTTCACCGGTGACCTAACGGTCGAAGTGGGCAGGGCGCTGGTGGCCATCCCGACCAAGGTCGGCGCGCTGGTCCACGCCATCGGGGGCGGCCAGCGTGACCCGCAGACGCCGATCAGCGTGGTCGGCGCCAGCATCATCGGCGGCGACACCGTCGACCACGGGCTGTGGGTGGCCTTCTGGTTCTTCCTAGCCCAGTTGAATCTCATCCTCGGGGCCATCAACCTGCTGCCCCTGTTGCCGTTCGACGGCGGCCATATCGCCGTCGCGGTGTTCGAGAAGATCCGCAACATGATCCGCGCGGCCCGCGGCAAGGTGGCCGCGGCGCCGGTGAACTATCTCAAGCTGATGCCAGCGACCTATGTGGTGCTGGTTTTCGTGGTCGGATACATGTTGCTGACCGTCACCGCCGACTTGGTCAACCCGATCAGGTTGTTCCAATAAGAACCAGAAAGAAGGGGTCACAGTGACCACTGGCCTGGGCATCCCGCAGCCTCCGGCGCCCACGCTTTCGCCCCGCCGCACCACGCGTCAGCTGATGGTCCGCGATGTCGGAGTCGGCAGCGATTACCCGGTCTCGGTGCAATCGATGTGCACCACCAAGACCCACGACGTCAATGCCACGCTGCAGCAGATCGCCGAGCTGACCGCGGCGGGCTGCGACATCGTCCGGGTGGCCTGCCCCCGCCAAGAGGACGCTGACGCGCTGGCCGAGATAGCCCGGCACAGCCAGATTCCGGTGATCGCCGACATCCACTTCCAGCCGAAGTACATCTTTGCCGCCATCGATGCCGGTTGCGCTGCCGTGCGGGTGAATCCGGGCAACATCAAGGAGTTCGACGGCCGGGTGGGGGAGGTCGCCAAGGCGGCCGGGGCGGCCGGCATTCCGATTCGCATCGGGGTCAACGCGGGCTCGCTGGACAAGCGGTTCATGCAGAAGTACGGCAAGGCCACGCCCGAAGCGCTGGTCGAGTCTGCCCTGTGGGAAGCGTCGTTGTTCGAAGAGCATGGTTTCGGCAACATCAAGATCAGCGTCAAGCACAACGACCCGGTGATCATGGTCGCCGCCTACGAGCAGCTCGCGGCCCAATGCGACTATCCGCTGCACCTGGGGGTCACCGAGGCCGGTCCGGCCTTTCAGGGCACCATCAAGTCCGCGGTCGCTTTCGGTGCGCTGCTCTCGCGTGGCATCGGAGACACCATCCGGGTGTCGTTGTCGGCCCCACCCGTGGAGGAAGTCAAGGTCGGCAACCAGATTCTCGAGTCGCTGAATCTACGACCACGGTCCCTCGAGATCGTGTCCTGTCCGTCCTGCGGACGCGCTCAGGTCGACGTCTACACGCTGGCCAACGAGGTCACCGCCGGCTTGGACGGTCTTGACGTTCCGTTGCGGGTGGCCGTGATGGGGTGCGTCGTCAACGGTCCTGGTGAAGCGCGTGAGGCTGACCTGGGAGTGGCCTCGGGCAACGGCAAGGGCCAGATCTTTGTGCGGGGCGAAGTGATCAAGACGGTGCCCGAAGCGCAGATCGTCGAGACCCTGATCGAGGAGGCGATGCGCATCGCCGCAGAAATGGGAACCGAGGATCCGGGCACGACATCAAGCGGTACGCCTATTGTGACCGTAAGCTGATAGGGGTCAGTGAATTGTCTGGCCTCAGTTCGCACCACAGAGAGATCTGAGATGTCGGCTCCGCCCATCATGCGCCTTGTCGGCGAACGACGGGTGTCTGTGGTGCGTGACGTTGCCGCATTGTGGCGAGTGCTCGACGAGAATCCGGTCGAATCGTGCATGGTCGCCGCGCGGGTGGCCGACTACGGAATCGAGCCCAATTCGCTTGGCGGGGAACTGTGGACGCGCGACGGAGTGGATGAGTCGTTGTGCTTCGCCGGCGCCAACCTGATCCCGCTGCGCGGTGAATTGATCGATTTGAACGCGTTCGCCGATGAGGCGAAGAGCACCGCGCGGCGGTGTTCGTCGCTGGTGGGCCGGGCCGATCTGGTGCTGCCGATGTGGCAGCGCCTGGAGTCGGCCTGGGGGCCGGCCCGCGATGTGCGTGACCACCAGCCGCTCATGGCCATCAACACCCACCCCAGTTGCGCGATCGACCCGGAGGTACGCCAGGTCCGACCCGAGGAGTTGGACGCCTACCTGGTGGCTGCCGTGGACATGTTCATCGGTGAGGTGGGCATCGATCCTCGCCTCGGAGACGGCGGCCGGGGTTATCGCCGCCGGGTCGCCAGCCTCATCGCGGCCGGGCGGGCGTGGGCCCGGTTCGAGCACGGTGAGGTGATTTTCAAGGCCGAGGTGGGGTCGCAGTCTCCGGCCGTCGGGCAGATCCAGGGGGTTTGGGTTCATCCGGAGCGGCGCGGCCTGGGTTTGGGTACCGCGGGAACCGCCACGCTTGCCGCAGTGACCGTCGGCAGCGGGCGCATCGCCAGCCTGTACGTGAACAACTTCAACACGGTCGCCCGCGCCGCCTACACGCGCGTCGGCTTCAAGGAAGTCGGCACCTTCGCCACAGTGCTGCTCGACTGAGCAGCCTCCTGCACCAAACCCCTTCGTAGCGTCAACCAGATCCGACATAACGGTTGGGTCTCGGTGTGTCTACGCCCTCCTTGGCGTCACTGTTCTTAACATCAGTAACGATGGTAACTAGAGCAACATTGGCCTCAGCTGGCGCAGCCCTTTTGTTGGTCTGCTGCATGGCGCTGCCAGGCTGCACGCCCCGCCCCGAGGGCCCGGGGCCGGCTGCCGCGAAATTCTTCGCCGCGCTCGCCGTTGGCGATACCGCGACCGCGGCCCAGCTCAGCGACAACCCCAACGAAGCCCGGGAAGCGCTCAACGCCGCGTGGGCGGGTCTGCAGGCGACCCACCTGGACGCGCAGATCCTCAGCTCGAAGTACGCCGAGGACACGGGCACCGTCGTCTACCGCTTCACCTGGCACCTTCCCAAGAATCGGACGTGGACCTATGACGGCCAGTTGAAGATGGCCCGCGATGAGGGGCGCTGGGCGGTCCGCTGGGTATCCACCGGCTTGCATCCCAAGCTGGGGGAGCACCAGACGTTCTCGCTGCGCGCCGACCCGCCCCGGCGGGCGTCGGTCAACGAACTCGGCGGCACCGACGTACTCGTGCCGGGCTACGTGTATCACTACGCTCTGGATGCCGTCGAGGCCGGCCGCAACCTGATCGGGACCGCCCATGCCGCGGTTGATGCCCTGCACCCCTTCAACGACACGCTCAACGACCCGCAGCTGCTCGCCGAGCAGGCCAGTTCGTTGACACACCCGCTGGACTTGGGGGTCACCCTGCGTCCTGACGACAGCGGTCGGGTCGCCGAAGCGATCGGCCACCTGCCCGGTGTGGTGATCACGCCCCAGCCCGAGATGTTGCCGACCGACGATCATTTCGCCGGAGTCGTCATGACCGAGGTGAAGAAAGCCGTGGTCGACGAGCTGGAGGGCGAGGCGGGCTGGCGGGTGGTCAGCGTCAACCAGAACGGTGTGGACGTGGCCGTGCTGCATGAGGTGGCACCGTCACCGGCGCCGTCGGTCACCATCACGTTGGATCGGGCCGTGCAGAACGCCGCGCAGCGCGCGGTGGACGCCAGGGGCGGCAAGGCGATGATCGTGGTGATCAAGCCCTCGACCGGAGAGATCCTGGCGGTGGCGCAGAATGCCGCCGCCGACGCCGACGGCCCGGTTGCCACCACCGGCCTGTATCCACCCGGGTCGACCTTCAAGGTCGTTACCGCCGGTGCGGCCGTCGAGCGCGATATGGCCACCCCCAACACCATGCTCGGCTGCCCCGGCGAACTCGACATCGGCCATCGCACGATCCCCAATTACGGCGGCTTCGATCTCGGCGTAGTGCCGCTATCACGCGCGTTCGCCAGTTCGTGCAACACCACCTTCGCGGAACTGAGCAGCAAGATGCCCCCGCGCGGGTTGACGCAAGCGGCCATTCGTTACGGCATCGGGCTCGACTATCGAGTGGAGGGCCTCACCACGGTCACCGGTTCGGTGCCCCCGACGGTGGACCTGGCAGAGCGCACCGAGGACGGGTTCGGCCAGGGCAAGGTGTTGGCCAGCCCCTTCGGGATGGCGCTGGTGGCGGCCACCGTGGCCGCAGGCAGGACACCGGTTCCGCAGCTCATCGTCGGTCGGCCCACGCAGGTGACGGGTGCGGGCGCGCCGATCAGCCCGAAGATGGTGGACGCGCTGCGCCCCATGATGCGCCTGGTGGTGACCAACGGCACCGCCAAAGAGATCGCCGGGTGCGGCGAGGTCTTCGGCAAGACCGGTGAAGCCGAATTCCCGGGCGGGTCGCATTCCTGGTTCGCCGGATACCGCGGTGACCTGGCTTTCGCCTCGCTGATTGTCGGCGGTGGCAGCTCGGAATACGCCGTGCGGATGACCAAGATGATGTTCGAGCTGATGCCGCCCGGGTACCTGACCTAGCCGCTGTGGGCGCCTGGCTGGGCCGGCGGCGTCGCCGCCAATCCCGCAACCGCGGTAAGTTGCCAGGAGAGGCGGATGATCGCCGTTAGCGAGGGACATCAGGAAAAGGCCATGACGGATTCCGGTGCAGAGATGGTGGCGTTGCGGGTCTCCGACGCCGACAGGAACGGCACGATGCGCCGTTTACACAACGCGGTGGCGCTCGGGTTGATCGACATCAATGAATTCGAGCAGCGTTCGTCTCGGGTGTCGTTTGCGCGCACCCAGAACGAACTGGACGGGCTGGTCTGTGACCTGCCCGGGCCGGGTGCCATCGTCACATCCGCGGCTGACCGGGTCGAATTGCGTGGCTGGGCCGGGTCGTTGAAGCGCCATGGCGAATGGATGGTCCCCACTCGCCTGGCGTTGGTTCGCCGGCTGGGCTCGATCGAACTCGACCTGACCAAGGCGCGTTTCGCGGGACCCGTGGTGGTGATCGAACTCGACATGAGGTTCGGCTCACTCGAGCTCAGACTGCCCGAGGGGGCCAGCGCCTCCATCGACGACGTCGAGGTTTACGTGGGCAGTGCCAGCGACCGTCGCAAGGATGCCCCTGGGGAAGGCACACCGCATGTCGTGGTGACGGGCCAGGTGGTGTGCGGCTCCGTGGTGATCCGGGGTCCGCGCCGGGCCTTGCTGCGCCGCCATCAGGTGTAACCAGCGGTTCGTCCAGACAGCGACCATCGGGGCGGGATGTGGCGGCGGGCCGGGCGGCTCCCGGCGAGGTGCGAGTCACCGGCCAGGCGCGACTAAGCTAGCGGGATGCCTGCTCGCACCGCGCTTTCCCCTGGAGTCCTCTCGCCGATGCGTTCGGTGCCCAAGTGGATCGCGCGCCCGGAGTATGTCGGCAAGCCGACGGCCCGCGAAGGGACCGAGCCATGGGTGCAGACCCCTGAGGTCATCGAGAAGATGCGCGTGGCCGGGCGAATCGCGGCCGGCGCACTGGTGGAGGCGGGCAAAGCGGTGGCACCCGGGGTCACGACCGACGAGCTGGACCGGATCGCGCACGAGTACATGGTCGACAACGGTGCCTATCCGTCGACGCTGGAATACAAGGGCTTCCCCAAGTCGTGCTGTACCTCGCTCAACGAGGTGATCTGCCACGGAATCCCCGACTCGACGGTGATCGCCGACGGTGACATCGTCAACATCGATGTCACCGCTTACTTCGACGGGGTGCATGGCGACACCAACGCGACCTTCCTGGCCGGTGACGTCTCCGAGGAGCACCGGCTGCTGGTGGAGCGCACCCGGGAAGCGACGATGCGGGCGATCAACGCCGTCAAACCCGGACGGGCGTTGTCGGTCATCGGGCGAGTGATCGAGGCGTATGCAAATCGCTTTGGCTACAACGTGGTTCGCGACTTCACCGGCCACGGCATCGGTACCACCTTCCACAACGGGCTGGTTGTGTTGCATTACGACCAGCCTGCGGTGGAGACGATCATGCAGACCGGGATGACATTCACCATCGAGCCGATGATCAACCTGGGCACGTTGGACTACGAGATCTGGGATGACGACTGGACGGTGGTCACCAAGGACCGCAAGTGGACCGCGCAGTTCGAACACACGCTGCTGGTCACCGATACCGGTGCCGAGATTCTCACGTTGCCATGAGCTCTCCATGCGCGAGCAGACACAAACTCGCGTAGCCGTCCGCGTGCCGGTGCGATTTTGCGTCTGCTCGCCATGCTCGGTGGCGTCGGCGGTTGACCCGTTACCGGGTGGTTAACCGCAGGAAGCTCGAGGTGTCGCGGGGCTGCGACTGGATGAACTCGTGGCACGCTCTGGTCGATTGGCGGTAACTTGCGTAAGTGTCTTCGATGATGACCACGCTCGACGGATTCCCGGTCCAAGTGGCAGTGGCCGGTCCCGCAACTGGCGTCGTCGTCGCCATTCTTGGTGCCGATCAACGCGCTGTCACCGCGTATGACGCGGTGTGCGAGCGGCTGCATACCGCCTCACTTCGAACGGTGGTGGTGGGCGCCGACCCGCGGCTGACGTCAAAATCCGTGGTTGGCATCCTCGATGCCCTGGGTATCAAGTGGGCGGTGGTGGCCGGCGATCGGGAGGGCGCCGAACTCGCCTGGGAACTGGCGGCGACGAGGTTGGGCAGGTTCGCCGGCTTGGTCGCAATTGACCGTGGCCATCCGGCGATCGCCGATTCCGAGGGTATCGTTCGCGATGACCTGTGTCCGCCCGTCGAGATCGCCACCACCGTGCTGGTGACTTCGGCGGCCGTGCGGGAAGCGGCCCGTAACAGCCAGCAGTTGGTCTACGCCGAGTATCGGGTCGTTGAGCTGCTGGGCCGACGCAATGCGCAGGAGTCGACGGCCCAGCTGGCCACCGAGATCGTGCTGCGCACCAGCGGTTGGTAGGTGCCGCCAACCTGGCCTTCCACGAGCAGGCCGGGGATGTCTAGTCTTGTGCCACAACCGTTTCCGTTGAAATATTCGGCATGACACCACGCTGGGCGATGCGGATGCTCCAGCATGATGGGGAGAGGACGGGTGGTCTTGAACGCCGCTGGACCGGGACCGATCGTGGGGATGACCACATATCTGGACCAAGCCAAGACTGGTGTCTGGGATGTCAGCGCAAGTTTTCTGCCCGCCAGCTATTTCGACGGTGTCACCATGGCTGGTGGCATCGCCGTGCTGCTGCCTCCGCAGCGGGCCGATGCCGATGCTGCCAACAGAGTGCTCGACAGCCTCGATGCCCTGGTCATCACCGGAGGTAAGGATGTCGACCCCGCTGCCTACGGCCAACAGGCGCATCCGGCCACCGACGAGCCGGCACCGATCCGGGACAGCTGGGAGTTCGCGCTACTGCGCGGTGCACTGCACCGGGGGCTACCGGTGCTCGGTATCTGCCGCGGCGCTCAAGTTCTCAACGTCGCATTCGGTGGGACGCTGCACCAGCACCTGCCCGATGTGCTCGGGCACAACGGACACCGGGCAGGCAACGCGGTGTTTTCCTCGCTGCCGGTGCGTACCGTGCCCGGGACCCGGTTGGCGACCTTGATCGGGGAGTCCGCGCAGGTGCGTTGCTACCACCACCAGGCCGTCGCCGAGGTGGGCGAAGGCCTGGTGGTCAGCGCCTGGGATGTTGACGGCGTGGTCGAGGCGCTGGAGCTGCCGGGGGAGAACTTCGTGCTGGCCGTGCAGTGGCATCCCGAGGAGTCATTGGAGGATCTGCGTCTGTTCTCGGCTGTGGTGGATGCCGCCCGGTCGCGCAGCAGCGGGTGAGCGGATCGGACCTCCCGATTGGACGCCGCACTCGGCTCCGCCGGCCTAGTGTGGGCGCTACCCCGGCGGCTCACTGCCGACGGCGTCACCGATTGGTTCGCAGATCCATCCGGTGCGTTGTAGCACCGAGACGACGGGGCTGGCCGCAATCGCTGTTATCCACGCCTGCGGCACCGACAACGCTCCGATCGATGTCGCGTGATCAACGTCGACCAAAAGCTGGCTACCGCCACTGTCCGCGACGGTGGTTCGTGCTAGGCCCGAGGCGGTAGCCGTTTCCAGGACATGTAGCGTGCGGGCCGCGAGATTTGACCGTAGGACAACCGAACTCAGTCTTGACAGCGACAAAGCCGCAGGGGAGATCGCGGCACCCAATGACGCATAGGGCGCAGACAGGGCCTTGAGCGCTCGCGGAATTGATGAAACCACCTGAGTGCCGGTAGTCATGATCGCGAGGCTGTCCATGGCGGCTGTCCCGCAGGCAACGGGCGACCCACGGTGGGCCAGTCTCGTGAACCCGATGGCGACGAGTTGGGAGGTCAACGCCGTCGACCTCGGCGAGATAGCCAGGGCACCGGCGAAGTCGTGCACGGCGTCGGCGCAGTGCACCCACACCCGTTCGTACTCGGCTTCGAGCTCGGCGATCACCGGGCTGGCCTGGCCCAGAAAGTTGTTCGCCGACAACCACTTTCTCATCATGCGGTTGGGCGCGATCAGCTGAGCCGATGTCATCTTTGCTGCTGCCTGTTCGTAGGCTTTCGCGGCGGTTTCGGCCTGAACCGCGGTCTGACTGGCATGGCGGGCCAGGGCGGTGAGCAATGCCCAGTGCGGCGCAATGACCCGCATCACCGGCACCGCCGCCGGCCCGCGCCACCCGCTGGTGAGCCCGGCGGCGATCGAACTACATTCCGCCCCAATCTGGCGCATCCCGGCGGCCAACCCGCGCAACGCCACCGCGGTGGCCTGCAGGGAGCCCGGACGGGCTCGACCGGAGTTGACCTCCGGTGGCAACTTCCCGAAGTCCATGGCTATCTCTTCGGCCTCTTCCGCGCGACAATCGTTCGGGGGATGGCAGGAGTGGGCCGTAGAGACATGATCAATTCCTAAAGTGCTGGGGGACGGGTTGATTCCGCTGTTGTCCCGTTACCGATGTGCTCGGGATCGTTGGCATTCGATGGCATCCTGCGAAGGGGTTACCGCATCGAAGAACGGCGTCATGCAACCAGCGCAGACGCGTTGAAATTGCGTGGTTGGCGATCACCTGTAACCGGTTGTGGTGCAGCACAACCGGCGGGAACGATCAGCGCCGAGCGACGCAGAACTTGGTCAAGATATCTCGGTCATCGGCAGTCGCCGTCGGTGGACCCGGCGGGTGCACGTGGATCAGCTGGGATTGCCAGCCCCGGGTTACCCAACCACTCGTCGGCCACCAGGCCGAAAGTGGCCCAAGGTGGGCCTGGCTTGGCGGCCGATCCCGCGTCATCCAAGCGTTTCTGAAGGGTTTCTGATGCGCGGGAGGAGCGTCTTGATCGCTATGGTTCACGGGTTGTGAGCCGTGAGCGAGCTGCAGGTGGCCGATATCGGGGATCGCCTGCGACCATGCTGCGGGTTGCAGTAGTGCCGCGGCGGAAAGCCCGGACCGCAGTGCCCAGCCCGCGATGACGGCGGCAAAAAGACCTAGCGCGACGACAACGGCGACGGCGCGTTGCCATCGTCGGGGAGAAGCCGCGCATGGGAAGGTCACAGTGGCGCAAACGTACAGCGCCAGCATTGTTGGGGGCTGGAAGAAACCTTTGAGATTGGTTAGAGGAATGCCATTTTCGGCTGGGTAGCTGAGCACGGGCACGTGATCGGGGCCCGATGCGGCGCGGGCCCTAACCGCATCCCGTCATCGTTTGGGTCATCCGGCGGCCGGGGAACGGGGTACCACCGTTGAGCGCAGCTCGAACCGGGAGGCGGCAGGGCCGTTAGCGCTGCGCCCGTTCATGCCGGTCAACGGCATGAACGGCATACCTGCGGTGCCGCTGTCTACGGAGCCAACCGAGGACAAACTGCTCGGTAGGTTCGCGGCGACGGCACTTGTGGCTGGCGCCGTGATCCAAGAATGCGGAACCGACAACGCCCCTACCGTCATGCCGCGTCCCATTGCGGCGCTCAGTGCCGCACCGCTACCCGTGATTCCCAGCGAGACCGATCCCAGCGATTGCGCCCCGGATTCGACCGCCTTGACCGCACCTGTGGCCGCGGCAGTGAGCGAACCGGTTGCGGCTTTGGTAAATCCGATCCCCTTATCGAGGAAGTTCAGCGCGTACATGGCGAAGTTCAGCGGCACGGTCAGTGAGCTCAGCTTCGACAGCGACGTTGACAACGACGTGAAGGCGCTATTCAGGGATGTCATGATGGGTGCGGTGGCGAGCCCCGCCAGGGCCACGGGCAGCGTTGTGATCACCTGAGATGCCGCCAGTACGGCCTCGAGGCTTGGCGCAGCCGCCGATGCGCCGGTCGATTGCGTGGCGGCAACACCTTGTCTGGCCAACCCGACCGGGTCGGTGATCGGCGGCGGTGAAGTAAATGGCGTCAGCCGTGTGGCGCTCGCGCAAGCACCCGCGTAGCCATACATTGCTGCCGCATCCTGAGCCCACATCTGTTCGTAGTTGGCCTCGGTTGTCGCGATCGCCGGGCTGTTCTGACCTAGTAGGTTGGTCGCGATCAACGCTGCGAGATGGGCACGGTTGGCGGCGATCACCGGTGGTGGCACTGTCGCCGCGAACGCGCCGGCGTGGGCACTGACGGCCGCTCTTGCCTGCGCCGAGGCTAGCTGTGCCTGGGCCGCGGTGGTGCTGAGCCACGTCGCGTAGGGCGCGGCGGCTTGGGCCATCGCGGTAGCGGCCGGTCCCTGCCACTTGCCGGCCAGTCCCGCGGTGATGGAGCTATAGCAACTGGCCGCCGAATAGAGCTCGGTGGCCAACGCGTCCCAGGCTGTTGCCGCGGTCTGCATGGATGTCGATCCTGGCCCGGAATACATGCGAGCGGAGTTGATTTCGGGTGGTAAAGCTGCGTAGTCCATTGCTATTTCCTCGGGTCTTGCGCCGGTTGGCCGGCTTGGTGCGTTGGCGTGTCTGTCGCCGCTAGCATGACGAATTAGTTTGTGGCGCAACAGAACATGCTCTTCTTCCGGGCACGTTTGGGTGAGCCGTTTAGTGCATGACAAGTCGCACGGGTCAGCGAGATTGCTGACCGGGTGTAGGTTTCGCCGGCTCCGCGTCAGCCTTGGAATGGCCGCACAACGAGCCTGGTGCTAGCCGATCAGCAGCGAGCGACGCAGAGCTGGTTGAGATATGCCCGCCCGGCGGCAGCTGCCAGCGGGGCACGCGCACGCAGTGCACTGAGCGGGTGGCCCGCCGTGGTCAGTGAGGCAGGTGTGGATAGCCACCACTGCGGTGGTGCCGAGCGCGACCACGTCGGCGGCCGATCCCGTTTCAACCCAGCGCTTTTGCACGGGCTGTGGCCTGTGGATGACGAGCGTTGGTGCCCGGTGCTGCGCACGGACTGTTTGTCGATCTCGGCTCGGTTAAGGCCGGCGGCGGATGCTGTTGCGGCCGGATGCGACGGAGTGGCGGCCGCCACCCCAGAGCGCAGTGCCCAGCATCCGATGACGGCGGCGAATAGGCACAGTCCTGCCACCACAGCGATGGCTGACTGCCATCGCGTCGGCTTGTTGGGGCCCCGCAGAAACACAGTGATTCAACGGTACCAGCGACCGTGCTCAGCTGAGGTGTCAAGACGTGAACCGGCTTTCGCGCCGGTGCCGAGCATGGCCGTGAACCGGATTGGCAGGGAGTCCGGTCAACCCGCCGCTGGTGGGTGCATGACCACTGTCGGCTTGAACCCGTAGCGGGGGACCTCGCTGAAACCGCGTCCGCCAAAGCCGCTCAATGGCAGCCCGCCGAGCATGCTCGCCGGGCCGTGTGCGGTCAGGGGTGCGCCGGCGGCAACGGATGGCAAGGTCGCCACTGCGGCGCCGACCGGCGAGGTCGCCGCCCAGGTCGGGGGCGCCGACAATGACCCGATCGAGGCCGCATTTCCCACCCCCGCCGACACGGCGGTGCCCAACCCGCCGAATCCGCCGAGACCGGGTGCGGCCCCGCCGAGGCCGCTACTGGCGGCGATGGCGGCGTCCTCGGCAGCGTCCATGGCCGAGAAACTGGATAGCCCGAAGAAGTCACACATGGTGCCAAAGAAGTTGCCGGGCGTGTAGAAGCCGGAGCCGATCGCGTTCGTGGTTATTGCGTTGACGGCTGTGCCCAGCGGCGATCCGTCGGTCCCGTTGAAGAATGCGAGCAGCCCGCTCGGGGTCGTCAGGTCGATGCCCTGTAAACCGAGCCAACTTTGAATTCCGTCCAGTTGTGGGGCACCCAGCCCCAGCGCGCCCGCGACATCGGTGATGGTGACGCCGGACGCTGACGGCGAGGCCAGCCCCTGCAGGGCGGTCGGCACCGTTGACATCACCTGTGACAGCGATGCCTGGCTTTGGGTGCTACTTGTGGTCGCAGCCTGGGCGATCAGGCCGGCCTCGGGGCTGGCGGTCGGTGGTGGGTCGGCGAACGGGGTCAACCGCGTTGCCGTCGCGCAGCACGCGGCATAGCCGTACATGGCGGCCGCATCTTGGGCCCACATCTCGCCGTAGGCGGCCTCGGCGGCGGCGATGGCCGGCGTGTTTTGGCCGAGTAGGTTGGTGGCGACCAATGAGGCCAACAACGCGCGGTTGGCCGCGATCATCGGCGGTGGCACGGTCACGGCGAATGCGGCTTCGTAGGCCCCGGCGGCGGCCTTGGCCTGCAGTGAAGCCTGCAGGGCCTGTGTAGCGGTGCCCGCCATCCAGGCGATGTAAGGGGCGGCGGCGGAGGCCATCGAGGTCGATGCCGGCCCCCGCCACGGCCCGCTCGTCATGGCGGCCAATGCTGAACTGTAATCGGCTGCGGCCGAGGATAACTCGGTAGAAAGGCCATCCCAGGCCAGTGCGGCGGCCAGCATCGGGCCCGAGCCGGGTCCGGTGTACATGCGTGCCGAGTTGACTTCTGGCGGAAGCGCTGCGTAGTCCATGGTTGCACCCAGCGCTCAACCGGCGATGATCGCGTTGATGGCTTCGTTGGTGGGATGGCAATCCGCACCGACCGACCGCATCGGGCCAAGGTATTTGGCGTTATCCGCTGCTGCGGAGCATATTTCGGGTATCGTTCGGACAGATGACATGGGCTGCTCTTTCGGAATCGAGCCCGGCCCCGGTGGAAGTGTCCGTGTTTGGGCGCGCAGCGGTGCGCGATCGAGAAACAGCATACGAGCATGAAATATGGTTCAGTGAAGCCATTTTCGATGTCGAGTGCGATACCGGGTCCGGATGGGTAGGTTACGGCCGTCGACTTCAGTGAATTGCTCCGCCCGTGGTTGGGGGAGGAGCTGGTCCGATCGTTGTGTCGCTTGTGCGTCGATCCATGGTTGGGATGCCGGAAATGCCTCCCCACCAACGTCTATCAGATCGGATCGTCATCGAATCCGGTATCGGCGCGGTGGTGCCCGCGGCTTGAGACCGACCCAAGCCGATGTGACGACGCGTGTCAGCCGACGCGTTCGGCAGGCATCGAGCACTGCTCTTCTAGCTGTGCGCTACTGCGGGTCAGGAAACAAGGTGCCGATTTGTCCGGTGCAATAGTGTTTCGCATCAAGTGCGACAATGGCTGCCGGCAGCACAGAGCACAGGCCATGTGCGTCCCCTTAGGGTTGGCGGAGACTCCCTGTATCTAGAAGTTAACTACTGCAACCACATTGATGCAATCGATTTGCAGAAATAGTTGCGAATCATTTGCTACACGACCAGATGCGCACCATCTGCGGTTCGGGGGAGAGTGGGTGTGGGCTCAGGTCAACCCGTTGAGCCCGTCTTCGCCTAGCAGGGTGCCGCCGGTACCGCCGGCTCCGCCCTTGCCGTCGGTGCCCGCAGTTGCACCGGCAGCGCCGTTGCCGCCGTTGCCGCCGTTGCCGATCAGCATCGCACCGCCGCCGTCCCCGCCGTCCCCGCCGTCCCCGAATCCGCCCAAGTCGCACTCTCCGCCGGCGCCGCCGGAGCCTCCGGTGCCCAAGAGCGGTCCGCCGCTACCGCCGGACCCGCCGGAGCCGCCATCGATGAACACTCCGAATCCACCGGCCCCGCCGTCACCACCACTGCCGAATAGACCTGCGTTGCCGCCGTTGCCTCCGGACCCGCCCCCGGATCCGAACCCGCCGAACCCGCCGAATCCGCCGCTGCCGAACAGCAACCCGGCGTTGCCGCCGGCGCCGCCGGTACCAGCAAAGCCGCGGGAGGCTCCGCCGGAGCCGCCGTGCCCGCCGTTGCCGAACAGCAGTCCGGCGTTGCCGCCGGCTCCACCGTTGCTCGAGGGAGCATCGTCGCTGTAGCCGCCGGTGCCGCCAGCGCCGCCGGCGCCGCCGAGCAACCCGCCATTGCCTCCAGCGCCACCGTCGCCGCCGTCGGTATCCCCGGGCCCGCCGTGACCTCCGGCGCCGCCTCCGGCGCCGACCAGGCCGCTGAGCAGCCCGCCCGCGCCGCCGGCCCCGCCGCCCCCACCGGGCCCGGCGAGGCTGCCCCCGCCTACCCCGCCGCCTCCGCCCCCGCCAAACAGGCCCCCGGCTCCACCTGCCCCGCCTACCCCTCCGGCTCCGGTACCGGTCGCTGGTGAGAACCCGCCGGCACCACCAGCCCCGCCAGTACCCGCCAGAAATCCGCCGGCCCCGCCCTCACCGCCGGCGCCGCCCAGGCCTCCCGTCGAGGTGCCACCGGCACCGCCGGTGCCGCCGGTGCCCCACAGCCCGGCGGCTCCGCCCGCACCTCCGTCTTGGGCCGTGAACAGTGGAGCGGATCCGCCGGCGCCGCCGTCGCCGAGCAGCCAGCCGCCGGCGGCTCCATCGGCACCGCTACCCGCCGCAGCGGGGGTACCGTTGCCGATTAGCGGCCGTCCGGTCAGTGTCTGGATCGGCCCGTTGATCGCGGTCAGCGCCTGTTGCTGCAGGGCGTGTATCGGCGAAGCGCTGGCCGGCGCGTTGAAGCCGTCCAGACCCAAGAGCAGCCCGCTGGTCCCGCCCACGCCGGTGCCGCCGACGGTCACACCAGCGCCGCCGATACCGGCGTTGCCGCCGTTGCCGATCAGTACGCCGGCCCCGCCGGCCCCGCCGGCGCCACCGGTGGAAGCGGTGCCGCCGTTGCCACCGGCGCCTCCGTTGCCGAACAGCACCCCACCGGTACCGCCGCCGCCGCCGACACCCCCGGAGCTGAAATAGCCCGCCCCGCCGGCGCCGCCGATTCCGCCGTTGCCAAACCAGCCGGCGTCGCCGCCGGCGCCGCCGGCCCCGCCGTCCACGGAGCTGAAGCCGCCGACTGCACCGGCCCCGCCATCACCGAACAACCCCGCATGACCGCCGGCGCCACCAACCCCCCCGGTGCCGCTAAAGGTGGCTCCGCCGGCACCGCCGGACCCGCCCGGCCCGAACAACAAGCCGGCCGCGCCGCCGGCCCCGCCGTCCCCGCCAAGGGTGCCGCCGAATGCGCCCGACCCGCCGCTTCCGCCCGGGCCGGCCAGCGCCCCGCCGTCCCCGCCGTCCCCGCCCGCTCCGCCATTGACCGAGCCGAATCCGCCGTTACCGCCGTTGCCGCCGCCGGAGCCGAATAGCCCCGCAAGCAGCCCACCGGCTCCACCGGCTCCACCATCCCCACCGGTATCCATCCCTGAGGCGCCGCCGGCCCCGCCGAGCCCGCCGGCGCCAAACAACCCGCCGGTGCCGCCGGTGCCACCGACACCGCCCGATGCGGTTAAGAAATTGCTGTACCCGCCGGCCCCGCCGGTCCCGGCATTGCCTAACAACAAGCCCCCGGCCCCGCCGGCTCCGCCGGTGCCGCCGTTGCCGGTCGATGAGCTGCCGCCGGTACCGCCGGCACCCCCGGACCCGAACAGTCCGGCCGCGCCGCCGGCCCCGCCGTTCTGCCCGGATCCCGCCGCGCCAGAGCCGCCGGCGCCGCCATTGCCGAGCAGCCAGCCGCCGGCCGCCCCATCGGCACCGGTGCCCGGGGTCCCGTTGGCGCCGTTGCCGATCAGTGGGCGTCCGGTCAAGGCCAAAGCGGGGGCGTTGATTGCGGCCAGGAGGGGGTCGGCGATTGACGCCGCGCTGGCGGCCTCGGCGCTGGAATAGGCGCCGGCCCCGGAGGTCAGGGCCTGCACAAACCGGCTCCCAAACGCCGCCGCTTGGGCACTGGCCGCTTGATAGGCCTGGGCGTGGCCGGAAAACAGCGCCGCAATTGCGGTTGATATCTCGTCTTCGGCGGCGGCGAGGATCTCGGTTGTAGGGATGGCCGCAGCGGCATTGGCGGCGCTCAGTGTCGAGCCGATGCCAGTCAAGTCTGTTGCTGCCGAGCCAATAAAATCGGGTACCGCAATTACGAACGACATTGTCATCCCTCAAAATAGAATCGAATTCGGTTTGCGCCCAATCGATGTCGACGCGCCTGGCGATATTTACCGTATAGCAAATTAGCTTTTGGGATTCCTATTTCCATAACGGATGCCTAGAATTGGCGGTAATAGCGGCAGGTGATGGGCGGCACGGCGATCTCGCTTGGTCGCCGGTTTGCTGTGAAAAGTCCTGGGGTGAAATGGCTTTAGGGCGTCGTGTCCGAACCTGCCAGTGCCGCCGTGCGGTTGTTAGGACTGGGCTGATAAACGGATTGTCTTGCTTGCCAGTTATTTCCGATGTGTTACGTGCGGCCGCAGCGCAGGGTGCCCTGGCTAGGGCAACCCGTTGAGCCCGTCTTGACCCAGTAGCCCGCCGGAGCCGCCGTGGCCTCCGCTGCCGGTGGGTGTTCCGCCGTTGCCGCCGTTGCCGCCGGTCCCGATGAACGCCGCGTTGCCGCCGACCCCGCCGGCGCCGTCGCCTTCCCCGCCCTCGCCGCCGGCTCCGCCGTTGCCGAGCAGCCCTCCGCCGACGCCGCCGGCCCCTCCGGCACCCGCGTCGCCGACTCCGCCGAGTCCGCCGCCGCCACCGGCCCCGCCAAAGCCAACCAGTCTCGCGCTTCCGCCCGTGCCGCCGGCCCCTCCGGTCCCGCTGCCGAACCCGCCGAAGCCCCCGGCCCCGCCCGCCGAGAACAGCAGTCCGGCGTCACCGCCGTTGCCGCCGGCCCCGCCTACGCCGCCGACACCAACGGGTGCGAATCCGCCGTCCCCACCGCCGCCCCCGCTGCCGAACAGCAGCCCGGCGTTGCCGCCGGTTCCGCCGCCACCGGCGAAACCCCCGTGGCTGAAGCCGCCGGCTCCGCCGCTGCCGCCCGGGCCACCGAGCAATCCGCCATCGCCGCCGGCCCCGCCAAGACCTGAAATGGCGGTGGCGCCGCCACCGGTCCCGCCATTGCCGCCGCCGGCCCCGAATAGCCCGCCGAGTAGCCCGCCGGAGCCGCCGGCTCCACCCGAGCCGCCATCGCCATTGAGCACGCTCGCCCCGCCGGTGCCACCGACACCGCCGGCGCCCAGCAGTCCGCCTGCCCCGCCGCCGCCCCCGGCCCCACCGTTACCGCCGCCACCGGCCATGTTGGGTCCGCCGGATCCGCCGGCCCCGCCGGTGCCCGACAGCCAGCCGCCGGCCCCGCCGGATCCGCCGGCGCCGCCGTTGGTAGTCGATGTGAACGAGCTGCCTCCGGCCCCGCCGGTTCCGCCGGCGCCCCATAGCCCGGCCGAACCTCCGGCCCCGCCGTTGTGGCCGACGCCTGGTGCTCCGGACCCGCCGGCTCCGCCGTCACCGAGTAGCCACCCGCCAGGCGTGCCGATCGCCCCGGTGCCAGCAGCGCCGGGGGTGCCATTGCCGATCAGCGGGCGCCCGGTCAGTGCCTGGGTGGGCGCGTTGATGGCGGTGAGGACCTGCTGTTGCAGGTTGTGTAGGGGCGAGGTGCTTGCCGCCGCGTTGAATCCGTCCAGCCCTATGAGTAGCCCGCCGGTGCCGCCGACGCCGGTACCGCCGTTGGTGGTGCTGGCACCGCCGACCCCGGCGTTTCCGCCGTTGCCGAACAGCACACCGGCGCCGCCGTTTCCGCCGGTCCCGCCGCTGACTCCAGCACCGCCGCCGGCACCGCCAGCGCCACCATTGCCAATCAGCTGGCCGGCTCTCCCGCCGGTCCCGCCGGCGCCGCCAAGGACGTTTTCGCCGTAGCCGCCGGCTCCGCCTATCCCGCCGTTGCCGACCACGGCGGCATTGCCGCCGTTGCCGCCGTCGCCACCACCTGTCGTGCCGTACCCGCCGTTCCCGCCGATCCCACCGGTGCCCCACAGCCCGCCGTTGCCGCCGGCCCCGCCGTTGCCGCCGGCGCCGGAGGAGCCGAAGGTGGTGGATCCGCCGGTCCCGCCGCCGCCGCCATCGCCGAACAGCAGTCCCGCGTTGCCGCCTGCCCCTCCGCTACCGCCACTGCGCCCGAGGCTGGCTCCACCGTCGCCGCCGGCACCGCCCGGGCCGGCGAGCAGGCCGCCGTCGCCGCCGGTTCCGCCGGACCCGCCGTCGCCGAACATGCCAGCCCCACCGCCGGTACCGCCCGCACCACCGCCGGCACCGACCATCCCGGCCAGCAGTCCGCCCGCGCCGCCGTGACCGCCGACACCACCGTCATCGAACTCCGAGCTTCCGCCGGTCCCGCCAATCCCGCCGGCGCCCAACAGCCCACCGGGTCCGCCGGCTCCTCCGGCTCCGCCGTACCCCCCGCCGATGCCGGTCGCGGTGCCGCCGGCTCCACCGGCCCCTGCGTTGCCCGCCAGCCAGCCGCCTGCCCCGCCGTCGCCGCCCGCCCCGCCGCGACCATCGACCGTCGAGCCGCCGCCGGCACCCCCGGCCCCTCCGGAACCGAACAGTCCAGCCGCTCCGCCGTTCCCGCCGGGCATCCCCGCCGCGCCCGACCCACCGGCCCCACCATTGCCGAGCAGCCACCCGCCCGGCGCCCCGTCAACTCCGGTCCCCGGGGCCCCGTTGGCGCCGTTGCCGATCAGCGGGCGCCCGGTCAACGCCAACGCGGGTTCGTTTATGGCGGCCAGCAGCGGGTCGGCGATCGATGCTGCACTTGCGGACTCGGCGCCGGCATAGGCGCTCGCGCCCGCGGTCAAGGCTTGCACAAAGCGTTGCTGAAATGTGGCCGCCTGCGCGCTGGCCGCTTGATATGCATGGGCGTGTTGGGAAAACAGGGCCGCAACCGCCGCGGATACTTCGTCCCCGGCCGGGGCCAGAATCCCCGTTGTCGAAGCCGACGCAGCGGCGGTGGCCGTGTTCAGAGCTGTGCCGATGTTGGCTAAATCCGTTGCTGCCGAATCGATCAACTCCGGCAGCGTGATCACGAAGGACATGTGCTACCTCCAATACCGGAATAACCGGCTGGCGTCGGCCCGGGACCGACGCGGTCATGGTTCACCGTAGCGCGATTCGAGACGAGGATCTCTACATCGGGGCGGATACGTTGCGGTACTAGGGGTTTTAGCGTGCGATGAATGAGATGGATAATTCGGCACCGTGCGCCGCTCGGCGAACGTGTATGGGGTGAAGCCGTTTCTGGGCTCTTGTGCTGTCAACAAACAGCCGCCAACCCCCGCGAGGCCGGGACGCACTGCGTTGAGAGCGACTAATCGGCGCCTTGGTGGATCTGTTGGTTGGTGGCCACTTTGGCGACGGCCTCGCCGAGCAGAGCCCCCGCGTAGTCATCGCGGGTCCGCAAGTACATGAAGATGCGTTCGGCGCGGGCGCCGAAGCGGTTCTTCTCGACCTCGGCGTCCATGCCCATCCGAACTTTGCGCATTGACAGGGCGCATGCCCTGCGCACCCAATGCAGGATCGTCACGCGGTAAATGTCTCGATCCCGATACGCGTCGTCAACTCCCAACAGGAACGGCGCATAGGTGTCACCGCACTTGTGCGCGGCCCAGAATCCGACCGGCTGTGGTGGGCCGCCCGCTTCGGCGCGGATTCGGACCACCCCGAGTTCCCAAGCGGGGCTGGTCAGCATGCCCGGGAGCAGCGTCATCGGCAGGTCGAACAGGTTGATCCGAAACTTTTTCTGCTCCAGCTGTTCAAACAGGCCATGCAAGTATTTGGCCTCCTCATCGGTCAGTGGAGCCAGGCCTACTCCGTGGAAGCTCACTTCGGTGTCTTTCGCATGTTCGATAACCCGCCGCAGCTGGTAGCGCTTCTTGTTATGAAGTGCCGAATACCAGGCCGACTCGTCCGGGGCATCGAGGGTGAGGGTGTGAGTGTCGAGGATTGGCACGCGGGAGAAGCCCTCGTCAAGCATGAAGGTATCCATTTCCGGATCTCCGTCGGGCAAGTCTCGCAGCATGATCGCGTCGGCTCCCGCGCGCTCGGATTCTTCGTCCGCGGCGGCCAGAATCAGTCGTAGCGCTTCCCGCCAGGGGCCAGTGCGGTCCAGGTAGAGGTGATTGCCCTCGGACAGCGTGGAACCCGTCATGACGACCGTCGAACTCAGGTAGTACCGGTCTGCTTCCCGCCGCCTCTCGATCTCCCGGGAAACGTCTTCAGCCGCGAGCATGTCATCCTTGGTCAGCAGCGTCGTGAACACGGTTGCGGCGACGACGCGATGGGTGTGGTCGCGGACGATCAGGTAGCGGAACTTCCAGCGATGTTCCGGTGGAGCGTCCTTGGCGCCGTAGATCCGCTCTGCCGCCGCCATCGCGTCCCAGCTACAGTGGGCTGCTTCGCCCAGGACGGTGTCCCAGGTACCCTACCTCGCGCTCCCGTACCTTGTTGATTTGGTGCTCTCACCGCCGAACTTGGGAAGTCGGATGCGCGCGAGCGGGTGAAGGAAACCGAATAGTCCGGAAACGCTTGCGGCCGACCCGTTAGCGGCACGTAGGCTGATGCGCCCGCGCGATGTTGGCGCAACGCGCAGTTCAACGATGTATCCGTGGCCAGAACAGATCGCCCAAGCAGATCAGTTGCCGGGCACAAGGATCAGAAGGAGATGAGCGGTATGGCCATTTCGGCCGCGGTGGCGGCGCCGTGAAAGCCGATGAGTCGGGCCGTTTCCGGCGGCTCGTGAGCCGTTGCCAGCACTGCCGCGTCGTCGGCACAAGTCACGACGACATCGCCGATTCGGAGCCGGTGCTCTGGTGCTACCGAACCGAAAATCCCTGTGGCAATTGCATCGTCGCGGGTGCGGACATCGGCTCGGGTTCCCAGCAGCTCCCGCCAGGTATCCAAGACGTCGGTTGTCGCCCCGGGCACGGTGTGCAGGTAGCGCACCCGCGGTTCACCGGCGACCACCCGGATCCCGGCCGAAAGCCGTGGGTCTGTGTCGAGATCGACGCGAGCATCGGCCGCGACATTGAGGCCACCGTGGTCTGCGGTCACCAGTAGCGCCGCATCCGGCGGCAATGCCTCGACCAGCCGGGTGAGCAAGGAATCCACGCTGCGCCCCGCCTCATGCCACTGGGATGAACCGATGCCGAACAGGTGCGCCGCGGTGTCCAGGTCGGAGGTGTAGGCGTAAACGAGTCCCGGCGCGCCACGCACCTCATCGATGACCAGCTGAGCGTAGTCGTCGCTTGCGCGGGTCGGGTGAAACCGCGCGCCGCGGTACGCCGCTGCGGTCAAGCCGCTGCCGATGAACCACTCCGGCAGCACCGCGCGTGTACTGATGCCCGCCCACGTCAATCGTTCGAACCAGGTTGGGAGGGGCTGCCATTGGCCCTGTGGTGGATCATCGCGCCAGCGGATGTGGTTGAGCACCCGATCGGTTCCGGGGACGTTGACGGTAAAGCCGAGGATGCCGTGCTCACCGGGCATCGCTCCGGTACCCAGGGAGACCAGGCTTGTCGGTGTCGTGGACGGAAACGTACAGCTGAGTTGGCTGACCCGGCCGGCATCACCGGCCAACGAGGCGGCCAGCAGTGCACCATCAGCGGCCAACTCGGGCAGCAAGTGCCAGCCCAGCCCGTCGACCAGGACGACGAGCACGCGGTCGACGTGGCCGACCCGGTCGATCAGCCCGAGCCGGTCTTCGGTGCCCGGGACCCCCAGTAGTGCGCCCGCCGCAGGCAACACGTCGCAGATGGAACCGGGCATGACGGTCAGTCTGGCATGCCGCTACACCCGAGCTAGCCGCTGGTTTGTCACTCGTAGCTGGCGGTGGGTGCTCTCGGCGAGCGCCACCACCTGTTCTGGCGGTAGCCGGCCGCAGAGCCGGCCCCAGTGCACGGCGACTTCTTCGCCGACCGACACATCGGGTACCGCGCTGTATCCGTCGGCCCAAACATCCAGTAGCTGCGATGAGGGCGCGGCCAAAGCCAGCGCCTCGCCATCCCAGATGAGGCTTTGACGCGAAACCTCAACGGCGTCACCGGTGCGGGAGACGACTGTTGCCCAAGTGATTCGGCAACTATCGAGCACGCTCAGCGGATGCTCGTCGAGGCCTCGGCCCAGAAAGCGGGTCCACGGATAGACACCGAAGACGTGGAAGCAGTGATTTCCGGCCGCCTCGTGCGCCAGTTCCGGCGTCAGATGCGACCAATAACGGCCCGCCTGCGGGCCGATGATGGCCAGCAGCTCGTCGAAGAACCGGCCAGGCTCCACGTCGGTGCCGACGCCGCCACCGAGCCAGTATGCCTCGACGAGTCGATAGTCCAACGGATCGGCGATGCCGGTCAGCCGCGAGAGCACCCGCAGGTACGGCCACGCACCCGAGAATTTCCTGGCCGCGGCGCGCACATCGGCAACCGATCCGTCCCGCAGCGTGGCGCCCAGCGGGGGACCGCAATAGCCCAAGGCGTTGGGCGCATAGGCGTAGCGGGCGAACATCTCGGGCCCCCGGATGTCGGGCGGATCAGGGACTGACACGCGTCATGCCCGCCCGGACTGCCCCACGAGCTTGACGGCGTCGCGGTGCAGGCGGCCGAAGTTGTAGTAGGCCGCACAGGCCCCCTCCGGAGACACCATGCACGTGCCGATCGGGGTCTCCGGCGTACACGCGGTGCCGAAGACCTTGCATTCCCAAGGCTTGAGCACACCCTTGAGCACCTCACCGCATTGGCATGCCTTCGGGTCGGCCACCCGTACGCCGGGCATCGCGAATCGCAGCTCGGCATCGAACTCGGCGAAATCGTCACTGAGCCGCAGTGCACTTTGCGAGATGAAGCCCAACCCACGCCACTCGAAGTGTGGGCGCAGGGCGAATACCTTGCCCATCAGTGCCAGTGCGGCGGGGTTGCCCTCTTCGGGCACGACCCGCTTGTACTGGTTTTCCACCTCGCAGCGGCCCTCACGAATCTGACGTAGCAGCATCGTGACCGACGCCAGGATGTCCAACGGCTCGAATCCCGCCACGACCAACGGCTTGTGGTACACCTCGGGCACGAACCGATACGGCCGATTACCCACGACGGTCGAGACATGACCGGGGCCAATGAAACCCGACAAGCGCAGATCCGGCGATTCCAGAATGGCCTTGATCGGCGGAACGATCGTTACGTGATTGCAGAACACACTGAAGTTGGGCAACTCGAGGTCGCGAGCCCGCACCAGGGTCACCGCGGTCGAGGGTGCGGTGGTTTCAAAACCGATGGCGAAGAACACCACCTGTTTGTCTGGGTTGTCGATCGCGACCTTGAGCGCATCCAGCGGCGAATAGACGAACCGAACGTCGGCGCCGCGCGCCTTGGCGTCCAGCAGGCTGCCGTCGGACCCGGGAACCCGCATCATGTCGCCGAAGCAGGTAAAGATGACATCGGGTTGGCCGGCCAGCCACATGGCGTCGTCGATGCGGCCCATCGGGATGACGCACACCGGACAACCGGGGCCGTGCACCAGTTCGACATTGTCTGGCAGGAGGTGTTCGATCCCATGCCGGTAGATGGTGTGCGTGTGTCCGCCGCACACCTCCATGAACTTGAAGTGTTCGGGGCCGGCTCCCGGCAGGTGCGCCAGATGTTCGATGGCGGTCAGCAGTTTTCGGGCCGCCGCCGGATCACGGAATTCGTCGACAAATTTCATCGTCAGCCTCCTCACACGATCGAGGATGAGTCGAAGGCTTCCATCTCGGCTGTGTAGGCCTCGCCGAGCTGCTTGATGGCGGCCAGCGTGAGTAGCGCTTCGCTCTCATCGATCTTGGCCATCGCGAACCCGACGTGAACCAACACCCAATCGTCGGGTTGTGGCGTGTCTTCGTCGAGTAGCCGCACGCTGATCGTGCGCTGCACCCCACTGACATCGACTTTCGCCAAATAGTTCTCCGGATCGGTGATCTCGACGATCCGGCCCGGAATCCCAAGGCACATGTCAGCCCCTCTCTTCTAGCAGCTCAGCAGATTCGCGGCAGCGGGTCGCCGACCAACATGTCGACAATCCGGGTACCACCGAATCCGGTTCGCAGGATTACGGTTTCGGCCGGCTCGGCGATGATCTCGCCAACCTCGGCCGCATCGGCTCCCAGGGGGTGCGACTGCAACGCGGCCAGCCCCGCTTCGGCTTCCTCGGGCGCGACGACAGCGATGAACTTGCCCTCATTGGCGACGTAAAGGGGGTCGATGCCGAGCAGCTCACACGCGCCGTTGACCATCGGAGCCACCGGAAGGCGCTGTTCGTCGAGCAAGACCCCGAAACCACAGGCCTGGGCCAGTTCGTTGCAAACGGTGCCCACCCCGCCGCGGGTGGCGTCGCGCAGCCAGCGGGTGCCCGGGGCGGCCGCCATGAGAAGTTCCACCAGCGGGCTGACCGACGCGGTGTCCGAGTGGATGTCGGCTTCGATGGCCAGATCCCCGCGCGCCAGCATGACCGCCATGCCGTGATCACCCATCGAGCCGGACAACAGCACCTTGTCGCCCGGTCGCACCGAGTCGGCAGATAGCGCACGCCCGGTGGGAATGATGCCGGTCCCGGTGGTCGTGATGAACAGGCCGTCTGCCGCGCCCTTGGGCACCACCTTGGTGTCGCCGGTGACGATCTGCACGCCGGCCTTGGCCGCCGCGTCCGCCATGTCGGCGACGATCTGTTTCAACTCCTCGATCGGGAACCCTTCTTCGAGCACGAAGGCGGCCGAAATCCAGGACGGTACCGCGCCCGCCACGGCGAGGTCGTTGCATGTTCCGTGCACGGCGAGTTCGCCGATCGAGCCACCGGGAAAGCGTCTGGGCTGCACCACGAATGAGTCCGTGGACATCGCCACCCGCTCGCCGCTGGGCAGAGTGAGGATGGCTCCATCGCCCAGCGACTCCAGCAGCGGGTTGCGGAAAGCCTCCATGAACACCGCATCGATCAGCGCCGCGGACGCCTTTCCGCCGGCGCCGTGCGCCAGGGTGACGTGCTCGTCGAGCAGCCTGGGACGTCTGCGGCGGAACGACTCGATGCGCCCAATGACGTCACCTTCGGCAAAGCGCGGTCCTGACGACAAGTATTCGCCGGCTGACTTGCTCATGCCGCCCCCAGATCCCGGTCGACCTTTTCGTGGGTCGCCAACCACAACTGATAGCCCAACAATGCCTGTGACTCCTGAATCCGATGCACGCTTTGTGACCGAACGATGAAGCAGGCGTCGACGTTCGGGTTGTCCGCCATCGCGCCACCGTCGTAGCCGGCGAACCCGACGGTGTACAGACCCCGCTGCCGCGCCTCGGCCAACGCGGTCAACAGGTTCGGTGAATTGCCGCTGGTCGACATGGCGATCGCAATGTCGCCGGCCTGTGCGCGCGCGATCAATTGTCGGGCGAACACCAGCTCGAACCCGACATCGTTGCCCAGCGCGGTGATGATCGCCTGGTCGGCGGTCAGCGACCAGGCCGGCAGTGACGTCGTCGGTGTGCCGATCGGCGGCCGGGCGAACAGGCCGGCCAAGGTCGCGGAATCGGTGCAGCTACCGCCATTGCCGAAGGTGAACAGGCGCCCGCCGACGCGGAAGCGGCATGCCATCTCGGTGGCGGCCTGGTCCAGCAGCTCGGCGTTGGCCTCCAGCGTGGAGCGCCGCAAGGCCAGGCTCTCGGCGGCCTTTGCCTGCGCCGAGGCGGCGAGGTCGGCGAGCAGGGATTGTGGATCTTCTTCCTGCGCGTCGATGAACGGATACAGAAAGTTGGTGGGTTCCTCGCGCGTCATGAGTCGTCCCCGTCGTCGCCGAGGCGGCTGATCGCGGTACCCGCATGCACTAGCACCAGGTCACCGGCGGCGACCGGGTCGATAAGTGTCGTGATCACGTCCTCGATGCCGCGCGCGGTGCGCACCGCGGCCAGCCCGTCGGCCGGGGCTGACACCACCTCGCCCAGCCGGCCTTCGTCGCTGCAGGTGACGCACACCTCCTCGGTGCACTCGGGTTTGAGCAAACCGGAATGTTCGAAGCAGACATGGGTCAATTCCCACAGCAGGTGATAGAACAGCACAAATCCGCCGGTTGCGGGCACTCGCGGGTCGGGATCGTCGAGCCAGAGCAGATGATCGGCCAGCGCGGCCTCGGGGCGGGCGCCACTGCCGATCCAGATCGTGGTGGCGCCCCAGGCCGGACTGCGACGCATCACCGATCGGACGTCGGGCTGGTCGGCGCCGGCCACCGCGACCACGATGTCGCCGGGCCGCACCGATACCCGGACCAGATCCACCAGGTCAGGGCCGGTCAGCGCCACCGCGGGCAAGGCGCGTTTGCCCATGATGACCGGATGGACGAACTCGACCGCGATGTGCAGGGCATGCGGTTCCCACGACGGCGCGATTGACCACATGGTCGCGCCCGCGACGAACCTTTTCGCCAGCGTGAACGCGGCGGCCGCCAGGTCAGCGGCCAGCTCGGAGCTGAGCCCGCGATCGATCGCGGTGGTGGTCATTGATCAGTCCTTTTCCAATCCTCATCCAGTCCTATCAACAAGGAAACCACGGCCTGGCCCAGCGCGAGCCCACCGTCGTTGGGTGGCACCGTATGGTGGGTCAGCACCTCGAATCCTGCTCGCTGCAATCGCTCCCGGCATGCCCGCAGCAGCAGCACGTTCTGGAACACTCCGCCGGTCAGGCCCACCAGCCGCACCTGGCCCGCTACCTGCGCAACCACCTCGGCGACGGCGCGGGCCACCGCTTGGTGAAAACTCGCCGCCAGTACCGCCGGTGGCGTGCCAGCGCGCAGGGCCGATACCAGTGTTTGCACCATCGTGGTCGGGTCGATCACCCCGTCCGGGCGCACGGTGAGCGGTAGTGACGGCCGGGGCCCGTTGCACTCAGCGAGCGCCGACTCGGCGAGCGCCTCGAGTTCGATGGCGGCCTGGCCTTCATAGTCGATCCGGTGGCGGACGCCGAGCAGGGAAGCCACCGCGTCAAACAAGCGGCCCATGCTCGAGCACGGCACACAGCCCGCGCCGCTGGCCAACTGGGAACGCGTCACCCGTAGTTCATCGACTCCCGCCGCAGCGACCGGCGCCAGGTCCGGACTCCACTCGATATGCGCGGTCCACAGCTGCGACAGCGCCATCCGCCACGGATTGCGCACCGCGGCGTCGCCGCCGGGCAGCGGCACCGCCAACAGGTGTCCGGCGCGGGTGAAGCGGTGGCTCTGGGGCCCGAGGACAAGAATCTCCCCACCCCAAATCGTCTCATCACACCCATAGCCAGTGCCGTCAAAGGAGACTCCGACGACGGGTTCGTTGATCCGCCCGTGCTCGGCGAGCAGCGACACCACGTGCGCGTGATGGTGCTGGATCAGATCGAGTGGTCGATCGTCCGCGTGACGCTCGGCCCAGTTGCGGGTGTGGTAACTCGGATGCAGATCGGCGGCCAAACGAACCGGATGGCCGCGTATTTCGCTGAGTTGGCCAACCGCGCGCTCGAAGGCACGCAACGTCTCCCAGGTAGCCATGTCACCGATATGCCCGGATAGGTAGGCCCGTGTGCCGTCGGTCAGACAGAACGTGTTCTTGAGCTCGCCGCCGACGGCAAGAACCGGTGGGCTCTCGACGGCGATGTGTCCGAGGTCGACCGGCAGGGGGGCATAGCCGCGAGATCGGCGGATTGGTAGCTCACGGGCCAGGCCCGCGTCTTCGACCACCCGCACCACCGAGTCGTCGCAGGGCACGTGGATGGGACGGTCGTGGTCGAGCACCGCATCGCACAACATCGAAAGGCGCTCTGCGGCATCAACTTCGGTGAAGCAGATGGGTTCATCGGAGCGGTTGGCGCTGGTCAGCACCAGTGCCTCGGGCGCCGCCGCATCGGCACCCGGGACCGGTGTCAACAGTAGGTGATGGATGGGGGAGTAGGGCAGCATCAGCCCGAGCAGCGGGCTGCCCGGAGCGACGGCGTCGGCGACCGGCGCATCGGGTCGGCGGCGCAGCAACACGATTGGCCGGGCGGGACCGGACAACACCGCGGCCTCGGCATCGTCGATGAAGGCGTAGCGGCGCGCCACGTCCAGATCGCGGACCAAGATGGCGAAAGGTTTGGCCCCACGGCTTTTGCGGGATCGCAGCACACCGACCACCGCGTCGTCGTCGACGGCACAGGCCAGGTGGTAGCCACCAATGCCCTTGATGGCGACGACCTTCGCCGCCGTCAGGGCGTGCTGGGTGGCCGCCAGCGCCGCATCCGCCCCGGCGACGTGCTCGGTTGCACTCCGAAACCACAGCGACGGACCGCAGTCCGGGCAGGCGATCGGTTGGGCGTGAAATCGGCGATCGCCTGGATCGTGGTACTCGGCGGCGCACCGCTCGCACATCGGGAATGCCGACATGGTGGTGCCCGGACGGTCGTAGGGCAGCGTGCGGATGACGGTCAATCTCGGCCCGCAATTGGTGCAGGTCACGAACGGGTGCCGAAAGCGTCGGTCCCGCGGGTCGAAAAGCTCGCGCAGGCAGTCGTCGCACACCGCGATATCCGGCGGAATCGGTGTTGTCGCACCGGTTGCGCCCTGGCTGGCAACGATCCGGAAGCCGGCGGCACCGGCCTGCAGCGCCAACTCGGTAGCCGAGACCGAGCTGATGCGGGCCAACGGCGGAGCGTCTGCGCGCAATCGGCGCGCAAACTCGTCCAGCCCGGCGCGCCCGCCCTGTACCTCGATGAAGACCGCCGCCGAGTCATTGCCGACGAACCCGGACAGACCCAGCTCGCTGGCCAGTTGGTGGACGAAGGGGCGAAAACCCACTCCCTGGACGACACCGGTCACCGTGAAACGCTGTCGGGTCTCGGCGCACCGCACCATCGCGGGCCGCAGCAGGGGGAGGCCGGCCATGTCAGCCGCCGTCGGGGAAGTCGGTGTCGGTTCTGCCGCGGCCCATCAACTCCAGACCGGCCATCGCTTGTTCGGCACCGGCCCGATCCGTTTTCTCGACGGCGAAGCCCATGTGAATGATCACCCAGTCACCGGGTGAAAATGTCTCCTCCGGCAGCATGCCGATATTGACTTTCCGCGCCTCGCCGGTGACCTCGACCAACGCCAATTGCCCCTCGTACCCGTCGAGGATCCTGATTACTTGACCGGGTATGCCCAGGCACATGCTCAGACCTCCTCTCCGGTCGACTGCGCGGTCGCGGGACCCTGTAGCGCCGCCACGATCTCCTCGACCGCTCGCGCGGCGCGGGGGACGGCCTTGGCGACGGGTTCGGTGAGGCCGATACCTTCCTCGACGCTACCCGCCTCGCATCCGACGACAACGGTGTAGGGCGGATTGCCGCCCAGCGCCCGCAGATTGGCGAACACCGTTCCCGGATCCATGCCGTGGGCGTCCAGGCCGGGCGCCTCTGACCAGGACGCTTGATCTGCCTCGAAATCGGCTTGGAAGACGTGCAGGGTGCCCGGATTGCCGCGGCTGGGTACCGCGTCGACGAGCACCAGGGTGTCCCAGCTGTCCAGCAGGTCGTAGGCCAAGTGCATGCCGCGGATGCCGTAGTCGATGACGCGCACACCCGGATCGTTCTGCGGGATGTCGGCTCGCCGGACCACTTCGGAGCCAAATCCGTCATCCCCCAGAAAGATATTGCCGATTCCGGCTACCAGGATGCGTGCTGTCATCGGGCTGGCGGGAGGCTACATGCGCCGCAGCCTGAGGTAGCGACGGGCGTCCGGTAGCGATACCACGCCCATCACCACCGCGGCCGCCACGACCAGCGCGATGATGCCAAGGAAGATCCAGCCTAAGATCTCCATATCGAACTCCTTTCGTTGCTGGTTTGTTCGGATTCCAACGGCTCGACTTCGTCGGGGGAGAAGTACAGGTAGCGCCCGTACCAATCATGCAGATCGGCGGCGGGATCGTCCTCCACCACGACCCCGACGTGGCGGTTGCCCTCAACGTCCTCATGCACCGAGGTGACCCGCGCGATCTTGCCGGCAACAAAGATGTCCTGAGCGTCGGCGTTGCGCCTGGGGTGTAGCCGGACACGGCTGCCCCGCGCGACCCGGACCCCGTTCACCAGCACGCCGTCCAGCTCGGGCCGAACCGCGTTGTCGGCCATGGGATCCCACCAGTCGACTCCCTCGGGCAGCTCAGGGACCAGGCCGGAGACGGCATGCGGATCGCGCAGCACACCGTGCAGGCGCGCCATGGCTTCGGGTGACATGGCGTCGCATTGGTCGATGATCTGGGCGGCGCGCGGATCGGTGGCCCGCGCTTGCGCCTTCTCCTCGTCGGTCATCGTCATCACCCGAAGCGTCAGGATCTCGTCGATCTCCGTGCAGTCGTAGAGTGCGGTGTTGCTCTGTTCGGCGACCTCGGGGTGGTCATAGAGGATGATCGGCGAGATCAGCAGCAGGTCTTGGGTGCCCGGGGGGCCGGCCAGTACGGGGAAGCAGCGGTGCTGGGTGCACCGTGACACCGCATCCGCCGCGGCAGGCGCCGGCTCGAGTAGCGAGACAAACTGGCCTCCAATCACTTCGGCGATCATATGACTGCCGATCATGGACCGAGCGATCACCGAGTCTTTGCCCTCGGTAACGGGATCCACCGGCGGCCCTACATTGCGGAGCCGCAACGAGACTCGCCGCAGGTCGCCGTCGGATTGGCTGGAAACCGTGAGTTCGCCGCGCACTTCCCGGCGTTGTCGCACCAGGCGACCGCCTTCGACCTCCTCGATGTCAGTGGCCGCGGGTGTCAGCACCGGTAGCTGCCACGGTTGGTCCTGATCGTCGAATGTGAGTGGTCCGAATGACATTTCGCACTCGACCGCTTCGTCCCAGGTCAGCCATGATCCGGACGGTGTCGCCAGTTCGTCGACGGCCTCGAACGCGCCGTTGATTTCGCGCTCGGCCCGGCGATGCTGCAACTGCAGGTAGCGCACCGCCACGGTGATCGCCTGGGTGCCCTCGACCAGGAACTCTGCCGCGAGCGTGTCGTCTTCACCCAAGCCGGCATCGGCCGCCGCGGGCGGACCCAAAACGCCGAACTGCCAACGAGACTGGTTCTTGCTGGAGGTCCCACGGTACGGATACAGCAAGTAACCCTCGTAGAGCACCGCATCGGCGACCGCGCGGGCCCGGTCTCGGTTTGAGGTCATTGGGCGACCTCCGGTCGTGCGGCGTCGGCGATCAGGGCGGTGACCGCGTGGTCGAGGTCGAGCAGTCCGTGGGCCGACTTGTAGCGGGCCAGCGCGCTGACGGTGTCATGGGCCAGCCGCACCCAACCGGAATTTGGATAGTGCTGGGCGATCAGCTGATGCCACACCGCGACCGGCATGTCGTATCGATCTTCGCAATCCCAGGACACCTGCTGGACCGAGAATCCGCGCTCGGACTTGACGAAGATGGTCCCGCTGAAGAGAAATTGAAGGGGCAATGCGCCGTCACGGAGCGCATGCAGGTACTTGGCGGCGGTCACCTCGAAGTCGTATGTGCAGTCCAGCGGCAGGGCGACAGTCGTGTTGCCGGCGAATCCGGGCACCATCGCGGTGCAGTGTTGCCACAAGAAGGTGCGCTGGGTGATAGCCCAGCGTTCGCGGGCACCGAAAAGGTCCACCAGTCCGTCCGCCTCGGCATCGGAGTAGGGACGACGCAGCGGCTCGATTCGGACCTGGCAGCGCAGCGCAATGGCGTGCACCGGGTCTTCGCCGCCGGTGTCGATCCCGACGCGGGCGGTCAGCACCGGGCTGACGGCGTAGGGTTCGGGCGCCACGTCCAACACGGCGAAGTTCAGGTCCAGCGGTTGTTCGCTCATCGCGGCGTCTCCACCGCCGTGCCCGCGATTTTCGCGAAAAAGGTGTCGATGAACTCCCTGGCTTGCTGACCGCCATCGAACCCTCGCCACAGCATGCGCAGCCGTCCGACGAACTCGTAGCACGCATCGATCGGAACCAGATAGCTGCGCGGCGCGCCCGATTCGGGGACTTGCACCAGCAGCGCTTCAACGTCGTCGGCAAGCAGTTCGAGTCGCTTGTCGCCGTCTTTGAGGTCGCTCCAGACATCGAGGTCCAGCTCGGACTCGCAGGCCCCGGCCGGGCCCGGATAGAAGGCGACGGCGCGTCCGAGAGCGGAGTTGGTGAAGAAGAACGCCACACCGACCGGGATCTGCAGTGCGTCCCAGGCGCGGCGGTCCAGCGCGAAGTCCGGGAACCACAAGTACCGGTCGGGCACCGCGCGGTAGCGCAACTCGGCAGCCGAATCCGTGAACAACAGATAGCAGGCTCGACAGACGCACATCAGTTGCCGGCCAGCCACATTGACGACGTGCTGGTGCTCATCGGCGATCTCGGTAGCGCACATTTCGCAGCGCTCACCCGCTGGTTCGGGAGGCCGCCGGTTGGCGGTGATCCGCGCCAACACGTCATAGGCCGTGTTCATGCGATGGCTCCCAGCTCTTGACCGCGCAGTGCTATCGAGGGCACACCGTCGCGAATCAGCAGCGGCAGCGGGTCGAGGTGGAGCTCCTGGCGTCCCGCGCCGGCGGGGACGCCGGCCCGCACGACGTCGAAATCCGTTCGGCAGCCCGGGCATCGCAGAAGGGTGCCCAGCAGTCGCGCCCCGGCCAGTGAGTCGCGGCAGATCGGACAATGGTCGCGGTAGGCCAGTACCTGCTCGCCGACGCGGCACGCCAGTAGCGTGGTGTCGCCAATCGCAAAACCGGCGACTTCGCCGGGCACCAGTTCGGCCAGCTCGGGCACCGGGTGCCAACTGGTGGCGCTTGATGCGTCGGTTCCGTTGGAATGCACGCGCGACAACAACGACTCCGCCGGTATCACGCCGGCGGTGCCGGCGGGTTCGGCCGCCACGACCTCGATCGCCGAGATTTCCGGGGCGGCAGCCCGCACCGCGTCCTGTACCGCTAACTCCAGCGTCACCGCCGACGACGGACAGCTCTTGCAGCTGCCGGTGAATGCCAGGCGCACGGTGATGTCACCCGATCGCCCGGTGACGACGTCGATCAATTCGACGTCACCGCCGTGGGATCCGAGATAGGGCCGTACCCCGTCCAAAGCGTCGGACACGCGCCGGTGGACGTCATGCGGGTGTAGGCCGTGGACCAGGAGCAGGCTGGCCACCAGGTCGTCGGTGGCCAGCCGCTCGGCTAGGTCGATGTGCGCGTCCGGGTCCAGACCAGGCTGGGAGAGCAGCCGCATGATCCGCTCGAGCCCGGCTCCGTAGAGGCCGACCACCTCCCGGACCAGTTGCGAAGCGCGCTCCTGCGCGGCGGCTCCGCCGGCCGCGCAGGAGTCCAGGAGTGTCTGGATCCGATCGCCCGCTGTACGCCACTGCACGTCGCTTTCCGAAATTGCCTGGGTAGGTTCCGAGGGGGTTTCCGGGCGATCCGCCATGTGTCACTCCCCGACGGGTGACTGTGTTGGTGTGTGCAGTCTCTCCAGGGTTTTGCCCTTTCCCAGATACATGTGCACCCCGCAAGGCAGGCACGGGTCGAAGCTACGCACGGTGCGCATGACATCGATGCCCTTGAAGTTTTCCCGGTCGTTCTCTTCGAAGATCGGCTGGCCCTGCACGGCATCTTCGTAGGGGCCTGGGGTGCCAAAGCTGTCGCGCGGGTTGGCATTCCACGGGGTGGGCGGATACGGGTGGTAGTTGGCGATCTTGCCGTCGCGAATCACCAGATGGTGGCTCAGCACCCCACGCACGGCCTCGGTGAACCCGCATCCGATGCCCTCGTCGGGCACCTCGAATTTCTCCCAGGTCTTGGTGCGCCCGGCCCGGATCTCGGCGAGTGCTTTCTCGGCGAAGTGCAGGGCGCACGCCGCGGCGTAGGCCTGGAAGTAGGTGCGGGCGCGGTCGCGCTCGATGGTGTTGCTGCCGTGCTTGGGTACCTTCCACTCAAACTCGACCGGGCCCTTCAGCGCGGTCTTGGGCAGGTTGATCTTGACGCTGTTGCCGGTGGCCTTGACGTAGCCGATGTCGACCAGGCCGGCCAGGGCCGTCGCCCACAGCCGGGCCAGCGGACCGCCACCGGTGTCCAGGGCCAGGTGATCCTTGCCGTCAAACCAGCGCGGCGACATCACCCAGCTGTACTTGCCGCCATCCATTTCCCGCTTCTGGGGATGCGGGTTGGTGTGCTGGTTCCACGGGTGGCGTCGATCCACCTTGTTGCCTAGGGGATCGGTCTTGACAAACATCTCCTGGTCGGTCCAGTCGTCGTAATACGAACTGCCCAAAAGGATCCGGATACCCAGGTTGATGTCCACCAGCGAGTGGGTGACCAGCTTGCCGTCGACCACAACACCCGGGGTTACAAACATGGCGTTACCCCAGCGTTCCATGTCCTTGTATTCGAAGTTGCACACCTCGGGATCCTGGAAGGAGCCCCAGCAGCCGAGCAGGGTGCGGCGCAGGCCCACCTTCTCGTAGCCGGGCAGGGCGTCGTAGAAGAAGTCGAACAGATCGTCGTGTAGCGGGACGACCTTCTTCATGAACTCCACGTAGCGCATCAGACGCGTCATGTAGTCGGTCATCAACTGGATGGTCGCGACCGTGCCGACCCCACCCGGGTACAGCGTGGAGGGGTGCACGTGGCGACCTTCCATCAGACAAAACATCTCTCGGGTCCAGCGACTGACTTGCAGGGCTTCGCGATAGAACTCGCCGCTGAACGGGTTGAGCGAGCGCATGATGTCGGCGATGGTCTTGTATCCGTGCGCGTCGGCATGTGGCGCTTCGGTCTTTTCCGCTTTGGCGAGCACTCCGGGGTTGGTTTCGGAGACCATCTTTTCGCAGAAGTCCACGCCGACCAGGTTCTCTTGGAAGATGTTGTGGTCGAACATGTACTCGGCGGCCTCACCGAGGTTGACGATCCATTCACCCAGGTGCGGCGGCCGGACTCCGTAGGCCATGTTCTGCGCGTAGCACGAACAGGTGGCGTGGTTGTCACCGCAGATGCCGCAGATGCGGCTGGTGATGAAGTGGGCGTCGCGGGGATCCTTGCCTTTCATGAAGATGGAGTAGCCGCGGAAAATAGACGAAGTGCTGTGGCACTCGACGACTTCGCGGTTTTCGAAATCGATCTTGGTGTAGATGCCGAGGCTGCCCACGATTCGGGTGATCGGATCCCACGCCATTTCGACGAGCTGGCCGGGTTCGCGCTTGGCAGTGGTGGGCTCGGGGACGATAGTTGTCATCGGAGTCTCTCTGTCTAGAACAAGATGGAGTGCCGGTCGGTTCGTCGAACTACCAGGTGCGGCGGGCTCCAGTGGTGAGTTGGGTGCCCTTGTGGCGCCAGCGCGGTTCCTTGTCGACGGTGCGTTCGGTGATATTGCGCAGACTGCGGATCACCGTTCCGTACAGACCCGACGCGGTGCTGGACAACTTGCCGCCCGGCGGCTCGTCCATGAACGGCATGAACTTGTCCGGGAATCCCGGCATCGTGCAACCGATGCAAATGCCGCCGACGTTCGGGCAACCCCCGATGCCGTTGATCCAGCCGCGCTTGGGCACGTTGCACTTCACAACGGGACCCCAACAGCCCAGTTTGACAATGCATTTCGGTGAACCGTATTCGGTGGCGAAGTCTCCCTGCTCGTAGTAACCGGCCCGGTCGCAGCCCTCGTGCACGGTGTTGCCGAACAACCACTTGGGGCGCAGCGCGTCGTCGAGCGGAATCATCGGTGCCTGCCCGGTGGCCATGTAGAGCAGATACGTCAGGGTCTCCGACAGGTTGTCCGGGTGAATCGGGCAGCCGGGAACGCAGACGATCGGGATGCCGGCCTTGCTCTTCCAGTCCCAGCCCAGGTAGTCGGGCACCCCCATCGCCCCGGTCGGATTGCCGGCCATCGCGTGGATACCGCCGTAGGTGGCGCATGTTCCCACGGCGACGACAGCGGTGGCTTTGGGCGTTAGCCGATCCAGCCATTCGCTGGTGGTCATCGGCTGACCGGTCGCCGGGTCGTTGCCGAACCCGCACCAGTAGCCCTCGTTCTTGATCTTCTCGTTGGGAATCGACCCTTCCACGACGAGCACGAAGGGCTCCAATTCACCGCGTTCAGCCTTGAAGAACCACGCGAGAAAGTCGTCCGCGCCCCCGCTGGGCCCACATTCAAAATCGATCAATGGCCAGTGGACAGCGACCTGAGGCAGGCCCGGAAGTGCGCCTAATGCGATTTCCTCGACGCTGGGCTGGGTGGCGGCAGTCAACGCCACCGAATCGCCGTCACAACTAAGACCTGCATTGATCCACAGAACATGGATCAAGGTTTCTTCTGCTTTGACTGCTGCTTCTGTTGGCATGCTGCAGCTTTCCGGGGCGGGCTGAAGCCCCTCACGCTGCCGGAGTCGACCTTCGGCCCACTTGCGCAGCGTTGTTTTTGGGTCTACCCCGGTTGCCGAGCCTTGTCAATGGTTCGCAGTTAGAACACCAAGCAATGTGGCAAGAAAGCCATTGCATGGCCCATCGTTTGTGCCGAATCCGCTTTGAGCAGAACAGTATTCATGACTTCTGGCCCACCCGATGGGCCCCGGCGAGCGGCTCGGCGGACCATTGTTGGGCTTTCTGCAAATCATTTGCAGCTGAATTAATGCGCGCCGCCAATTGCATGCGTAAAGAGGTCTATTCCGGCGGTAGGCCTTGCGCGAATCGGCGCAACCAGTCGAACCAGGCGGTCATGCCGGCCCCGGTGCGTGCACTCACCGGCAGGATTGTTGCGTGCGCGTTGACCTCTCGGATGTGCGCGACGTATGTGTCGACGTCAGCGTCCAGATAGGGCACCAGGTCGATCTTGTTCAGCAGCACCACATCCACACAGCGGAACATCACCGGGTACTTCAGCGGCTTGTCCTCGCCTTCGGTCACCGAGTAGACCATGGCCTTGGCATGCTCGCCGACATCGAACTCCGCCGGACAGACCAGATTGCCGACGTTCTCGACGATCACCAGGTCCAGGTTCGGCAGGTCCAGACCCGGTAGGGCCCGGTTGACCATTGGCGCGTCGAGGTGGCATTCCCCGCCAAATCCGTTGCTGGTGTTCAGCAGCGATACCTGTGCGCCGCGACCACTGAGTTTGGCGGCGTCCAGATCGGTGGCGATGTCGCCTTCGATCACCCCGATGGCGAACTCGCTGGCGAGCTGGTCGAGGGTGGCTTGCAGCACTGTCGTCTTACCCGACCCGGGGGAGCTCATCAGGTTGAGCGCGCGGATCCCGTTGGTCTCGAAAGCCCTCCGGTTGAGATCGGCGCGCACGTCGTTTTCGGCGAAGATTTCTTCCAACACTTCGATTCGCGCCGGTCCCGTCTGATAGCCGGTGTGATCGCCGTGCTGGTGATGTTCGTGCTCGTGGGTGTGCACCGTGCCGTCGTCGTGACGGTGAAATCTACCCATGCTGGAAACCGTTCATCTTGACTACCTTTCACGAGACATCCAGCGATGTCACCAGGAACTCGTTGCCGTGTAGCACCTCTACATCGGAACTGTCACACTGCGGACACCAGATCGACCACGCCGAGGTGATCTCCGACTGCTGGCCACAGGCGCGACAGCGGACCTCGGCGGTGACGCACTCGAGTTCCAACTCGGCGTCGGGCATGTTCTCCGAGTCGCGCACCAGGGTCCAGCAGAACGACAAAGACTCCGGGACCACCTGCCTCAGCGCACCGACACGCACCCGGACCACCTCGACGTGGCGACCGTCGGCATGCGTCTTGACCACGTTGGCGATCGCCTCACACAGGGCTAGTTCATGCATGGGCGGCAAACGGAGCTCATGTGCCTGTTCTACACCGTGGATCCGCACCGGGGCCATCAGCCCGGGACACAGCGGTGGGGTGCGGCTCGGGTCAGGTCGCGCTATTTGCCGCGGCGGTCCACTTCTCTTCGATGCGGCCGAAGCGCCAGACCAGCATGGCGGCGGCCCAGGTGACCACAAACATGCCGACGACCAGGAAACCGACCAGGTTCAGGTTCAGACCGGCGATCCAATCCCAGAATGCACCCCGCCAGCCGAATTCGTCGGCGAAGAGGCCAAGCAACTCGACGCTTCCGATCAGCAGCGCCACTGCCACCGACAGTGCGGTGATGGTGATGTTGTAGTAGATCTTGCGCACCGGGTTGGAGAACGCCCAGCCATAGGCGAAGTTCATGAACGAACCGTCGATGGTGTCCAGCAGGCACATGCCCGCGGTGAACAGCACCGGCAAACACAGGATCGCGTACCAGGGCAATCCGGCCGCCGCGCTGGTGCCGGCGAGCACCAGCAGCGCGATTTCGGTAGCGGTGTCGAACCCGAGTCCGAACAGCAATCCCACCGGATACATGTGCCAGGACTTGGTGATCGAGTTGGTGAACCGGCCCAGCAGCCGGTTGATCAGTCCTCGGTTGTTCAGCTGCTCCTCGAGTTCGGCCTCGCTGAACTCGCCGCGCCGCAACCGGAAGAAAACGCGCAGGATGCCGGCCAGAATGATGACGTTGAGGATGGCGATCAGATATAGGAACAGCCCGGAGACGCTGGTGCCGATCAGGCCCGTGTAGTGGTGCAGCCTCGAGGAGTCCTCTCGGACCGGGCCGATGATGGTCTTGATCCCGGTTGCCAGCAGGACCGCTAGGCCGAAAACCACGGTGGAGTGGCCCAGGGAGAAGAAGAATCCGGTGGCCAACGGACGCTGGCCGTCGTTCATCAGCTTGCGGGTTGTGTTGTCGATCGCGGCAATGTGGTCGGCATCGAAGGCATGTCGCATGCCCAGCGTGTAGGCGGTCACTCCGATCCCGATACCGAAGGCCCTGCTGCCCACGGCAAGCTGCGCCGGCTCCACCAAGAAAACCAGCGTGCCCCAGCCGACGACATGCAGCGCGGCGATGAAGGCGAACATCGCGCCCAGGCGCCACCATTCCGGCGGCGTCAGGGTGCTGTGCAGCCTGGACCACCACGAAGAGCGTGAGACGAGGTCATTGCTGGCCATGTCGGTCCTTCCGGCACTGGGCACGACGCAACAATCAGACTGTAGGTTCGTCCCCGAGCTGGATGCAAGTCAATTGCAAGAACGCCGCCGCGGCGGCACCGCCGGGTTCCATCACTGGCATTCCCGGGGGATGGGCGCGACACTGAATAGGTGACGACAACGCCGCCGGGGCTGGACCCGGCCGTCACCGAACGCATCGGAGAGTTGCTGCGCGCTCGCGGGTTGCGGCGGATGGCGTCGCGCATCCAGGTGTTGGCGGTGCTCGAACCGGTCAACGGGCACCTGTCGGTGGCCGAGATCCATCAACGGCTGGCCGCGCGGCTTCCCGCCGGTGCACAGCCGCCGGACCTGGCAACCATTTATCGCACCGTCACCACTCTGGTGCAGCAGGGGGTGCTGCACGCGCTGACCCTCGATGGGGGCGTCACCACCTACGGACTGGCCACCGCCGCCCACCACCACGCGGTATGCACCAAATGCGCGGCGATCATCGAAGTACCCGCACGACAGCTGAGCTCGGCGCTGGAGCAGGCGATGGCGGGCAGTTCTTTCGCGCTCTCGGAGCGCGCCGGACTGACGCTGCGCGGGTTGTGTCCGGCGTGTCAAGACAGCGTGGCGGACAAGCCGGAACAGGCAGACCGCTAGTCGAGGTCAGCGCAGATTCAACAGGGCGTTTTCGATCACCTCGGGCAGCGCGGGATGAATCCAGTACTGGCCGCGGGCCATCTCGGCCGCGGTCAGCCCGAAACTCATCGCCTGAATCAACGGTTGGATCACCGTCGATGCGTGATAGCCCATGATGTGGGCGCCCAAGAGCCGACCGGTGGCGCGGTCGCCCACGAGCTTCACGAACCCGGTCGTGTCCTCCATCGCCCAGCCGTACCCGACGTCGGCGTACTCCTGTATCGCAACGGTGATATCGAGGCCCTTTGCCACGGCTTCATTTTCGGTCAACCCGACCCCAGCCAGTTGCGGGCTGGTGAACACCGCAGCGGGGACAAACCGGTGGTCGGTGACGGCCATCGACTCGGTGTCGTCCCAGTCGCAAAGCAGATTCTGCTGCACAACGCGGGCTTCATGGTTGGCTACGTGCTTGAGCTGGTACGGCGAGGACACGTCTCCGAGCGCGAAAACCCCACGCGCGGAAGTCCGTTGGTACTGGTCGACCACTACTCGGCCGTCGGCGACCGCGACGCCGGCTTGCTCGGCATCGATCAGATCGGCGTTGGAAACCCGCCCGGTCGCCACCAGGAGCAGGTCGGCGTCGATGGTTGAGCCGTCGTCGAGCTGCAGCACGACGCCCGAGCCACGGTTTTCCCCGCCCACGATGTTGCGGTGCGTGCGTAGTTCCCACTTGGTCGACGCGATGCGGGTAAACCGCTCACAGATGGTGTCGTCGCAATGGCGTAGCAGACAGCTGCCCCGGATCACCAAGGTGACTCGTGCGCCTAGCGTGGAGAACACATGCGCGAATTCGGCAGCCACAAAACCACTTCCAACGATCACGACGTGTTCGGGCAACTCGGCGATACGCATGACGGTGTCGCTGGTGTGATACTTCAGGCCGGATTCGGCGATGGCCTGGGGAACCACCGGCCGTGACCCGGCCGCGATCACCACCTGGTCAGCGGTGAACTCATCGCCGGCCGCAGTCCGCAACAGGTAGCGTCCGTCAGCCTGGGTCGGCCCGAACCGGGTATGGGAGCCGTATACATCGATGTTGGGTGCCGAGCGTCGGTAGTCCTCGCCGCTGTGCGCGATTGGATCGATACGGCCGAAGACCCGCGAGACAATGTCGTCCCAGCGCACCCGGTCGATGTGCGCGTCGACGCCGTAGCGCGACGCGCCCCGAATGGTCTGGGCCACCTCGGCGGCGTAGACGAACATCTTTGTTGGCAGGCACCCGACGTTGAGGCAGGTGCCGCCGAAGGTGCCTTGCTCGCAGATCGCTGCTCGCTTTCCGGCATAGCGCTCGTCGAGAATGCTATTGCCCGAGCCCGTTCCGATGATCGCGAGGTCGTAGGTTTCCATTCTGGGCCGTTTACCCTTTCCCCGGACGATGCCGAGACGTCGGTGTCTAGTTGGCGATAGGCTATCTGGCCCGGCTGTCCGGTCGGAAAGAAGACGTCGTGTTGGGCGCACTCGTCGATGAGCTGGTGGGTGGCATCGCCCGCCCCGCGGATCCACGCGCGCCAAGGACCGATCCTCAAGGCACGCAATGCTTGTCGAGATGATGCAGCGGGATCTCGGCTCGACTCGAGGGGGCGCATGCGCGCCTTTGCCCGGGGGTTGCGTCGTCGGCCACTTCCTCGGAAATGGGCCATTCGAGCGTGTTCGAGTTTGCGAGAAATATGTAAATGTAGATTCAGGTTCTATCGACAATATAATTGGCACCACCATCTCTTCTTCCGCTTGATACCGACGGGCATCCCGGCGTCAAACAGGCCCCTCGAGGGTGCTCCCAAGTCGCGGTACCGAGAATCTTGGTTTGGCCGCCGAGGCGATCGGCGAACTGTTACCGTTCAACGCAGTGGAGCGGCCATCGCATTTGCGCCACTGATTGATGTCCGAATGATTTCATGTACAACTACTGAGGCCACAGCTATGTCGTTACTTCTAGACCGGTTTAGGGAACTCGCGGCGTGCATACCCGCCAACACCGCCATCTCGTTCGTCAACGAAAAAGGGCGAGTCGCCGAATCGATGAGCCGTGCTGATGTGGTGAGCGACATGGGCGAGGTGGCCGAGTTTCTGCGGCACCACTGCGGACTGGAGCCGGGGGACCGGGCGATCCTTGCATATCCATCCGGTCTGGACTTCGTGCGCGGCCTGATCGGATGCCTCGCAGCGGGGGTTGTTCCCGTCCCGATCTACCCGCCGGACCCGATCAACCCTCAGAAGACCGTCGACCGGATGCAGCGGGTGGTGGCCAGCAGCGGTGCGAAAGCGGTGCTGACGAGTCGGCGGTATGCGAACGCTCGCTGGCTCGGAACAGCCAGGTCCATCGTGACCGGAAGCACGGTTGGCTGGCCTGGGGATCTGCCCTGGCACATCACCTCGCGGGGTATCGGCGGCCGCCGAATGCGCGGACCGGGCACCCCCGGCGCGCCGGGCCGCGGCTGGTCCCCGAGCCCTGACGCCCCCGCTTTGCTGCAATACACCTCGGGCTCCACCTCAGACCCCAAGGGTGTCGTCATCACCCATGGCAACCTGGCGCATCAGGTCGATTTCAACCGTCGGTTGCTAGGGCTCGGACTGGATGCCCGGGGCGTCTTCTGGCTCCCGCCGTATCACGACTTCGGACTCATCAGCGTGATCCTGAGCGGTTTGGCGGGCAGTGGCGAGGTCACCCTGATGTCGCCGTTGACCTTCCTGCAACGGCCCGCGCTGTGGTTCGACGTCATGGATCGGGTGCGTGCCACCCACACCGCCGCCCCCAACTTTGCCTACGAACTGGCGGTGCGTAAGACCACCGCCGAGCAACGTGCGGCATGGGATCTGAGTTCGCTGCAGGTGGTCATGAGCGCGGCCGAACCGGTACGCGAGGACACCACCAGCCGTTTCCTGGATGCCTTCAGCGGAACCGGGCTGCGTCGCGATGCATTCTGCCCCTCCTATGGCCTGGCCGAGCACACCGTCGCTGTCACGATGTTCGGGCGTTCGACGCTCAGTGTCGACCGCCATCAGCTGGAAACGCAGCGGCTGGCGGTTCCTGCCGATGGTCCCGGTAGCCAGGTGCTGATTGGTTGCGGCCAGGTGGCCGACGACGTCGACGTGCGCATCGTGGACCCCGAACTCCACGTGCCGCTGGCCGACGGGCAGGTCGGCGAAATCTGGGTGGATTCTCCGAGTAAGGCGGCGGGCTACTGGGGATTGCCGGACAAGAGCCGCGACACCTTCGGCGCCCGTCTCGCCGGGTCTGACGACAGCCGCAGCTACCTGCGAACCGGTGACCTGGGACTCCTGCATGACGGCGAGCTGTATGTGTGCGGTCGCCTCAAAGACCTGCTCATCCTGGCCGGGCGCAACATCCATCCCCAAGACATCGAGGAGAGCCTGCGTGACTGTCACCCAGCCATCAGGCCGGGCGGGATCGCAGCCTTCGCAGTCGATGCCGGCGATGCCGGCGAGGTCGAGGGGCTTGCGGTGCTCGTCGAGGTGAAAGCCGATATCGCCACCGAGATGTTGTCGGGGGTGGCCGATGAGGTGCAGGCAGTTGTCTTGAAGAACCACCAGTTGCGCTGCTCGGCGGTGGTGGTCGCGCCGCCCGGCAGCGTGAGCAAGACGACCAGCGGGAAAGTGCAGCGTGCCAGATGCCGCACCCGCCTGCTGGACGGCACCCTGGAAGCCGAGGCGCTGCTGGTGGCACGCCTCGAGGACGCGGGGCCGCCGGACGTGCCCGACGACGAACTGGGGACGGCCGGCCCAGTGGTCACATCGGCCGGAGCCTGGCCGGCAGCTCCGGGCGACCCGCTACTGGCGTCGGTGCGCGACCAGGTGGCCGCGGTCTTCGGAATTCGGGCTGCCCGGGTCGACATCGACCAACCCCTCAGTGAGCAGGGCCTGGACTCGGTCGGGTTCGTGAAGCTGGCTTCGCGCCTGAGCCAGGCGTTCGACCGGGATGTGCCTCCGGTGGACGTCTTCAACCACCCGACCGTTCGAGGCCTGGCTCACATGTTGAGGGACGCTGAGGTGGCGGGTTGCGAACACCACCCGCCGCAAGCTTTGCTGCAGCACCCCAACCCGGCCCGGTGCGGTCCGGCTGGGGATGGGGACGACGCATCAACCAGGGATTCGTTCGAAGCGCTCCTCAAGGGGGCGATCACCACAGGGCGGATCAGCGAGGGAATGCACTTGCTGCGTTCGGCGTCTCAGCTACGACTGGCGGTTCAATCCGAGTCCGGCGCCCGGACCTGGCCGACCGCCGTTCCGACGACCTTCACCAGCGGGCCCAAGGCTCCCCATCTGATCTTCCTGTGCACGTCGGTCTTCAGCAGCGGAGTGCATAACTATGCAACAATTGCGTCAGAATTCAGGGGAGTGCGAGCCGTCTCGGCCATACCCTTGCCCGGTTTCGCCCGCGGTGAGCCACTGCCCGACTCCCCGGAAGCCGCGGTTGAGTGCCTCGCTCGGATCGTCGTCGAACTGGTCGGTGATGAGCCTTTCGTCCTCGCGGGGCAATCATCGGGTGGAAAGTTCGCCTATGCTCTCGGCAAACATTTTGAGGATGTCAGAAATCGCAATCTCGCCGGTGTGGCTTTGCTCGATAGTCACAAGGAATCCGATCCCGAACTAACTGAACTTCTCACCAGAGAAATACTTTATGACGTGTACGGGGAAAGTGGCGGACAGGATCTATTTCATGCCACCAGGCTAACTGCCGTAGTCAGCTGGTCGGATCTGCTTCCCAATATGTACGATGGGCCTCTTGAATCCGATGTGCTATTCGTGCAATGCACCCGGCCGTGGGTGATGCCTTATGGCGCGGGTGATATTACGTATCCCGCCACCGAGCCTTGGTCGCCATCGAATACCGTGCGCACGGTCGCGGTGGACCACGTTTCGCTGCTCGTCGAAGGGGCGAAACCCGCAGCGCAGATCCTCGAGGAGTGGATCAGCCGGGGCTGAGGGTCTCAGTCGACAAGGCGCGCAGCCGCCGGGTTGGGTGACGTGCGCCAAGCGATGGCAAATGATCCGGGGGATCAGGCAGGCGGGGTTTGACTGCGGTGGGCCTGGTTGGCCGGGTTCGCACCTGCAGCGGCCACCAGAACCAGCGCCCGAGTAGGGCGGCGATGGACGGCGTCATGAATGCGCGCACGATCAGGGTGTCGAACAGCAGGCCCAGACTGATGGTGGTGCCGACTTGGCCGATGATCCGCAGATCGCTGACGATCATCGAGGCCATGGTGATGGCGAACACCAGTCCCG